>PIVJ01000947.1 GCA_003353955.1 Bacteroidota bacterium | reverse complement strand
AAATGCAACAATCTCCAAGAGACATGACGAACCTGATCGAAGTAATTTGCCGTAATTGTGATGGAGGCCTGCAAAGCACCAAAGGTTATCATCACCCCCTTACACTCTTGGGTACTGCCGCTGCTGTATTGAATGAAAGCCAGGTCTACATACGTTATACGAAAAGGTGGAAGGTAAGTACAGCACACAACTCTGATATGGTGATCCTAGGAAAGTGCACGCATGGGTGAGAAGAGGACAGGGACTTTCCTATGTCAATACTCCTCTCCGCATTTCTCTCTTTCTCTCTCTGCCACATCATCCTTGTACACAATATTACTGGAGTACCACAAGAAGCAACAGAAAATGATACGTAGACTTCAGAGAGAAGGAATTGTGAAATTGCACTCTTACCTTCAGGGGTCACGCATACTTCATCAAAATCCTCATCACAAGTGCCTTGCGCACCACGAAACCACGAAAGCCTTGAGGAGCTCCTACGTTTCGTCACCAGGAAAGGAACAACACTAGACCACATACCCAAGGTGAAAGGGTTCATTCGGACCATGTTTAT
>PIVJ01000245.1 GCA_003353955.1 Bacteroidota bacterium | reverse complement strand
TATGCTGAACTAGCCAATGCTGCGATCTCAGCTGTTACGGCTGATCAAGCTACATATTCTGATACTGCACAATACGCTGAACTAGCAAATGCCGCCATCTCAGCTGCTACGGCAGATCAAGCTGCATATTCTGATACTGCTCAATATGCTGAACTAGCCAATGCTGCCATCTCAGCTGCTATGGCAGATCAAGCAATACATTCTGATACTGCGCAATATGCTGAATTAGCAAATGCTGCCATCTCAGCTGCTACGGCAGATCAAGCTACATATTCTGATACTGCACAATATGCTGAATTAGCAAATGCTGCAATCTCAGCTGCTACGGCAGATCAAGCTACATATTCTGATACTGCGCAATATGCTGAATTAGCCAATGCTGCAATTTCAGCTGCTACGGCTGATCAAGCTGCATATTCCGATACTTCACAATACGCTGAATTAGCCAATGCTGCAATCTCAGCTGTTACTGCTGATCAAGCTACATATTCTGATACTGCGCAATATGCTGAACTAGCCAATGCTGCAATCTCAGCTGCTACGGCAGATCAAGCTACATATTCTGATACTGCGCAATATGCTGAATTAGCCAATGCCGCCATCTCAGCTGCTACGGCAGATCAAGCAATACATTCTGATACTGCGCAATATGCTGAACTAGCCAATGCTGCAATCTCAGCTGTTACGGCAGATCAAGCAATACATTCTGATACAGCACAATATGCTGAACTAGCCAATGCTGCAATCTCAGCTGTTACTGCCGATCAGGCAAGCTATTCCGATACTGCACAATATGCTGAATTAGCCAATGCTGCAATCTCAGCTGCTACGGCAGATCAAGCTACACATTCTGATACAGCACAATATGCTGAACTAGCCAATGCTGCGATCTCAGCTGTTACGGCCGATCAGGCAATACATTCTGATACTGCACAATACGCTGAATTAGCCAATGCCGCCATCTCAGCTGCTACGGCAGATCAAGCTACATATTCTGATACTGCACAATATGCTGAATTAGCCAATGCTGCCATCTCAGCTGCTACGGCTGATCAAGCTGCATATTCTGATACTGCACAATATGCTGAACTAGCCAATGCTGCAATCTCAGCTGCTACGGCAGATCAAGCTGCATATTCTGATACCTCTCAATACGCTGAATTAGCCAATGCCGCCATCTCAGCTGCTACTGCCGATCAGGCAAGCTATTCCGATACCGCTCAATATGCTGAATTAGCCAATGCTGCAATCTCAGCTGCTATGGCAGATCAAGCTGCATATTCTGATACTGCACAATATGCTGAATTAGCCAATGCTGCAATTTCAGCTGCTACGGCCGATCAGGCAATACATTCTGATACTGCGCAATATGCTGAATTAGCCAATGCTGCAATCTCAGCTGCTACGGCAGATCAAGCAATACATTCTGATACTGCGCAATATGCTGAACTAGCCAATGCTGCCATCTCAGCTGCTACGGCAGATCAAGCTACATATTCTGATACTGCTCAATATGCTGAACTAGCCAATGCTGCAATTTCAGCTGCTACGGCAGATCAGGCAATACATTCTGATACTGCGCAATATGCTGAACTAGCCAATGCCGCAATCTCAGCTGCTACGGCAGATCAAGCAATACATTCTGATACTGCACAATATGCTGAATTAGCAAATGCCGCAATCTCAGCTGTTACTGCTGATCAAGCTACATATTCTGATACTGCGCAATACGCTGAACTAGCCAATGCTGCAATCTCAGCTGCTATGGCAGATCAAGCTGCATATTCTGATACTGCACAATATGCTGAACTAGCCAATGCTGCCATCTCAGCTGCTACGGCAGATCAAGCAATACATTCTGATACTGCTCAATATGCTGAATTAGCCAATGCTGCCATCTCAGCTGCTACGGCTGATCAAGCTGCATATTCCGATACTGCGCAATATGCTGAATTAGCCAATGCTGCCATCTCAGCTGCTACGGCAGATCAGGCAATACATTCTGATACTGCTCAATATGCTGAATTAGCAAATGCTGCAATTTCAGCTGTTACGGCAGATCAGGCAATACATTCTGATACTGCACAATACGCTGAATTAGCAAATGCTGCCATCTCAGCTGCTACGGCAGATCAAGCTGCATATTCTGATACTGCGCAATATGCTGAATTAGCCAATGCTGCAATCTCAGCTGTTACTGCTGATCAAGCTACATATTCTGATACTGCTCAATATGCTGAACTAGCCAATGCTGCAATCTCAGCTGCTACGGCCGA
>PIVJ01000019.1 GCA_003353955.1 Bacteroidota bacterium | reverse complement strand
CGTATATAATTTATTGCTAGTTCTAGCCTACTTACGAAAATCCTGTCGGGTTTTCTATTCGGTTTATATTTATTAACTTTAGTGTTTAAACACGCAACAAACCATATACAAACACGTTGGCGGTAATCCCCCTACTGTCGAAAAAAGTTGAGTTCTTTGGCTAACGAAGGGGGGAGACAAGAGTTAGAAATGAATAAAATACAAAAAAAGTAATTGACTGAATATAAAACAATGAACTTTGACGTTAGTTGGAAGCGTGAAAAAAGATTAAAAGAAATTTATGAACAAACAGATAGAAATATCTTTAGCGAATCAAGATGATTTGGAAACGATTCTTCAACTACAAAAGGATTGTTATATTAGCGAAGCAGAGATTCATGATTATTATGATATTCCTCCATTGAATGAGGATTTGAAATCAATAGAAAACAATTTTGCTAAGATGACCATTTTAAAAGGACAATTTGATGGAGAAATCATTGCTTCTGTTCGAGGATATTCAAAGAATGGAACTTGTTATATTGGCAGATTGATTGTAAGTAAAGACTTTCAAAATAGAGGAATAGGTCGAATGCTAATGGATTCGATAGAAGCAAAATATATGGATTGTGACAGATTTGAGTTATTTACTGGATTTAAAAGTCAAAAGAGTTTATACTTATATAATAAACTTGGATACAGAGAATATAAGCAACAAGAGATTAATGATAAATTGACTTTGATTTATTTAGAGAAGAGAAAACAATAAAAATAACGCTAGCGGCTAACACATAGCATAAATCATTGGGGAGATAGCGGTTGGTAGGACTTTAAGTTCTCTTCCATCATTTTTGTCGGTAGATAAAAACGCAACCGAAAAAACCCCAACGCTTCATACCATAAAACGTTAGTCAGAATTAAAGATTTAGAATTATTTAACACAATAGATTATGAATGCTGACCTGATTAATTCGGAAACTGCTTTGAGTTTTAACAAAACTATTACTCAGTACTTACCGTTGTTTATTGTAGTTGCAGGAATTTTCGCCATAATGCAAGTTCGATTAAATCACAATTCCAACTATAGACTAAAATGGATTGAAGGGTTTCGAAATTCAATATCTACCTTGATTTCTGAGGCAAATGATTACACAGTGACTTTGACAAAGATTGTAAAAGATGGAATAAAAAAGAATAACCAAGCTGAAAATTCAGGTGTGGATATGATACGATTTCAAGATGCAATGAAAAGCACAACTAAATCTCTTAATGAGGTGTTGTTGTTTTTAAACCCTCTAGACAAAAAGCAAAAAGAGGTAATTGAATGTATTAATTTTATAGAATCAGCATGTAAAGATTCAAGCATAGAAAAAGTGGAAGATTTTCCTAAATCTGTTGGGAAACATTATGACAAGTTGATCAATCTTTCGCAAAAAAACATCTAAACCAAATGGAATCACTTGATATTGTAAGCTCAACTAAAATTGGGAAAGAAATTATTTATTTAAATATAGACTTATATAATTTATTATCTGAAGTTTAATGACGGCAAAGGCACACACAACGCATCAAAAATAATTGCCGTATGTCAATAATTTCAAAAGTTGTAGCCTCAATAAGTTACCGTGGATTAGAAACGAAATACGGTATTCCCAGTCGTACTATCTGTGATTGGGTATTGGATTTCCAAGGCAGAAAGCCAAGTTGGAAAGATAAAAAACGACGTAATCTGGAAATTAAAGGGAAAAATCCTGAGCCTGAGTTACCCAAGGATGTAAAGATTTTGCAAGCATCCTTGCATAAAAGCCAGTTAAAAAGCGAACTGCTTGAAGAAATACTAAAGCTTTCTGAAGAGCATACCGGGGAGGACTTGCGAAAAAAGTTTGGTGCCAAGCGGTAAATAACGTAAGCCAAAGGGAAAGTCGCAGTATAACTGCCCTCTGCTCATTGCTTGGCTACACCAGACAGGCTTACTACCAACATAAAAAGCAATTGGAGAAAGAATCATTGCAGCACGAGTTACTGATTAACGAGGTTGTAAAAATCAGGAAAACACAAAAACGTATTGGAGGCAGGATAGTGTCAATAAAAACCTACTTTTGTAACAGCTTGTATTTATAATCATTCGTATGTCAAACTTAAAACCACTGGCTGAGCTGCTCCGACCGTTATCACTTGATGAGTATATTGGACAAGAACATTTAGTTGGAAAGAATGCAATACTACGCCAGGCAATCGAAGCAAATTCAATTCCTTCAATGATACTTTGGGGCCCTCCCGGAGTTGGAAAAACAACCTTAGCATATATTATTTCTCAAACTTTCAGTCGTCCGTTTTACACTTTGAGTGCCATTAGTTCAGGGGTAAAAGATGTACGTAAAGCAATAGAACTGGCAAGAGCCGGAAACAACGCTATATTGTTTATTGATGAGATACATCGATTTAGCAAATCACAACAGGACTCTTTACTAGGAGCGGTTGAAAAAGGAATCGTGACTTTAATTGGAGCCACTACGGAAAACCCATCCTTCGAGGTGATTTCTCCCCTGCTCTCCCGTTGTCAGGTTTATATCTTAAAACCACTTGACAAAAACAATCTGAAGCAATTGGCTGAAAATGCTATTTCATATTTTAAAAAAGAAAAAAACATTGAGATAGCAATACTCGAAGAAGAGGCATTGTATAGAATATCAGGTGGTGACGCTCGCAAATTATACAACGCAATTGAAATAATTGTTGCAACTGAGAATAAAGAGAAAGTTGAAATCACCAATAAAAAAGCACTGGAAATTATTCAACAGAATTTGGCAATGTATGACAAACAAGGAGAAATGCACTATGATATCATTTCTGCTTTTATCAAATCGATGCGGGGAAGTGACCCCAATGCATCGGTTTATTGGCTTGCCCGGATGGTGGAAGCGGGTGAAGATCCTAAATTTATTGCCCGTAGAATGTTGATTCTGGCGTCTGAAGATATTGGAAATGCAAACCCAAATGCGCTCCTACTGGCAAATGCCTGTTTTGATGCCATAAATAAAATAGGATGGCCTGAAGGAAGAATAATATTATCACAGACTGCAATATATTTAGCCAACTCTCCCAAAAGTAATTCAACATATATGGCCATTAAAGAGGCTGAAAAATTGGTTCGCCAAACCGGTGATTTATCCGTTCCACTTCATTTGCGTAATGCTCCTACTAAGCTCATGAAAGATATCGGTTATGCGAAAGATTATCAATATGCACACAAATTTGATGGTAATTTTGTAGATCATGAATTCCTTCCTGATAAAGTTAGCAACAGAAAATTATATGAACCAGGTAATAATCCGCACGAAAATAAAACCCGTAGCTGGCTTAAAAATTTATGGAAGAGAAAGTATGATTACTAAATTTATGGCATTGGCTAAAAACTGATAAGAGGGCCAAATCGACTCTGTTATTCCATTTCTTATAAGCGGTTAGATATTCTTATTATTTCGTGCTATTCATATTTTATATGATTCAGAGGACTCTCCCTATGAACTTTTATCATTTGATATAAAATAGTTAAAAATGAAATTGCTAAAATAATAGCAAGCGAATATAAAACATACAGCCAACTCATCTCAATCTGATATTCAAATCCCTCTATCCATGTACTGATAACAATCCAGGCAAGGGGTGTGGCAACAACAGAAGCAACTAATATAAGTTTAATAAATGACAATCCAAATGCTTTTGAAATATCCAATAATCCGGCTCCATGAATTTTCCGTATTCCCATTTCCTTCATTCTTGATTCAGCAGTAAATGCAGCTAACCCGAACAATCCGATACATGAGATAATGATAGCAAGAAGTGTAAATGCACCAAAAGTATCTCCTGCTTTGATCTCTGTTTCATATAAACTGTCCCACTGATCCGTAATAAATTTATAATTAAAAATATGATTTGGATTGTATTCCTTAAGTTTTCCTTCCAGGTAACTAACCACCTCTTGTTTATCACCGGTATATCTGAATAAAATCTTACTGCTCACGCCAGGATCTGCATACGACAGCACCAAAGGCTCTATAGGTTCATGTAAAGATGCAAAATTATGATCATTCATCACACCTACTATTTTACCTCTCACACTCCAAATGTTTGTTGCATAACACCCAATTGGATTATCCAATCCAATAGCTTCTTTACAGCTCTCATTAATTACAAACTGGATATTTGTATCTGCATTGATCTGAAAGCCGTCACCTTCTAATAATTCAATTTGCATGGTTTCCAAATAATTTTCATCAACCATAATGAAACGAAGGCTTGGCATTCCACCTTCCGGTGTATACCCTTCGAAATTCAAACTCTCGACGCTGGTGCGTTCTCCTGGTAAATTGGAAGTTGAACTTATGCTTAATATCTGAGGATTAGTTTGTACATCGGTCTTAAACGTCTGATAATCCTTTTCCATAGCGTTTCTTAAGTCACTATCGCTATATACAGCAATTACATTTTCTTTTGTAAAACCCAATTCATTATTATTAAATAATCGTAATTGCTTAAATATTGAAAGTGTGCTAAAAATTAAGAAAATGGATATTGCAAATTGAAGCACAATGAGTATTTTTCTAAGTTGATGACTAAAAGACCCAACTTTTTTAGCTCCTTTAATATTATCTTCAATTGAAAACCCTGAGGCTAGAAGGGCAGGATACAATCCAGCCAAAAATCCTAACCCTACAACAATACCAATAATTAAAAGAATATTTCCTAAGGAGAAGAATTGAGTTAAACTATAATCAAGACTGGAAAACCGATTGAAGTATGGATACAATAAATCTATAAATAGGACAGAAAATATACTAGCAATAAATACAATTAGGAATGACTCTCCAAAATATTGTCTGATGATTTGAGCACGATGCGCTCCTGCGACTTTACGAATTCCAATTTCTTTTATTCGCCGCATTGATTGCGCGGTTGAGATATTAACGTAATTAACACCACCAATTAATAAAATTAGTATCGCTACCGAAAGAAAGACATAAACATAAGTCATATCACTATTAGGCCCAATCTCCTGCTCAAGCTTTGAATGCAGATGAATTCTTTTAATCGCTTGAAATGGATATTCATTTCTGGCGAGTATTTCTTCAGGCTCACCATAACCTTTCCAAAAATTAACAATAAAGCCAGGCATTTTAGCTTCCAGAGTTTTTAGGTCTGCATTTTTCTTGAGCATTATATAATTATACGGACCAGCCCATGATACAGAATTATATAATCCTTCAAGGTTTTGCATGATCAAAAACTGTCTGAGTAATTCCATAGGCACCAGAAATTCTAAATTTAGATGGGTATTACCAATTACATTCTTAATTACTCCTGTAACTATAAAATCCATACCATAGTTATCAATCCGCAATGATTTACCGATTGCACTTTCCTCAGGAAAAAACCGCTCAGCCATTGATTCTGAAATTACAATCACCTGCTGTTCTTTAAAAGCAGTTTCAGGATTGCCTTCAATAAATTCTAAAGTAAACATTTCAAATATTGAAGTATCAGCAAAAAAGCCATCAGGTTCGGTAAACGTTCTAATCATACTTACACTGTCATTTAAAGAGATGGTCGTATTTCCAATTTGGAAAACTCTGCAAAATGATTCAATCTCCGGCATATAATCCTTTAATGCCGGTCCAAGTGGCGGGGCTGTTGGAGCCCAATAACGAGTAGTTGTCGGTTCAATAGATGTTCTTGAGACCCGGTAGATGCGATCTGCTTTTGGATAGCATTTCTCAAAACTAAGCTCGTAATCTATAAAGCTATAGATAAAAACAACACAACTTATTCCCAGGGAAAGCCCAAGAATATTTAATGAACTAAGGATTTTATGCTTTTTTATGTTCCGAAATGCAATCAATAAATAATTTCTCAGCATAATAATTGTTATAAGATTAATATTCAATGTCTGATCATCAGTCTTGCAAGCAGAATACCAAACTCGTTTATAACCTAAAGTACAGATAACTAGAAAATAAAATACATGATCTTTATAGTGGTGTTGTCCATAATTGGGCTATTAATCGTCCACATTCGGACGTTTTTATAAATTAAATCTAGGAAATTTTATTATTAGTTCGTTGATTTGTAATATTAACTTATCATATTTTAATTGATTAGGAAAATACATGCAGGGAAAAAATGGAAAAATATTAATTGTTGACGACGATCAATTTATTATCCTTAGTATGAAGATGTTGTTTGATCGTCATTTTTCGTTGGTTGACACATCAACAGATCCAAATAAAATCATGCAACTACTGAGTTCGAATTCCTACGATGTCGTACTGCTTGACATGAATTTCAGTAAAGGTGATACCAGTGGGGATGATGGAATTTATTGGTTACAAAAAATTAAATCAATTGATCCGTTGCTTAGTGTTATTACGATAACGGCTTATGGCGAAATTCAAAAAGCAGTTCGGGCTGTTAAAGCAGGAGCGCTTGATTTTGTGGTAAAGCCCTGGCAAAATGAAAAGCTTTTACCAACGGTTAAGGCTGCGGCTGAATTAAGTTTGAGTAAGCGGAAGATTGATAAACTAAGAACTCAACAGTTATTGATCAACGAAAATATAAGCAAAGATTTTTCAGAGATTATTGGGGAATCCACACAAATAATTGAACTTATTGAACAACTCAAGAAAGTCGCACCAACTGATGCCAATGTATTGATAACAGGTGAGAATGGAACCGGAAAAGAAATTTTCGCCAGAGCGATTCATAATTACTCAAATAGATGTGAAGATTCAATTATCACCGTTGATATGGGATCCATAACTGAGTCTTTATTTGAAAGCGAATTATTCGGGCATGTTAAAGGGGCTTTTACTGATGCCAAACAAGATCGCGTTGGGAGATTTGAGGCAGCTTCGGGAGGCAGTCTATTTTTAGATGAAATATCTAATACCCCATTAAACCTGCAACCAAAGCTTTTAAAAGCTTTGCAAGAAAGAGTGATTGCACCGGTGGGTAGTAATAAGTTGGTTGAAATCGATATCAGGCTTATTTGCGCTTCGAATGTGTCATTAACAAATTTGATCAATACCGGAAATTTCCGCCAGGATTTATTGTATAGAATTAACACTGTAGAAATTAATATTCCACCACTCAGAGAAAGACCGGATGATATCCCCATTTTAGCAGAACATTTCTTATCAATTTATAAAAAAAAGTATCAAAAGAAAAATCTTCGATTGCCTAATTACGTTTCAAAAAAACTAATGAAATTTAAATGGTTGGGTAATGTACGTGAGTTACAGCATGCCATCGAACGAGCTGTAATTATGAGTGATGGGGATTTAGTTAAATCCAGTGATTTTAAATTTTTATTAGCGGATTCTGAAGGTAATAGTAAAAATAAACAAGATTTTTTTAATCTCGAGTTGATTGAAAAACAAACGATAATTAATTGTATTAATCAGCATTCCGGTAATTTAACAAAAGCAGCAAAAGGTTTAGGATTAACGCGTGGCTCACTTTACAGAAGAATGGAAAAATATGGGCTTTAAACATTTTTATATAAGCATCGTTTTTCGAACAATAATTCTCTCACTAATTATTGCCATCACACTTTTTTATTTGTTAATTAAAAACGATTTCATCGTAACTTTTTTTGGTATTGTACTCATAATCTATATTATTATAAGTATGGTTATTTACCTAAATAAAACAAACAAAGATTTCACCAGATTTCTAACTTCAATGGCAAATAATGATTTTACTGTAAATTATTTTGCAGATTATAATGATAAAACTTCTCGCAAGTTGTATCAAACCTATCAGGATATAAATAATAAATTCCGGCACCTGAGATTTGAAAAAGAGCTTAAAAATCAGCATTTACAAAATCTGGTTGAACATATGGATATTGGAATCATATCTGTTGATAAAAAGTTAAAAGTTCAGTTAATTAACGAAGCCTTTAAAAAACTTCTTAACTGCCCACATCTTTCTCCCGGCCAGAGCATTCAACAGTTAGATCCAGTATTTGTAAAAAACATAAAGGATAGCAAACCCAATGAAAAGAGATTACTGAAGCTTAATATCAATAAGGTTGAATATCAATTAGCTATTCATGTCGCAATTTACAAATTACAATCCCGTGAATTTAAACTTATCTCCATAAAAAATATTCTTTCTGAACTCGATACCAGAGAAATGGAATCGTATCAAAAGTTGATTCGAGTCCTAACACATGAAATAATGAATACCTTATCCCCTATCATCTCAATCAGTAATACGATAAAAGAATCGATAAAAAACAAACTCAATAAAAAAGGACCTATTGATGCTGAAAGTAAAACTTATTTAATTGAAGGTATTAATGCAATTCACAACAGATCAGAGGGACTCCTTAAATTCACAAACTCCTATCGCAAGTTAACACGATTGCCAATACCCAAATGTAAAGAAGTAAACATTGAAGAATATTTTACAAAACACAAATTATTGCTAGAAAAATCTATAATTGACGGATCTGTAAATTTCACACTGAATATTGATGAAAAACTCAAAACAATTATTATCGATCCGGATTTATTCGATCAGGTACTGCTCAACGTTTATAAAAATGCATTTGAAGCGTTGGTAAAAGCCAAACACCCTTCAATAATAACACAGATTTATAAAAATAGCAATGCCAATGTCATTATCGAAATTATTGACAACGGACAGGGAATGAATGAAGAAATAATTGACAAGGCTTTCATCCCATTTTTTACGACCAAAGATGAGGGCTCAGGAATAGGCTTGAGCCTATCCAAACAAATAATGTTGCTCCATAATGGAAGAATTAAAATAAATTCTGCTAAGGGAGAAGGAAGTACAGTAAAACTAGTTCTTTAAACATTGCCAATAAATCCTGAATAGATTTTCCTCCCAGTGTCTTCATTTTTTCTATCTTTGAATTAAATCATTTTTTTTTGATATGCTACCAAACATCCCTAACCTTAAATATACGGACAGTTATAATTTCTTCCTTATTTCCGGTCCATGTGTAATTGAGAACGATATAACCCCCTTCTTAATTGCTAAAGAAATATCTGCCATTGCCGATGAATTTCAAATCCCATTTATTTTCAAGGCTTCATACAAAAAAGCCAATCGATCGCGCTTAGAATCTTTCACAGGAATTGGTGATTTGGAGGCACTCGATATCATTGAAAAAGTTGGTTTTGAATACGGTATTCCTACGATCACAGACATTCATACCGAAGCTGAAGCAGTGGTTGCGTCCGAATATGTAGATGCACTGCAAATTCCGGCTTTCCTTTGCCGACAGACAGATTTACTGTTAGCTGCCGGACATACCGGTAAATCGGTCAATATTAAGAAAGGTCAATTTTTATCGCCCGAATCAATGAAATTTGCCATTGATAAGATTAAACAAACCGGAAACGAAAATATTATTTTAACAGAGCGTGGAAGTATGTTTGGCTATCAGGATTTAATTGTAGATTATCGGGGAATAGTAGCAATGCAGAAGAATAGTTTTCCGGTGGTTTTGGACATTACACATTCGCTGCAACAACCTAATCAAGCCACAGGAATAAGCGGTGGTCATCCTGAATTAATCGAAACCATTGCCAAAGCAGGAATTGCAGTTGGGGTTGACGGCATTTTTATTGAAACCCATCCCGATCCTGCCAATGCAAAATCGGATGGAGCCAATATGTTACAGCTCGATTTATTAAAAGAACTGATTGAGAAGTTGATAAAGATAAGGAAAGCGATATCTTAATCATTCTAAACTGAGATACAAAATAGGACGTTGTCCTTTCTTTTTAAAGAGACGACCACTTTGTTTCCGTAATTAATCTATCAGGAAACTAAAAAAAGTTAAGTTACCTCAACCGAATCCTTTTAATCATTCCGGTTTGCGTATTAAATTCAATGGATGATTTTAGTGATGGGGTTTGTGCAACTGTACCGTATTGGCTGATTAATTGTTCCGATTCATGAATTACCTCTCCATCAAAAAGTACTTGTATGGTAACCTTTTCTGGGATTCGATAATAACAACCAGTCGGTTTAACATCCTCAAGCACAGCTACTAAACGATTAAATCGATCAATAGATAAGGTATTTTGATGCGAAATTATCTTAATGTACACATTACTTCCCCTGGAAGAATTTGATTTAAGAAATCCTTCGGAATTTGAAAACTTGAACACTACTTGATTTCCGACCACATTTTTTTGGGGGATAAAAGTGAAAGATTTTAAGATCGATTCCTTTTTAGTTCTTCCGGTAAAGAGCGACATATATTCTCTTTCCATCTTTTTAAGCTCCCCATCCATATAAGCCATTCCTTCACCATAGTTAATCTCCTGGTATCCGGTGAGTAATAAGAATCGATTCTCACGTATCTTGGCTATAAACTCGCTGGCTTCTTTTGATTTTTGCTCTAAACCTCTTTCCAGCCAACTGGTGTTATAAAGAAAACGTTCGACATTCGCCGCATCTATGCTTATACGGCGAGCAATAGTATCTATACTTTTATAAAGATTATAATCAGCAAAATAATCAAATAATGAAGCATCATTTTTAGACCCTGCATTTTCATCAACTCTTCGAAAATCAACTTGATCCATAGCTTGGTCAAGATTCACTCCTTTGATAATACCAGATTCAGTTAAAGAAAGTACGACTGATTTATCTTCCTTTGACTTTCGATCAATTTGAACAAAATAGGATTGATCAGGATCGGGTTGTGCAATTGGTACCACCCTTATTTCTTTTATCTGATACTGTGAAGTATGAAGAGCGGGTACTTTACCTAAACCCATATATTTCTCTGCATAAGCATGCAAGGGGCCGGGTATTTCTTCCTTCATCTCAACAATAACATCTACTCTGAGCAGCGTACGTGGCAAGGAATAAAACAGACCTTCTTTATTGATTAAACTCCCGGCACTACCTACCGGATACACCTTGATTTGGCTAAATACATCCGTACTCAACAGCATAGCTAATACTAAAACAAGTGCTGTACCTATTATTTTTTTCATGTGTAAATAAGTGTTAATTTTTTTACCAAATTATTATAATCTCTTTTTTATCTCATGAATAACAATTCCCTGTATTTTGGCAAAGACCATAATTCATCATCAACCAATAATTCAAGTTTATCCACATGATGGCGAATGGTATCGAAATAAGGAAACACCTTGCTGTTGTATGCCAATGCCATGGCCTCCTGACCTTCAAGTCGATTTGCAATCTTTCGTTCATTAAGCATTGCATCAACGGTTGATTTAACTTCATAAATATGTTCTGAGATATCTTTAATTGTTTGGATTTGATTTTTCGCCAGGCCTCTGTATGTTTTCTCGTCAAGTACTGCTTTTAATCCAATGGCATTTTCAATTAACGTATTTTGATATTTGATAGCAGTTGGGATAATATGATTCTTAGCAAGATCGCCTATAACACGCGATTCAATTTGAATTTTCTTAGTGTAATTTTCCAAATTTATCTGATAACGTGCGTCCAATTCATTCGCTGTCAGGATTCCATTTCTTTCGAATAGATCAATGGTATCTTTAGAGATTAAACTTTTTAATGCCAAAGGTGCCGATTGGATGTTAGTCAAACCTCTTTTCGCTGCTTCCTTCAACCAAACTTCGCCATAATTATTTCCTTCAAATCTAATTTTCTTTGATTCACTTATATATTTAATAACTATTTGAAGAATGGCATCATTCTTTTTTACCTTTTTTGTGATTAATTTGTCAACCTCAATCTTAAATTTCTTCAATTGATCTGCTACCATCAGGTTTAATGCGATCATGGGTCGGGCACATGTGGAAGCCGATCCTACTGCCCTAAGTTCAAATTTATTGCCTGTGAATGCGAAGGGTGAGGTTCTGTTTCTATCGGTATTATCGAGTAAGATTTCAGGAATCTTCGGAATCATGATGTTATCATTTGCTCCTGAAGATTTTGAAAGGACACCTGTGCTTTCAATCTCATCTAGTGTTTTTGATAATTGTGTTCCTATAAAAACAGATATTATTGCAGGCGGAGCTTCATCTCCTCCCAAGCGGTGTTCATTTCCAGCAGATGCGATACTAGCACGTAATAAATCAGGATTATTACTAATTGCTTTCAACACTGTAGTCATAAACGCAATGAACCGTAAATTAGATTTTGGTGTTTTACCCGGTGACAATAAATTGATACCGGAATCGGTCGCCATCGACCAGTTATTGTGTTTACCTGAACCATTTACACCGGCAAATGGTTTTTCGTGCAGAAGAACGGTTAAATGATGATGCCTTGCTATTCGTTGCATTAAGTGCATTAAAAGTTGATTATGATCAACCGCTAAATTTACTTCTTCAAAAACAGGAGCACATTCAAATTGATTTGGTGCCACCTCGTTATGACGTGTTTTCAATGGAATTCCTAATTTATAAGATTCGATTTCCAACTCTTTCATAAACTCCAATGCTCGTTTGGCGATGGTACCAAAGTAGTGATCCGATAATTGTTGATCTTTCGCTGAGGCATGCCCAAATACTGTTCGGCCTGTTAAGACTAAATCCGGTCTTGCTGCGTATAAAGCTGAATCAACCAGGAAATATTCCTGTTCAACACCTAAAGTCGGGATTACTTTAGTTACCGAGGTTTCAAAATATTTACAAAAAGCGACTGCGGCTTTATCAATCTCATTAAGTGATTTCAGCAAAGGTGTTTTATAATCAAGGGCTTCTCCGGTATAGGATACAAAAATGGTTGGAATACAGAGTGTTTCTTCGATAATAAAAGCTGGAGAAGTTGGGTCCCAGGCAGTATAACCTCTGGCTTCAAAGGTATTCCTGATTCCTCCGTTGGGGAAACTGGATGCATCAGGTTCTTGTTGAATTAATTCATTTCCGTTAAATCGTTCGATGGCACTGCCCTCATCAATCGGATGCATAAAAGAATCATGTTTCTCAGCGGTGGCTCCTGTTAAAGGATGAAACCAGTGGGTATAATGAGAAGCACCATTGCTTAATGCCCAGGCCTTCATTGAGGCTGCAATTTGGTCAGCCATTCTTCGATCGATCTTATTATTACTTTCAATTGCATTAATAATATTATCAAAAGTGTCGATAGGTAAAAACTCACGCATGGCTCTTTTGTTGAAAGTCAAACTACCATAATATTCAGAAACTTTTTGTTTTGGAGGAATTACTTTTATGGGTTGGCGGTTCAATGTATACTCAACTGCCTTAAATCTAAGATTACTCATTGTGATTAAATTTTACTTTTTGAAATAATATATAAACCTGAATAAGTGAGCATTCCATTTAGTATCAATAGTTCGAAGCCAAATTGATAACCGCCGAACCATTTAATGGAATTCGCACTGGCAAAATAACAAATTATTGGTGAGATAGTTGCGATAATCGGAACCCAATTATCATTTAAATCTCGCTTCGTAAATAATCCGAACGCAAATAATCCCAGTAACGGGCCATAAGTGTAGCCTGCAATAGTAAATAGCTTAGCAATAACGGCTTGGTCATTCACTGCTCTAAAACCAATGATAACGAGAATTAATAATGCAGCAATAGAAAAATGCACGATTTTGCGGGTTTTAATTTTCTTTTTTTCCTCAACATCACGTTTTTCAAATCCAAGAAAGTCAACACAAAAAGAAGTAGTTAATGCCGTGAGGGCACTATCAGCACTGGAATAGGCTGCTGAAATTAATCCGATGATAAATACAACTCCAGAGAAAGCACCCAAATATTTAAGGGCGATTGTAGGGAATAAGTCATCTGTTAATTCAGGGATATTTATTTGTGCTGATTGGGCGTAAATATATAAAGTGGCTCCCAGAAACAAGAAGAGGAAGTTAACCACAACTAGAACAAGGCTTAATGATATAATATTTTTTTGCGCATCTTTGAGCTTTTTGCAACTTAAATTCTTCTGCATCATGTCTTGATCCAAGCCAGTCATTACGATCGCTATGAAAGCCCCACTGAGAAATTGTTTTAAATAAAATCGTGTATCGTGCCAATCTGAGAAAAACATTTTTGAATATTCAGATTGCACAACCTGACTGACCATGTCCGAAAAATCCACATCCATTTCTTTTAAGATTAGAATTATAGATATCACAACAGCTAACAACATAAAAGTTGTTTGCAATGTGTCGGTCCAAACAATGGTTTTAATTCCCCCTTTAAAGGTGTAAAGAATAATTAGCAGCATAAAAACTACTACTGTGAGCCAAAATGGGATATGGTAGTTATCGAACACAAATAATTGCAATACGTTTACTACCAAAAACATTCGGAATGAAGCTCCGATTACTCTCGATAATAAGAAATAAAATGATCCGGTTTTATATGACCAAAATCCAAATCGCTGTTCCAGATAAGAATAAATTGAAGTTAATCTCAATCGGTAATACAGCGGTAAAAGAATGGTTGCAATGGCAAGGTATCCCAGCACATATCCGAATACCACCATCATATAAGAAAACTGTGTCCCTCCAACCCATCCGGGAACAGATATAAAAGTTACCCCTGATAATGAAGTTCCAATCATCCCGTATGCAACCACATACCAAGGAGATATTCTATTCCCAAGAAAGAATGATTCATTATTTGATTTCCGTGATGTAATCCAGGAAATAACAAATAACAAAAGGGTATATAACAGAAAAATTAGTAAAATTAATTGTGGTGTCAAAATGCGAAGTATTTTTTAGTTTTTTAATAGTTGTGAGAAATCAGCCAAGGACTCGACACAAACTTCTGCCATTTTTGTAATTTTTTGTTCAACAGATTTTTCTGCAGCAACTAACACATTTATCATCCCGGCATTTATACCAAATTCCATATCAGAAGTTGAATCACCCACCATTATTGATTTAGCAAAATCAATTTCGGGGAAATCTTGTTTAGCTCTTATTGCCATACCAATTTGAGGTTTCCTATCAGGATGATTTGACTCAGCAAGTTCAGGGCAAAAATAAATTTGATCAATGGCACCCCCAACTTTGGTAATTTCTTTAATCATAAATCCATGAACTACTTTCAAATCAGTCTCCGTCATAAGTCCCTTTCCTATTCCTTGTTGATTTGTCACAATAAAAACCCGGCCAAACACTTTATTCAACCCAGCAATAGCCGATAGAACTCCTTGAATGAATTTGAACTCAGTTAGTGTTTTCACGTAATTATCAACGATTCTATGATTAATTACGCCATCTCTATCAAGAAATAATGACCAATTTTTATTAATATGGTAATGACCTAAACTCATTTTGTGCTTTTTTATAATCTTCGGGAGTGCCTATATCCATAAAAAATGAATAGCATTTAAAACCATAAAACTGATCGGTTTCATAATACTTTTCAAAGAAATCTTTTTCAATGGAGAATTTCTCAGGCAGATTTTTATTTAGAAAATATTTTGTATCGATACAATAAACTCCACCATTAATAAATTCTTCTCCGTACAAATCAGCTTTCTCAACAAAACCAATTATTCGCGCATCCGAATCTATTTTAATTGAACCATAACGCCCAGCATCAGGAACGAAACGCAATGCTAAACTTATGGAAGCTCCCTTGGTTTTTCGGAAATCAAATAAACGTCTTAAACTAATATCAAAAATGGTGTCTCCATTAAGTACGAAAACTGAATAAGCCATTACTTTTTCCATTGCTTTCTTTATAGCTCCACCTGTTCCTAATGGTTCTTTCTCTTCCACATATTCTAATCTAATTGAATTGAAGGTATCTCCAAAATAATCTTTTATCAGTGCTGCTTTATAGCCCACTGATAAAATCACATGATTAATGCCCCAGTGCGCCAAATAGTTTAGTTGATACTCGAGAAATGGTTTATTGTTAATTAACGCCATTGACTTGGGAACTTCATCCACAACTCCCTTTAGTCGGGTACCAAATCCACCTGCAAGAATAATTGCTTCGTTGATCATACAGGAAATATTTTAGTTTCAATGAGTTCACAAATAATATGTCCGACTAATATGTGTACTTCCTGGATTCGAGGTGTATCACTTGATGGAATATTAATTAAGAAATCTGAAATCTCCTTCATTTCGCCACCACTTTCACCTGTTAAACCCACAGTAATCATATCCATATTTTTTGCCATTTTCATGGCTTTAATTATATTTCCGGAATTACCTGATGTTGAAATCCCAATGAGGAGATCACCTATTCTACCTTTAGCTTTTATTTGCCTGGCATACACTTCATCATATGAATAATCATTGGCTACTGCAGTCAGATAAGATGTATTGACATGAAGCGCTTCGGCGAATAAAGGATCTCTATCGTAATAAAACCGACCACTTAACTCAGCTGCCAGATGTTGCGCATCTGCAGCACTTCCACCATTGCCACAGAATAAAATTTTACCTCCCTTATTTAAGCAATCAATACAGGCATCAGCTATCTTTTGGAGTTCGTTAATCAATTTGGAATTCTCGAGTACTTTCTTTTTCAGTTCAATTGAGTCGAGTATTACTTCTTTTATCCTCATAAGTAATTGGGTTAACAATTAACCAACAAAGATAAAGGAATATGAAGAAATTTAATGGCAGTTATGCTTCAATTATTAACAAGATATTAAACACTCCAAGTAGTTAAGCCATAGTTGGTAAATTCATATCTCTTGATATCGCCGAATTGTTTTAAGGCATTAATTACTTTGTTCCTCGTGTTTTGAGGGCAATAAAAGATGATAAATCCTCCTCCACCTGCTCCTGAAATTTTGCCTCCTGTCGCACCACTTGAAATTGCACAGTCATAAATTTTATCAATGAGTGGATTTGTAATACCTTCAGCTAAGAGTTTCTTATGCTTCCAACCATAATCCAAAATTTCACCTATTTTATCAATTTCACCCTTTAATAAGGCTTCTTTCATACGCACAGCCTGCTCCTTTAGTTTATGAGTTGCTTCAATTGATTTGGATTCTTTATTAATAATATTTTTAGATTGCCTTTCGATAATGGATGAGGAGAATCTACTTGTTTCCGTATTAAACAGCAAAAGATTATATGCAAGTTCATTTAAATATTCATTCTTTATCCGCAATGGATTCACGATCACTTTATTATCATCAAAAAACTCCATATAATTAACGCCTCCAAAAGTGGCTGCGTATTGGTCTTGTTTACCTCCGGCCATGGCCAGATCTATCCTTTCAATATCATAACTCAGTTTCGCAATATCATATTCGCCAAGGGGTAAATTTAACCATTCGACAAAGGCGCCTAAAATAGCAACCACCAAAGTTGATGATGTACCTAATCCCGAACCCGGAGGAGCATCAACATAGGTTGATAATTCGAAAGACAAAGGTTTGCCAATATAATCCTTGATAATCCGGTTATAAATGCCCTTATGTAAATCCAATTTCCCGTTTATCGCCAACTCCATTTCAGCATTCAATTCATAACTCTTTTGTCTGTCGAAAGAATTCAAAATGATCTTACCATCATTTCTAGGTATAATTGTAGCATATGCGTATAAGCTGATGGTAGCGTTTAAGATCGCTCCACCATAAATATCGGAATACGGAGAAACATCTGTGCCACCTCCTGCCAGTCCTAATCTTAACGGTGCTTTACTTCTAACAATCATCTTTTTTTATTTCAATTAATTGGTCAATTGCTTTTAACATGCCCTCCCATGAATATTTTTTTTTCTCTTCCTTGATATTGATAATAAATTCTTTTTCTTTCTTTTCCTGATAAAACCTAAGTATTGAGTCAGCTATCTCAATTGGGTTCTGCCCAACAATATAACCTACTTTTTCATGAGGTACAATTTCTGAGAGTCCTCCCACATCTGTTACAATCATTGGCTTTTCAAAATGATAAGCAATTTGTGTAACGCCACTTTGTGTGGCACTTTTATAGGGCTGAACGATAATATCAGCAATACAAAAATAATCAACTACTTTGCTGTCCGGAATAAAATCATTCACCAATATTAAGTGATCTTTAATGTCCAATTCTTCTATTAAGTCCTCATAAGGTTTCGAGTTGGTATAATATTCTCCTGCAACAATAAGCTTAACAGGCAATTTTTTTATTCTTTTATCAGACATTGCTTTTAGCGCTAAATCAAGACCCTTATAATCACGAATAAAACCAAAAAACAAGAGGTAATTAAATTTCTCATCCAAGAATAGATTCTTTGAAGCTTGCATTTTTGAAATAGAAGTACCAAACTGATCATATAATGGATGAGGAAAGAACGACTTAGGTTTGATAGTATCAAATGTCTCTAATTCAGCAAGAACCGATTTTGACATTGCTATAAATCCATCAATGTATTTTACAAAATAGGTTGCCAACCAACGATCCCCAATATGCTTTTCATGAGGGATAATATTATCAATTATGGATATGAGTTTTATCTTCTTATCTTTCTTGATAACTTTTGCAATAGTTCCAAAACATGGAGCCATAAACGGAATCCAGAATTTCATAATCACAATATCCGGATTTTTATTACGAATTTTCCGACCTACTTTATACCAACTTATTGGATTGATAGAATTTACTGATCTTTCTATTTTCAAATTATCAGGTGCCGGCTCTGAAGAGAACTGAGTTTTACCTGGAAATAAAAATGAAGGATATTGCAGTGTGAATGTTTCAATTTCAACTTCATGATCCTGCTGAATATATGCTTGTGCTATTCGTTCGTTAAATGCAGCGAGTCCACCTCTATATGGATATGCCGAACCCACAATTATGATCTTCAACTTATTTCCCATTTTTAATATGTAATGGTTATTTTAGTCCAATTTTATGTGAAATTTGATATTTATTTCGTTCGGAAGAATTTCTGGATATCATTTCAGATAAAAATCCGGTCATAAATAATTGAGATCCTAAAATCATAGAAAGTATTCCAAAATAAAACATAGGCCGGTCAGTCATGGCGTATTCCATCATAAACATTTTGGCATATACAAGATAAAAAGCTATTCCAAGACCGATTAAAAATAGAATTGTTCCTAATGAGCCGAATAAATGCATTGGTCTTTTACCAAATCTGGAAACAAAGGTGATCGAAAGTAAATCCAGAAAACCTCTTCTGTATCTTTCTAACCCAAACTTCGTTTTACCGTATTCTCGTTTTTGATGTGATACAACTTTTTCCGTAATTTTTAAAAATCCTGCCCACTTGGCAATTACCGGAATAAAACGGTGCATCTCACCATAAACCTCAATATTTTTCACAACTACCTTTTTATACGCTTTTAATCCGCAATTAAAATCATGTAGTTGTATTCCGGTAATTTTTCTGTTTATGGCATTGTAAACTTTAGATGGCCACCGTTTAGAAATTGGATCATGACGCTTCTTTTTCCAGCCGGATACCAAATCATATCCGTCTTTCATAATCATATCATACAATGCCGGGATCTCCTCCGGGCTATCTTGTAAATCTGCATCCATCGTTATTACAACTTCTCCCTCCACGACTTCAAATCCTGAATTTAGTGCTGCAGATTTTCCATAATTTCTTCTGAACTTAATCCCTTTGTTTAGCTTATTTTCGTTGCTAAGTTGTTCAACTATTTGCCAGGATGAATCAGTACTGCCATCATCTACCCAAATTATCTCATAGCTGAGTTTATGAGAAATCATAACCTCCCCTATCCATTCACTTAATTTCGGAATTGATTCCTCTTCGTTTAAAAAAGGAATTACGATTGATACATTCATTTATAAAATATTAAACTATGCTTGCTCCTTTTTGATGAATATGGAAGTGACCAATGAAACAACTGCAATTATAAGACCTCCAAAAAAGAAAACTCCAATTGCCATTGTAAATGGAGTGGTAACTTTAGCTGTCATTTCTAATCTTTGATCAATTTGTTCATCAGTTAAATTCCCTGACTGCATCATTTCCTCTTCAGCTGCTTCCATTGCTTGAGTAACTATTGAAGGATCAATAAATTTCGCGAAAACAAAAGTATAAATTGCTATTACAACTACTGCCAGTATACCAATTGTGAAACCAATGGAGAAAGATTTTCCATATGAAATAAAACCGTTAGAATATACATCACGATAAACTTTCTGACCCCAAACAATTCCAGCAATATAAGCCAGAAAAGCAATAAATCTGATGTCTGATTGCTTAGGCACATCCATTACGTAAAAAATTAAATCTAAAATGATCAATACTGCTGCAGTTATCATTGCATAGTTTAATGCAATTTTAAACGATGATGTTTGATTTTCTTCCATGATTATTAACTTTGGTTTTTAATTTATATATACAAACTTACTAAATTAAAATAAAAGTAAAAAAATATTGCGCTAATGTTAACATATTTGTAGTTTTGCAGAGGGTAAGTCTTATACGACCAGCTCCTGTTGAACTCCCCCAGATCCGGAAGGGAGCAAGGGTAGACGGTTGTAGCGGTGCGATATAAGTAGCTTACCCTTTTTTTGACTCTCTTAATTAGAATATTAAATTTACGTATGCTATTAAAAATTCATCCTGAGAATCCAAGTGATCGTCAGATTAAAAAAGTAGTAGAATGCCTTAGTAAGGGAGGAATTATAATTTATCCGACAGATACTGTTTATGGAATCGGATGTGATATTTATAAAAACAAGGCTGTTGAAAAGATTGCTCAACTAAAAGGAATTAAGAAGGCGAAAGCAAATTTTTCGTTCATATGCTCGGATTTGAGGCACATTTCAGACTTTACCAAACCCATCAATAACGAAGTTTATAAATTAATGCGAAGGTATTTACCGGGTCCGTTTACATTTATATTGGAAGCTAATAATAAAGTACCCAAGCTATTTCAGAGTAAGAAAAAAACGGTAGGAATTAGGATTCCTGATAACAATATTACCAATGTGATTATTACAGAATTAGGAAATCCGATCATGTCTTCTTCTGTGTATGATGAGGATGAACTGATTGAATATACGACAGACCCTGAATTGATTCATGAAAAATACAAAAACATTGTGGACATTGTAATTGATGGAGGTTTCGGAGGCAATGAGGCTTCAACAATTATTGACTGTACACAAAACGAAATTTCAATTATCAGGGAAGGAAAAGGCGTTTTATAATTTCTTAAAAATATCATTGTTTTCTGAAAAATAAATTTTAATTTTGCATCTCGAAAATCGAAAATGATTCGCTAGCTCAGTTGGTAGAGCATATGCCTTTTAAGCATAGGGTCCCGGGTTCGAACCCCGGGCGGATCACACAAGAACCTACAAATTTCCGTTGTAGGTTTTTTTATTTTGCTTAAGAAGTTCTCTCATCCTTTCTATCAAAACTTATTACATTCCAAGCTGGTCAATTTCTATAATGCATTAGCTTCCAATAACACTTAGTATACAGGTCGGAAATCACATACTTAAGTATTCATAAATTACTCATTAGTTTATATATAGCGGGCTTAGACACATCTACTCCCCGAAACCAAAATTATTACATTCAACCATCTTTTCTCCCAATAAAATCCATCCCGACCTTGGTACTGAGTTGGAATACATCAAAGATTATCTTTATATTGAAAAATTCAGGATAAAGATGTCGGACGAAAAAGACAGAAAGAGAACGATGGTATTAATATCGGTCAGAAATTTAATTGAGGTTATTGTTTACGCTTATAAAAATGCACTCGCCACTGTTTACTTATAAGAACAACTGTTGTCAGAACCAATAATTATTTACGCTATTTTTTTTGTTATACGTTTAACAAAAAACTTAGCACCCCTACATTAATCACAGCTTATTTTAGCTATATTTGTGACGATTTTTTAAACCACCTAATTCAAATATTTAAGATGAAAATAACAATTATAGGAACTGGCTATGTTGGATTGGTGACAGGTACGTGCTTTGCAGAAGTAGGCATCCAAGTTAGCTGTGTTGATGTTGACAAACAAAAGATTGATAATCTTAACAAAGGGATCATACCAATTTTTGAACCGGGATTAGAGGAATTAATTCATAGGAATGTAAAAAAAGAACGATTGTATTTCACTACAGATCTCCCTTCAGCTATTAAAGATTGTGAAGTAATATTTAGTGCAGTCGGTACACCTCCGGATGAAGACGGCAGTGCAGATTTAAGTTATATATTGGATGTAGCACGGGAAGTTGGCAGAAATATGAACAACTATATCCTGATGGCTACTAAAAGCACAGTTCCCGTGGGTACTGCTGAAAAAGTTAGAAATATCATTCAAAAAGAACTGAATATCCGTAAGTCAAAATTGATTTTTGATGTTGCTTCCAATCCGGAATTTCTTAAAGAAGGAGCTGCCATTGAAGATTTTATGCGACCAGATCGCATTGTGGTTGGAGTTGACTCTTCCAAAGCAAAAAACCTAATGAAGAATCTCTACAAGCCATTTACGATGAACGGACATCCGGTGATTTTTATGGATGTACTATCTGCAGAAATGACCAAATATACTGCCAACTCTATGCTTGCCACTAAAATTAGTTTCATGAACGATATTGCTAATTTATGCGAAATTGTTGGGGCCGATGTAAAGATGGTTCAAAAAGGAATTGGCTCAGATACGCGTATCGGCTCTAAATTTATTTATCCGGGTGCCGGATATGGAGGATCCTGTTTTCCGAAGGATGTAAAAGCCTTGATTAAAACTGCTGATGACAATGCTTATTCCTTAAAAGTATTAAAAGCAGTTGAAGAAGTAAACGAAAAGCAAAAGTCAATCATTTTCAAAAAAATATCAACATATTATGAGCATAACTTACAAGGGAAAAAAATAGCTCTATGGGGGCTTTCGTTTAAACCAAAAACGGATGATATGCGAGAAGCTCCATCATTAGTGATAATTAGGCTATTGTTAGAAGCTGGTGCTTCTGTTTCTGTATATGACCCAGTTGCTACAGGTGAAGGAAAGCGAATACTTGGCAATACTGTGACTTATGCGGCTAATCAGTATGAGGCACTTGAAGGTGCCAACTGTCTGACAATAATTACTGAATGGGCAGAGTTTAAATTTCCTGACTTTGCTAGAATAAAATCACTTATCAAAGACAATGTAATTTTTGACGGAAGAAATATTTACGATGCTACAGAAATAAAGAAACTGGGATTTAAGTATTCGTGCATCGGAACTAAAATAAAGAAATAACCCAGGGTCTGATATAACGTCAGTATTTTTCATTTTTTCTATCTTTACACAATATTAATTCTATAACTAATGAAGAAAATCCTCGTAACAGGCGGTGCCGGTTTTTTAGGATCGCATTTATGTGAACGACTACTTAATGACGGTAATGAAGTTATTTGCCTGGACAACTATTTTACAGGGCAAAAGAAAAATGTGGTACACCTAATCAATAATCCATGCTTCGAATTAGTGAGGCACGATGTAACAATGCCGTATCTTATCGAGGTTGACGAAATTTATAACCTGGCATGTCCCGCTTCTCCAATACATTATCAATATAATCCTATAAAAACAATTAAAACATCTGTAGCCGGTGCCATTAATATGTTGGGATTAGCTAAACGAATTAATGCCAAAATTTTACAGGCATCAACCAGTGAAGTCTACGGTGATCCACAAGTCCATCCACAACCAGAATCATATTGGGGTAACGTAAATCCAATTGGTACCAGAGCCTGTTACGATGAAGGAAAGCGGTGTGCAGAATCTCTTTTTATCAATTACCACAAACAAAATAATGTAAAAATAAAAATCATCCGTATTTTCAATACATACGGCCCTCGAATGCACCCTAATGACGGAAGAGTTGTTTCCAATTTTATTGTTCAGGCTTTAAAAGGAAAAGATATTTCTATTTATGGAGATGGTAAACAAACCCGTAGTTTTCAATATGTGGATGATCTTACGGAAGGAATGATTCGTTTAATGAATAGCCCTGATAATTTTATCAGACCAGTGAATGTTGGCAATCCGGACGAATTTACGATGATCGAACTTGCTAATAAGGTTATTCAGCTGACCGGATCTAAATCGAAAATTATTTATGAACCATTGCCTGCTGACGATCCCTTGCACAGACGACCTGACATTACACTGGCAAGAACCAAATTAGGTTGGGAGCCAACTATTAATTTAGATGAAGGCCTGCAAAGAACTATAGATTTTTTCAAGACAATTGTTTAGTGAATGAAGAAGAATATTCTTGTCACCGGGTGTAATGGACAGTTAGGCAGAGAAATACAAAAACTCGAGCCCTTTCTCCCGGGCATCTTTTTTCACTTTACCGACATAAAAGAATTAGACATTACTTCCGAAACTCAATTGGATCAATTCTTTAATCAGCATGACATTAATTATATTATAAATTGTGCTGCTTATACTGCTGTTGATAAAGCGGAAACAGAAAAAGACCTAGCGACCTTAATTAATGTAACAGCTGTTGAATTAATTGCAAAGACTGCGAGTAAATACGGAGCCTCTATCATTCAAATATCAACTGATTATGTATTTGATGGCAAAAGCCAAAAGTCTTATCTTGAATCAGACTTACCAAATCCTAAATCATTTTATGGGCACACCAAGCTCTTAAGTGAAGATAAAGTCAAGCAATTTGCTACAAATGCCATTATTATCCGTACCTCCTGGTTATATTCTGAATATGGGCATAACTTTGTTAAAACAATGCTACGCTTAGGAACAGAAAGGGAATCATTACAAGTTATTGATGATCAAATCGGTTCGCCAACCTACGCTGCTGATTTGGCTCAAACAATCCTCCAGCTTATATTAAATCATGATAATTCTGGCATAGAAATTTATAATTATTCAAATAAAGGGTATTGCTCCTGGTTCGAATTTGCTCAAACCATTATGGAGTTAAAAAACATTGATTGCAAAATCATGCCAATTAAAACAAAAGATTATCCAACAGCAGCAAATAGGCCGGCATATAGTTTATTAGATAAATCAAAAATTACGAAAAAATTAGAGATTGCAATTCCATACTGGAAAGACAGTTTGGAGAAATGTCTGAAAAACCTTTAATAGAAAAGCACACAATCATGAAAATATTAGATAAGGAAATTAGAAAAAGAGCAGAATTATGGCTTTCAAAAGAATTTGATCTGGAAACGAGAGAAAGTGTTGCATCATTATTAGAAAATAACCCTTCTGAATTAACTGAAGCTTTTTATCAGGATCTTGAATTTGGCACAGGCGGCTTACGCGGAATTATGGGTGTTGGCACAAACAGAATGAATAAATATACAGTGGGAATGGCCACACAGGGCTTAGCCAACTATCTCATAAAAACATATCCGATTGGAGAACAAATAAAAATTGTAATTGGGTATGACTCACGAAATAATAGTCGATATTTTTCTGAAATAGCAGCAGATGTTCTTTCAGCAAATGCTTGTCAGGTTTTTTTATTTGAGGATATGAGACCAACGCCGGAAATCTCTTTTGCGATCCGACATTTAAAATGTCAAAGCGGAATAATATTAACCGCCTCTCATAATCCAAAAGAATATAATGGTTACAAAGCTTATTGGAATGATGGTGCACAATTAATTCCTCCTCATGATAATAATGTAGTTGCAGAATCTCAAAAGATTACTTCTATTTCGCAGGTTAAATTTCAGGGTATAAAAGAGAATATTACCATCATTGGTGAAGAAATTGACAAAGCATATTTAAAAAAAGTTAAATCTCTCTCTCTCTCTCCTAAGGCAATTAAGAGTCATCACGATATAAAAATCGTGTATACGCCGCTTCACGGTACAGGGGCTACAATGATTCCCCGATGCTTAAAAGATTTTGGATTCACCAATATTTTCCCGGTTGAAGAACAAAGCATTCCTGATGGAGATTTCCCCACAGTTGTTTCTCCCAATCCTGAAGAATCCGCAGCCCTTGAAATGGCAATTAACAAGGCCATTAAGATTAATGCTTCCCTAGTGATGGCCACGGATCCGGATGCAGACAGGGTTGGCATTGCGGTAAAAAACCACCAAAATGAGTTTGTGCTGATAAATGGGAATCAAACGGCATGTCTGCTTACTTATTATTTACTTAAAAAATGGAAAGAAAACGACAAGCTTACAGGCAATGAATATATCATAAAAACAATTGTAACCAGTGAGTTGATGAGGAATATTGCTGTGAAATTCGGGGTTGAATATTACGATGTTCTTACAGGTTTTAAATGGATAGCCGATACAATTAAGAAAAATGAAGGTGTAAAAACATTCATAGGTGGAGGCGAGGAAAGTTATGGCTTTATGATTGGTGATTTTATTAGAGATAAAGATGCTGTGAGTGCCTGTGCTATTATCGCTGAAATTGCTGCCTGGTCAGCTCAGGATAACAAATCAATTTTCGACCTACTCATTGATATTTATCTCGAATTCGGATTTTACAAAGAGAGCCTGCTTTCTATTGTCAGAAAAGGAAAATCCGGTGCTGAAGAGATTCAACAAATGATGAAAGACTTTAGAAATGACCCACCACCGCGCATTAACAACTCTAAAGTGATATTAATTAAAGATTACGACAAATCAATTGAGTTAGAACTTGAAAGCGGGAGAACCTCTCCTATTAATCTGCCAAAATCAAATGTATTGCAATTCTTCACTGAGGATGGAAGCAAAATAAGCATGCGGCCTTCAGGAACTGAACCCAAGATTAAATTTTATTTTGGGGTAAAAGAAAAGCTGAAATCGAAAGGTGATTTTAATCTCATCAATGATCAATTGGATAAAAAAATTGAAGCAATCATTGAAGATATGAAATTGAAATAATTTTCATTTTATTCATTAGCTTGAAGATTAGATTTTGTTTTCTAAATTTTAATTCTATCTTTGTCACTCAAACACAATGAAATCAATGATGAAATTGATGAACAATAATCAGAATAATAGTTCCAATAATAATTTATTGCGAATCAGGAAGGTTATTGTCCACACGACATAAAAGATATTAAACCAGTATTAAAAAGACCTTTCGGAATACGGAAGGTCTTTTTTTTTATTCTAAATTAACGATTATGCAACAAGGGTTAAACATAAATTTAAATAATAATAATTTACCTCCTTAGCAGGCTATTCCTATATTCATTTATATAAAGCCTGCATTTATGCGGGCTTTTTTTTATTTCAAATTTAATCATAAAAAAAACAAAAATGTATTCAAAAATGTTAAAAACAGAAGAGGCTTTACAATTTATAAAAGAACGCTTCTCTACAGAGTTATCAAAACAATTATCTCTCACCAAAATCTCATCGCCTATTGCCGTATTAGATGGCACAGGAATTAATGATGACTTAAATGGAGTGGAAAGAACAGTTAAGTTCCCCGTCAAAGCCTTGCAGGAGAAGAGTGCAGTTATCGTAAACTCACTGGCAAAATGGAAACGTTTACGGCTTAAAGAACTTGGCATTAAATCCGGTGAAGGTATTCTTACAGATATGAAGGCAATAAGACCCGATGAAGATTTCACGCCTATTCACTCCATTTATGTTGATCAATGGGATTGGGAAAAACATATTGAAACTGAAGAAAGAACCCTTTCTGTTCTAAAAGCCAATGTGAGGCAAATTTACGAAACACTTAGAATTACAGAAATAGCAGTGTCCATGAAGTATCCTGAGATCAAGCCAATATTGCCCGAAGAAATAACCTTTATTCATACTGAAGAATTGCTTCAACGATTTCCAACGCGGAGTGCAAAAGTGCGTGAAAAAGAAATTGCCAAAGAACATGGAGCAGTTTTTATTATTGGCATTGGAGGGAAATTAAGTAGCGGCGAGATACATGACGGCCGTGCCCCCGATTATGATGACTGGAGTTCTGAAAACTCAGATGGATTCACAGGGCTAAACGGCGATATTATTGTTTGGAACCCCGTACTAGAATCTGAATTCGAAATTTCATCCATGGGAATCAGGGTAGATAAAACCACCTTATTGAAACAATTAAAAGGAAAAGATTTGTTGGAAAGAACGAAGCTTCAATTCCATCAATTAATACTTAATGACCAACTTACACAAAGCATAGGTGGAGGAATCGGACAATCGAGATTGTGTATGTTTATGTTACGAAAAAAGCACATCGGAGAAGTGCAGGTAAGCGTTTGGCCGGACACAGTTAGACAGCAATCAATTGAAGAAGGAATCTGCTTATTATAAAAAAGATAAATATTTCTTTTCATTTATAGCTTTTGACTACTTTTGCAGCCCAATATAAGGTATATAAGAATATTATGGATGTAAGAAACATTGCCATTATCGCACATGTCGATCATGGTAAAACAACCTTGGTCGACAGAATTCTGCATCAGGTGAAATTGTTCAGGGATAATCAGGACGTGGAAGATTTGATTCTGGACTCAAACGATCTGGAGCGTGAAAGAGGCATCACAATTTTAGCTAAGAACGTATCGGTAAGGTATAAAGGAACAAAAATCAACATTATAGATACGCCCGGCCACTCCGACTTTGGAGGTGAAGTAGAGCGTGTACTGAATATGGCCGATGGAGTTTTGCTACTCGTAGATGCATTTGAAGGACCCATGCCTCAAACACGATTTGTTTTGCAAAAGGCATTAGAAATGGGCTTAAATTCCATCGTCGTTGTTAACAAGGTTGATAAGCCAAATTGTAACCCTGAAGATGCAAATGAGAAGGCCTTTGAACTAATGTTTTCTCTGGATGCAACCGAAGAACAACTGAACTTTCCAACGGTTTACGGCTCATCAAAACAAGGGTGGATGGGAGCTGACTGGAAAGAACCCACCAATGATATAACTTATTTACTGGATACCATCATCGATTATTTTGAAGCACCAAAAGAAAATCCGGGAACCTTACAATTACAAATCAGCTCCCTCGATTATTCTTCGTATACAGGCAGAATTGCTGTAGGCCGGATACACAGGGGAACGATTAAAATGGGCGATCGGGTTTCCATTGTTCAACGAAATGGACTTACCAATAAATCAGTTGTTAAGGAACTTTATTTATTTGAAGGGCTGGGCAAGGAAAAAATAAAGACTGAAGTGAAATCGGGTGAAATTGTTGCGGTAATGGGGCTCGAAAACTTTGATATTGGTGATACCATTGCTGACTTTGAGGAACCGGAAGCGTTGATTCCAATCGCAATTGATGAGCCCACCATGAGTATGCTGTTCACCATTAACAATTCGCCTTTTTTCGGGAAAGAAGGTAAATATGTTACATCCAGGCATATCAGAGATCGATTATTTAAAGAAACGGAAAAAAACCTGGCATTAAAGGTTGAAGAAACTGATTCAGCCGATAAATTTCTTGTCTACGGAAGGGGCATTCTTCATTTATCGATTTTAATAGAAACCATGCGAAGGGAAGGATATGAGTTTCAACTGGGTCAACCAAAAGTGGTGATTAAAGAAATTGACGGACATAAACACGAACCGGTAGAACTACTATTCGTGGATGTTGCAGAGGAATTCTCCGGTAAAGTAATTGAAATCGTTACCAAGCGTAAAGGCGACATTCTGAATATTGAAGCTAAAAATGATCGAATAAATCTTGAATTTAAAATTTCTGCCCGAGGCTTGATTGGACTCAGAAATCCAATCTTAACAGAAACCGAAGGAAAAGCCGTAATTTCACATCGCTTTAAAGGATACGAACCCTGGAAAGGTGAAATTCAAGCAAAAAGAAACGGTGCTTTAATCGCATTGGAGACAGGAATCTCGATAGCTTATTCAATTGATAAACTTCAAGACAGAGGTAAGTTTTTCGTAAATCCGATGGAAGATATTTACGCAGGACAGGTTATTGGTGAGAGTACAAGACATGACGATCTGACCATCAATATAATCAAAACCAAAAAGCTTTCCAATATGCGCGCTTCAGGTTCTGATGAAAAAATGTCGATCACACCTGCAATTAAGTTTTCGTTGGAAGAAGCCATGGAATATATCGGAGCTGATGAATACGTTGAGATTACTCCGAAATCTATTCGATTAAGAAAGATTATGCTTAACGAACTTGATCGAAAAAGGAAGAAGAAGTCTGAGGGTTAGAAATTACAATTTGAATTTGACCACTCAATACATTACCAGTCAATCTAATATTAACGCATTGTATAAAATGGGAATTGATTTTTTAAGAAATAAGTTTAATAGTGGTGCAAAAAAAATTGCACTTGCTGGTTGAATTTACCTTGTACTGCAAAGTTAAGAATATTTGGGCTTTATTAGTGCATTAAACTATCGGACACTTATGGAATAATCAATATGAATTTATTATCAATTGAAAAATACTTACAAAATGGCAGTTTATCTTGGTTCAAATAATGAATGGGATCCCTTGGAAGAAGTCATAATAGGAGACCCAACTAATGCACAAACACCTAATATAGACAAGGGACAAATGGCTATAGAGTTTGCAAATGTAAAAGCAGATAAAATCAAGTGTGGGCCATTCTTAAAACATGTGATTTCAGAAACAGAAGAAGACTTGAATGAACTTGTTAAAGTTCTACGCAAGTGCGATATTAAGGTTAGAAGACCGCAAGTGATTGAACATTCAAAACATATCAAAACATATGATTGGGAAAGCAGTGGGTTTTATAATTATGCCCCTAGAGATTCAACATTAATAATAGGGAATAAAATTATTGAAGCTCCAATGAGTCTAAGAAGTCGTTTCTTAGAAAATTATGCATACAAAGATATTTTTATCGAATATTTTAAAGAAGGTGCAAGGTGGATATCTGCACCAAAACCAAGATTGTTGGATAGCGCCTATAATCTCTCAAATGCAAATTATTTACCATTAACAAATGAGGAACCAATCTTTGATGCTGCTAATATTATAAGAGCAGGGAAAGACATATTCTACCTCATATCAAGTACTGGTAACGAAATGGGAGCTACGTGGTTGCAGAGTATTTTAGGAGGCAAGTACCGTGTTCATAAATTAAGAAATCTTTATGAAGGAATTCACCTTGACTCAACGATTTCATTATTAAGACCAGGTCTTGTTTTGTTAAATTCAGAGAGAGTTAATGAAGATAATCTTCCAACACAATTACAGAAATGGGATAAAATCTGGTGTCATGATTTGGTTGATATAGGTTACTCAGGAGCACATGCATATTCTTCAGTATGGATAGGAATGAATTTATTAATGTTAAATCCAAACCTTGCTATTGTTGACAAACAGCAAACAAAACTTATAAAACTCCTTGAAAAAAATAAAATTGATGTTATTGGGTTGCAATTAAGACATTCCAGGTCTTTAGGAGGTGGATTTCATTGCATATCACTTGACACAAGAAGGAAAGGTATATTTGAAGACTATTTCTAGTATTAATAAGGAGTCAGGAAATATTCCTGGGGAGGAGAACACAAAGGATTCTTATCTTGACAACATAAACGATATAATATAGAATTAGCAAGCTTATTGCTCCCGCATGATATTTCAAACTACTTTGAGAGTAAGACTAGAATAAAAACTGAATTTTGTGACCAAAAGCCTTTGATTTTTTATCTGTGGGCATCAGATTAAGACTAAATTTAGAGCAATCCATTTTCCTTAAGTGAATGCTTAATTCGCTCGTGTTTCTTCCAGAAGTTGGCTTCTATATCATTTAGTATTTTCATGAATTCAGGGTGGTTCTTCATATTATCAATTAAGGGATCTATTTCTACAAAAAGAACAGTCCAGTAATGATAATTGCTTTCTTGTGAAAATAATCTCAAATGTTCAATCGCATTTAAAGTGTCTCCCTGATACGAATAATACATTGATAAACTTAAGTGCCTGTATATTGAATTATCCTTATCTGCAACAGCTTTATAATCCTTAAAATACAGTTCCGATTCTTCTTGCAATCCCATTTCTGTGAGTACCACAGCAATTTTTGCATGTTCAAATCTAAAAACATCTAAATTTTGAGCTTTCCTAAGTTCAATAAATCTATTATAATAACTCAATGCACTTTCATAATCTCTCAAGTAATAACACATTTTTCCAACTTCTTGCAGTATATCCAGTCGGGTTGTATCTTTTTGAAGTGCGTCAATTAATAGTTCTTTAGTTTGAAGTAGATCTCCATTTCTTGCATACAGGATGTAAGCTTTCACATATTCCGAAAATAAATTTTCAGGATTATACGCTAATGATTTATCAATATAAAATAATGCCTCACTAATAAAACCGGATTGAATAAAAGCATTGCTTATATGCAAATAAGTAAAACTTGCCGTACTTGAATCATTTGCCGCAACATCCAAACCAATTCCTTTTATTGCATATTTGAGGTATTTCTCTGTATCAGGCACTTGGTTTGCATAATAATCTGACAGGATGTTAATGACCAGTACCGAATTTGGATTGTATTCCAGGGCTGTTTCTAGGTATGGCAATGCCAGCGTATTCTGACCCAAACTCATAAAATATAATGCTTTCGCAATCAAGCTTTGAGGCAGTTTCGAATCGAGTAATAAAGCCTTATCAGCATAAAAATTAATCTGTTCTGTATACTTTTTTTCTGCCTGAAACAAATCTAAAAAGTAGTACGCAATAGCAATACCAGCATGTGCCCGTGCGAATTCATGATCCCGCTCAATGGCCATCTTATAATAGCTAATGGCCTTTTCAAAATCATCAAGATTTCCTTTATAGAATAAATCCAGTCCTTTTAAAAAATGATCATAAGCGATCAGGTCTTCTGTTGGCACTTTATCAATTCTTTCTTCTTCTTCAGGCGTGATAATTACTTCAATTTTATTGGCGATATTTTTTGCTACTTCTTGCTGCAGCTTAAATATATCTTTTACTTCTTTGTTGTACTGTTCTGCCCATAAATGATTATCAGCCAGGGCATCAATTAATTGTATATTAAGCAATATTTGATCTCCTATCTTCTGACCACTCCCTTCTATAAAATAATCTACATTTAGCTCCTGTGCAATCTCCGGAATTGTTTTCGGATTGCTTCGATATTTTTCGACTGAGGTTCGACTAATGACTCTCAAACCTTTTATTTTTTGAAGATTACTGAGTATGGATTCCATCAAACCATTGATTAGATAGACATTGGTCGAATCACCGCTATCATTTCTAAACGGTAATACCGCAATTGATTTCTTATCAGAAATACGATGAACAAATGATTTGGACGCAGGGATTTTAAAAACGTCTACGGTACTTATTAAATAGCCAATTAATACAGCTATTAAAATTACTATTCCCCATTTGACTCTACTCCATAAACCATGCTGCGGTAATCCTTTTAAATCAGCAGATATTTCCTTTTTAAACTTTCCACTAACTTGATTCCTTTTCGGCACTATTAAACCATCATTAGAAATGGCAAAAACCTCTATGGGTTTACCAACATTTTTAAGCTCATAATTACCCAATGACAAGCTTTGGATTTCCGACTGGTTTTTTACTTCATCGTATACCTTCTCTGAGATAAAGACGCTGCCTGCTACAGACAGACTTTCAATCCTTGATGCTACATTTACACCATCTCCGATGATGTCATCTTCAGTGAAAATGATATCGCCACTATGTACACCTATCCTAACCGGAATCTTGGGATCCGCCCTAAAAATAAGCTGTAATTCGATTCCACACCTTACCGCATCAATTGCACTCTTAAATGTGATCAAGGCACCATCGCCATAATACTTCAATATCTTTCCATCGAATTTTTGGGTGACAGAATTTAATACCTCCTTATGTCGGTGGATAAGATCAATTGCTTTTTTCTCATCCTGTTGCATTAAGGCAGTATAGCCTTGAATGTCGGTAAACATAATCGCAGCCAATTGATGCAATTGAGAAGAATCCCTGGATTGAATTGAGTTATCGTTACCTAAATTTCCTTTTCCCATTTCTCCCGGAGGGTATCCATAAAAATCGTGAAAACATTTTATGAAGTATGAGGTGCTTCCAAAGCCAACCTGATAAGAAACTTCTGAGACCGTTAAGGACGACTCTTTTAAAATCTCCTTTCCACGCTTCAAACGAAGTTGCCTGATAAATTGACTAACGGAAAGATTTGTTAGCTTTTTAATTTTACGAAGCAGGTTGGAACGACTCATTCCAATCTCCTGTGCAAGCTCTGAAACTCCAAACGCTTCATTGGATATATTGCTTTCAATAATTCCGATAGTCTTATCTAAAAAATTGTTTTCCATGGAACGAAAATTCTGCATTGATCAAGAAACTAAATAGATACTAAGGACTATATTCTGAAAAGATACGAATAATGTTTCAACCCTGTACTTAACGTATTCTTTGTCGAATGCATCATAATTTATATTGCTGCGTCATAATTACAATAGATTTGCCAAACTTTATATAATTGTACTCATTGTTGATTATTGATGCGTCAGGCTTTAACAGACCTTTACATCATCAAGTTATGTAAAAATTAAAACGATTTAAAATGAAAACTCGCATTCACTTTTTAGACAATTTAAGAACATTTTTAATTTTTCTGGTAGTAGTCTTACACTCAGGACTTGTTTACGAATCTGTATTAACAAATAATTGGATTGTCATTGACCCCATGCAAAACAGTTCAATAGGATTGATACGAATGTACTTAGATCTATTTATTATGTTCATTATGTTCTTTATCTCCGGATATTTTATTCCGTTTTCTGTAGAGAATAGATCCACTCTCCGTTTCTTAAAATCCAAATTCAAACGAATAATGTTGCCCTGGATTATTGCCGTTTTTACCTTAATCCCTGCCTACAAAGCAGTATTTCTTTATTCAAGAGGATTACCCCAGGAAGAATGGTTTTCATACTTTCACCTCTTCCAAAGAAGCGGATCAGATTTAAGTTTCTTTGCCAACAGCCCAATTCAAGGATGGTTATGGTTTTTGCCTGTTTTATTTTTATTTCAAATGCTATATTATGCATTGAAGAGAAGCAAGTTGTTGTCTATAAAAGTCTCGGTGAAGAAAGCTGTGGTTTTGGTTTTTGCAATTGGACTGCTATACAGTATGGCTATTTCAAGTATGGGTCAGACAGGATGGTTTAACTCTCCAATTCTTCATTTTCAGAAAGAAAGACTGCTCGTATATTTTATGGCCTTTCTCTTAGGATCATTGTGTAATAAATTGAAGGTTTTTGAATCCGATAGAAAGAATAAGAAGTATTATATCATTTCAAATATCATATTAACCGTTTCAATCAGTATTTATACAGTTGTTGCCTTGAACCTCTTTTTTAACATGATTGATCCGAGCAGAAATTACTTTTTTATTTCCGGTATGGTTGACAGGATTATATATTACATTTCTGTTATTCTAAGCATGTTAAGCTTTCTTTACGTTCTGATCCATGTTTTCAGATTTAATTTTAAGATGGCAAATAAGCTGATGATACAATTAAACAAAAACTCCTATCAGGTTTACATCATACATATGATCGTCGTAGGTGTTATCGCTTTACTCATGATTAACTTAGCCCTTCCGGCCTTTGTTAAATTTATTTTACTCTCCACCCTGACCTTTGCTTTTAGCAATGGCATTGTTTACGTTTATAGATTATTGGTAAAAAAAAGCTAAAACCAGTAGCGATAGCACTGCTTATGACTTGCTAAAACTGATGAAATAAGCAGGTCTTCTATTATTGACCAATTACGACTGATTTTACTGATCTGTAAGCAATCAATATATTATCAATTGCAAATTTGACACAAAAAGAAAAAGCCCTCAAAGGGGCTTAATCGAACTCAAAGATGCTTTGGAAACTACTAAATCTTAATTTTATAGGATTGTGCAACGACTACCATTGTTAGCATTAGTTTTTTTCTTTGTTTAATTTAATAATGTAATTTTTAAGAAATGAGTCAATGTCATTTTCTCCAATTTCAAGTTCTTTGCTAATTGCAGAAAGTTTTTCTTCATTTGATTTTGGGTATTGAAAAAGTGAAATTACTTTTTCTGATCCACCTTTCTTAAAGGCATAATCAATAAATGTTGCACCAATTGTATAGAAATGATTAGAACCATTTTTAAGTAATTTATTTAAATCGTTAAATTTTGATAAATCTGTATTTGGATTAGATTCAATCATTTCACATAACTGAGCTATTTGGAAATCGAAATTATTTCCGCCTGTTCCTGCAAAATAGGTTGCAATTCCTTCCTGAAATAGAGATGAAGCATTTGGATACTTTGCCATAAAAACAGAATGGACGATTTCGTAAAAATGGTCAACCTGGCAAGATACAATCGTGTTTTGCTCCGTTAAATAATAACCAGCATTTCTCGACACGCTACTTCTTAAAGAATAGTCAAATCCAAGATAAGTGTTGGCTTCATCAATACTTTCAGTACAACTAATTAATGAAATTAAACTGATAATTATTAAAAGATTTCTCATTACTTCTTAGATTCTGTCAAGTTTAAAAATATTGCTTATAACCATTAGCTATCCACACCTGTATTGTGTATATATTGACTATCTCCATTGTAGTAAAAGTTATTAACAGACTGGATAGCAATACAATGAAGATCCTGAGTTTTTGTGGTCATTTTATTTATTGTGTATCTATAATAGTAAAGATACATCTTTTAATAATGGAGATCCTAAAACTTAATTAAGCTGTTGTGCCTTTAGGCAAAATTTAGTTTTCAATTTATACAACAGACTTATAGTATTCATTATCATCCAAAAGTGGGAAGAAAGCAATGTGTGCGATAGTACTCTTTGCTTTTGTGCGGTTGGCTTTCTTTAGCATTTTATGTCTCGTCCTGAATCCTCCAAAGGAATATCTGTTCCTTGACCAAAGAAAAAAATGGAAAATAGTATCCCGAATCAAGAAAAATAGTACTACTTTTGAACTTAAATCTGAAGATATCGGGTTTCACAATTCCCTGAATAAGAGTTGTGAATTTTAACCTTGGTCTCAATTAACGAAATCCAAAACAGTCGGAATAGGCTGAAAAAGACTATAAACAGGAGTAAGCATTATTTTAAAATATAAAGAAATGAAAAGTAAATTATTTACTCTTGCGATTGCATCAATATTTCTAATGACAAGTTGTGCAACAATCTTTACGGGTACGAAAGATGCAATTAGATTTGACTCTAATCCACAAGGAGCTAAAGTCTATATAGATGGACTTGAAATCTGTAAAACGCCTTGTACCACTCAGGTTAAAAGAAGTTTATCTGATAAACTTGTAGAAATCAAGTTAGACGGATATGAGACCAGAGTAATTACATTAGACAGAAAGTTTAATGCAGTGAGTATTATAAATTTAGGGAGCCTAATCGGATGGGGAATTGACGCAGCGACAGGTTCTTTGATGAAATACGACAAGAAAGGCTACGATATTGAATTAGAGAAAGATAACAAAACTTCTCTATTAACAAATCCTTCTAAAATTGAAATTAATACAGATACAAAAATCGTAGATATATACGTAACTCAAAAATAATAAAAAGCCCACAATCGTGAGGTTCATAATCCCTTTTCATCAAACGATCAACGATAATTGTAGTATTTAAGATTGGGCTTTGAGCAATTGCCCAGCCTCCTAATCTGCCCCTGATCCACCTAAAAGCGTCTTTTAGAGTGGCATCCTAAGACCGAAATCCGTGGCATGGTTAGACCGAAATACTCAATAGGTTTGTTCACAACTTCAAATGATAGAATTTCAATATCATATGATGATGATTCTTTTACTGGAATTACTGAAGGTGAATCGATGAATTTAACAATAGAAGATGACAAACCATATGTCTTTTCGAAACAATAGTTTCAAGCCACTAGTGATGCGCTAAATTCTTTAAACATCACTAAACCTATTTATCTTATTGACTTTGAACATTTTACGATTTCTGGATTGCAATAAAGATTGATTCTATTATCTAGGAGTACTTAACATAAAGATCAGAAGTTTAGTTCTTTATAATAATTATTAACTGGGATGGCTTCCCCTTAGGTTTGATTGCGAAGAGCCGTGTAACGGGAGACTGTCAAACACGGTTCTGTGAGAGGGTTAGGGCTGGAGTTCTCCTTTATCTACTCGACTTAATCCCACTTATTTGAAGAAGAAAAGGCTATTTTCCCACTACCAGTAAAGAATAATGCAATAGCTCCCAATAAGTATAGCCCTAATAGTTCAATTCCCCATCCACCGTGTTCGTTTAATGTAAATATATCGCCAGAATGTACTAGAAACACAGCAGATAATGCACCAAAGGCATAAGCAGCAGAAGCTAAACGAGTTCTAAATCCAATAATAATTAATAAAGGGGCGACAATTTCTGTAACATATACGCCATAGGCTAGAAAAGCAGGTAATCCATTTCTATCTAACATTCCTTCAATAAAGGACACGCCTTTCAATTTTGCAATACCATGCAATAACATTAATACACCAACAGCAATACGAAGGATTAACAATCCTAAATCTATATTTTTATTCATTTTTTTTATTGTTTTCAAATTAACGCCAACGTTTATGTAAGTGGAGCGCGGGAATAAAAGTACAAAACTTTCAGTTACGCACGTAGCCAATTCGTTTATTCATAATTTCAAATTTTCCGTCAAGTCGTCAAAGACGAATTGGCGGTGTTGCAACAACGCGGAACAGTTGGATTACCCACTGAAGCCCGCATTACATATGACACTTTGTTAGCAAATGTAATTTTCAATTTAACAATTTAAGTATTTCTTCTTTAGTTCCTTTCATTGAAGGTCTTTGAGCATTCTTTGATATTTCTCCATTTTTATCAATTAATAAATATTGTGGAAATCCAGAGTTAATTGCATATTTGCTTAGTAGGAAATTATACTGTTCATCTGACAGAAGAATATTCTCACTTTGTAAGTCATATTTTAAACTTAACTTTTTCCAATCAGATAGATTTGATTTAGCAAAAAGATAAACAAAGACTACCTCTTTGTTACTCAAATTTTCATGTAAAACTGTAGAGTAAGGTAACTCCTTAATACAAGGACCACACCAAGTTGCACTAATATCAACATAAAGTACTATATTCTTAAATTTTTGCATTAGAGCACCAAGTACGTCTTCTTCTTCTTCTTCTTCTTCTTCTTCTTCTTCTTCTTCTTCTGAATTTCCAGTCAAAGATTCTTCGAGAGCATCATTCGATTGTTCATTGCTTGTGTTTATAATTGAAGTTTTAACAAATTCATTATGGGTATTTTGTAAAAAGTATTTCTCTAACAAATCAATTTTTAATTCTTTCCCAACCGCTTCCATCATACTTGGCAAAAGCATTTGTTGGAATAACTGGTACATTACAATGTCTTTCCCAATATTGTGAAAACCAATCATTGTGCTGTCTGACAATAACTTTATTGCTCTATCATAGTCATCCTCTTTAAATTTGGTTATAACATCTCCAATAAATTTTTGTCTCTCTTTCATAATGCATCCGCCAACATAGTTGTTAAGAATATCATGTGCGTAGTCACGGTTACAATAAAAGTCAATTTTATTTATATCACTTTCTGTTATCATGTTCTTATCAGCCAAAAAAGTTACAGGAAGGGATTCATTTTTACTGGCGTATTGAATAAGATTATAATTGATGAGTGATTTTTTGTCAGCATTAATCCATGTGGTAAGCAAAGCATCGTGCTTAATATTAGGTAAAACATTAATAATTGAATCCACCTTTGCCTCAGCTTTTTTATAATAGTTCAAGATGAAATCTAAATTTTTTCCTGATGTTTTGCGGTTATAATCTTTTTTAATGTTTAATGTCAATTTTAAGTACTGATTAAACAGGGTATTTCTTTCTCCACTTGTCCCTGTAATAATTACATCTTGACTTTGATTTTGTGCATCAAAAACTAAATCTAGACTATCAGACTGTTTTACAAGGAGGTTAATAGTTCTTTCTTGATATTCGAGTGATATATCTTGACTATTATAGATTGTTAATATTTTTTCAAATTTTCCAGAATTGTCAATTTTAATAGAGATAACTTCACTTTTTCCAGAAAGTAAATCATGCTGTTTTAAAAAAACTGTCTTGCCATCTTTTGCAGTCAAGTTTTTTATTTGTCCTGTGATTGTGATTGTACCACTCTTAAAGAAATCCTGAAAATCCGTTTCAGTTTCTTTAATTTGTGTACAACCTATAACAAACAGACAAATAATACTAATCAATCTTAGGTTCTTCATTTTGCTTTTCATTATGTTTGCTAACAATTGTATAACCACATTGCAGTTATATCGTGTATAGCTACAAGTTAATATTTCTTATTAAACTATCAAGCGGACTTGCAATTTTTTTATTATTTATTTCAATTGTTTTGGTATAAACTTCTGTTGTTTTGGGTGAACTGTGTCCCAACAT
>PIVJ01000946.1 GCA_003353955.1 Bacteroidota bacterium | reverse complement strand
CACTTGGCTACGATCGAAGAGCTAGAGTCTACTGAAAAGTAGGCTTAGGCTTCGGCCAAATGCAGACGAATTACGAGTACTAATAGATAATAATAATGTAACTAAAACTAAATAATATGGATTTACTTTATATAGTAATACCGGTAGTAATATTTGCTGCCATAATGATAGCGTTAATAACGAGCGCTCTTGATAACGATTAATAATAACCTTTAAAACTAAATAATATGACAATTGAATTAACTGAAACCGACGCGTTATTTGTACGCCACGTATTGAGAATGTACGCAAAACAAACCGAGGGTATGACCTCTTTCGACAGAGAAACCATACTAGATCTTTCTAACCAATTTAAAACCGAATAATTATGTGGAGTAACTGTTGTGGCTCAGAGCCAAGCTATTTAAGCGACGAACTATGCGGATCGTGTCTAGAGCACGCCGTATTTGATGACGAAGATGAAGATGAAACCTGTAGAAACGGTAAAGAATGGAACAAATGTGACTGTTGTTAACTAACTAAAAAAACCACACCTCAGCGTGTGTATAGCATAG
>PIVJ01000945.1 GCA_003353955.1 Bacteroidota bacterium | reverse complement strand
ATCTACATGGTATCTACAGCAATCTACTTATACAAGGTATGGTCACCTTTTCCCACCAGAAAATTGCTGTCTACGGCAATCTACATGCTGTCTACAGGCTGTCTACATGGTATCTACAGCAATCTACTTATACAAGGTATGGTCACCTTTTCCCACCAGCAAATTGCTGTCTACGGCAATCTACATGCTGTCTACAGGCTGTCTACATGGTATCTACAGCAATCTACTTGGAGACCCCAGACGAGCCCTCCCCCTCTCCCCACCCACCTACAGCTATCTACATGCTGTCTACAGGCTGTCTACATTGTATCTACAGGTATCTACTTACACAAGATATGCACACCATTTTCCCTATATTTTGAATCTACAGCTGTCTACACACTGTCTACAGGGTATCTACATGGTATCTACAGCAATCTACTTATACAAGGTATGGTCACCTTTTCCCACCAGACAATTGCTGTCTACGGCAATCTACATGCTGTCTACAGGCTGTCTACATGGTATCTACAGCAATCTACTTATACAAGGTATGGTCACCTTTTCCCACCAGC
>PIVJ01000944.1 GCA_003353955.1 Bacteroidota bacterium | reverse complement strand
ATGAATAAACAGAGAAAAGTCAATAAAAATAACATTGCTTGACTTAGTTTCAAGATTGAGTAAAACATTGAGTCGTTCATTATCAGATTGACGTCATGGTTACGTCGTGTCTGGCTGAGGTAAACAAACAATTTCTGACGTGCGCGTCAGTGGAAAGTAGTGACATGACATTTGAACTAAAAAGCACTGTGTTGAAATGGGCTTTTGAAATAAACTTTTGGTTGCCCAGTTCATGACGCTCGAAAATTGCTATAGCGCAGATGGGCGTCATTCAATGCTAGCCTATGTACCAATATGACGCCACAACTTTTAAACGTCGAGTCATTCACATTCAGACTACACAGTGGATATTTTGCCGTGAGCCGGTTTTCCTGTCTTATCCGGTATTTTGCCGTGATTCCCGGTTGCGCATGCAATATAGCGCATGCACAGATGCAGTTTTCGCACGCGCGAGTGGCCAGCTTCCCTGTCCCGGCGCTATTACGCCATGAACCATTAAAATCTTTTCCTGCATTTTCCAGTCATGCGTAGAATGTTGATCACCATTTTATACCC
>PIVJ01000943.1 GCA_003353955.1 Bacteroidota bacterium | reverse complement strand
GCCAGCAGCCTTTAGAAAATCTGGATCTCATATTGACACTACTCCGTGTTGCTGACTCTGAGCTGCTGCGGAAAGATGGTATGATAGGCATGATGTGTTTTAACTCGAGGCTCTTTGATCAAAGCACAGTAGTCATGATCTTTGATTGCTTCAAGAACTTGCTGGAGATGGCAGTGGAAAACCCACACAAAGTAGTGTGGGAACTTCCCATGCTCACTCATGTTGAGCAACAGAGGCAGTTAGTGGAGTGGAACAAAACATCCGCTCCTTACCCTAAGCCTGGGTGGCTGGTGCACGAGTTTTTCCTGGACCAAGCCGAGGCAAATCCAAATGCAATAGCCCTGGTTGAGTACGGAGGTCTGAAGCGTGTTGTCTCATATGCAGAACTCCGAAGCATGGCAGAGAAAGTGGCAAGACAAATGCGAGTGTTGGGAGTTGAAGGTGACTCAACAGTCGGCCTACTTATGACCAATGACTCAGCTGAAGCAATTGCGTCCATATACGGTACGTAGGGCCTTCTCAAACTTGCATATCGGAGGAAAGTAAGACCACTGA
>PIVJ01000942.1 GCA_003353955.1 Bacteroidota bacterium | reverse complement strand
TCTTGTTGCTCAATAACTGCTTGAAGAACGACTGCCGATAATTGTGAATAATTTACAGATAAATATCCATCGCTGCCTTCAATAACCAATTCAGGGAAAACCGCTTGTAATTCCTGAGCAATAACCCCTACCTGAGGACCTGCAGCATATTTGTCTTGATCGATAAACACAAAGCTTACTCCGCGTAATTGATTAATTTTTGCCAATACAGCTGTTAGCGTTGCTACATTTTCTTTTAAACGTGCATCAGAAGTGGGGAAGGTTCCTTCTGCAGTTATGTCACCTGTTACATGCAAGGCCCCATTAATAGTTACTTCATTAGCAGAAAAGTCTCCATAAATTAGCGGAGTAGATGTGCTTGAGTTGTCGATATATAACTTATTATCTCCGCCTTCATCATATCCTGCTTTAAAACCCAGAAATACATTGCCTGATCCTAATGCGTTATAGCCAGCTTGAAAACCCAGAAATACATTGTTTGATCCTGGTGCGTTATGGCCAGCTTGAAACCCTACAACTGTATTTTTGATTCCTTCCGTATTGGAATATAAGGCA
>PIVJ01000244.1 GCA_003353955.1 Bacteroidota bacterium | reverse complement strand
CTCAATGATCATACATGAATATGAAACTAACTTAAACCAAATACCTCTGGACTGTATTAGAGTTGTTAACCAAACAAATTTCGGTCGCCTATTGCTGGTCTTTTTCATTGGGACAGCCGTTGCTCCAGCAATGGCACCGAAATTGGCTGCATGTGTCACAATGTAGGCGTGCCATTCGTCGGAGCGCTGGCGTTTTACATGTCATATGTGGTGAAATAGCAGGGAACAAACGCACAATATGTACACCTACACAATCTCCAATATCTACTAATCGATCTTGCATCATTTGGAAACTTCAACGTAGAACACACTTGTCGAAACTCGGTCCAAAAAAGATGCGAGAAAGTAAGTTCCAATCCCCCATCTTGTCGCCATGCTGTTCGTCAGGATCGCTGTGTATCGCGCACTCTATCGGCCGAAACACGAACAATCATCGTCTGCTAAATTTATATAAATCAGCGCGAAAACACACACTTTTGGTTATTAAAAATATAATTGCTATCAATTTTAATTTCATGTTATTTTATTGTTTGATTATTGGATAAGCGTGAAGCGTTTTCATGAATGACACATAATTAAATGTTTTTTGAAATAAAATATTTCTTCCTTGGCCCGGACCAGTTACGACCCAAATGAAACAAAACAAACAGAGCTCGCCCGGAAAGGTGCATGACTGGAACAAACCGAGCAATCAGCAGTCGATTTAACTCATCTTTTGATGAGAAAACGTGAAATTATATGGGCGAGTGTCTTAAATGAACCTCATAGGTACTGGAGAATACGTATTTGTTTCTTAAAAGTCCGTTAATTTCGCTCACCAACGTCTTTACCGCCGCGGGTCTATGGCTTGCGTTACGAGTAGACATGCGGCAGCGACTCAGAGATGGCCATCAGTCAATGTCATTATGTAAAATAGGCCAACGAATGAGGCGCTGTATCATTGACTAGACCGGGAAGAGAATTACGGTCAAGAAGATTGGATCTGCGTCACGTATGGCAAGGTAAGTTGACACTAGATGTGATGTACGTGCAAACAAAGGCCCATAGTCTGTGGTTTCAGTGTAATACCCATGAAAATTCATTCCGATCATGCAAAAGAAGTGTTATGAATTCACGACCACATGCGATATTTGCGCGCGCGAAGTTAGGTAACCCGCACTGGCGATCCGAAGTCCGGGTGTCCCGGCGGAGATTTCTGTGTGAAGTGATGCTTGACACGATGTGTCAAGCATCACTTACGTCCGCAAGAACGGCCAATATTCTGTAGCTTTGATGAATTACCCCATGGAAGTTCATTCATTTCACGAAAACGAAGTTATGAATTTATTTTCACTTGTAACATTTGCCGCACATAAACACAGTGTACTCACACAGACGATTTCTTCTTACAGAACGTGACTGTTGGACACATGTGGTCAATGTCACGTTCATACGCAAGCAAGGCTTGTTCACCACAATTGAAACTAAAGCACTCCTGTGTCCATGTTTCTGTTCCAAACATAAGTGGTGCCAGTATACCCCCATATCCCATGGTCATCATCACGGAAAAGGACCAGCTGAACTAATAATTATGGTTTTATGTTTACATGTCAATATATGTCAATCATCACATACGTACGCACCTTTGCCAGTGAAAATTGAACTTGTGACCACACTCCAAAATTTACTCATCACAGCAACAAATACAGATGTATACCCACTGTGGGAAGTGGAATGAATGTAAAATCTTACCTGTGATCTTCACAATGATGAAAAATAATGTCATTTTTCCATGGACTTGTTGCATCACATACATACGCATAATTTCAAATCATTCTACTGGCCGTGTTCGGTTCTTTTTGCATTTCTTATGCATTATATTTCCATACACTCATTATATCTCTTCAGGAAATAAGGGTTTCACAAGGAAGTTTGCGGTAATAATTTATTTCTATGGCCGAGAGGTGTTTGACACCATCACATTAGTACGTGTCAACCATCACATTAGTCACGCATAGCATCGTCAGATATCATAAGTTCTACACCTTTATCTGTTGGCGAGTTATCTTCCCATCATCATTTCTTTGTACTTGGACATTCACTCCACCTTCGGCAATGGCTAATATTTTTATTCAACAAATTTGAAAATTTGAACCCTATGTCACACTTTTGGACCCATTACTGTGAACAGACCCATATGTAATATATTATCCAGTTAGTTGAAGTATTTTATTTGATTATGTTGTGTCAAGGTCACGACCAAGGTCACAGAGGTCAAATTACGAAAATCACACTTTGGCCGTTTTGACT
>PIVJ01000941.1 GCA_003353955.1 Bacteroidota bacterium | reverse complement strand
ACCAGGTGCTGATATCACTCGTACTTATACCTGTGAACTCTGCACTCTCTCCAAGGCAGATGCTATCATCTAATATAGAAAAGTCTACATCAGGTGCTGGATCTACTGTAATATCTTGCTCGGTGGTATCGTTACATCCCATTGTACTTACTATAATAAGTGTAGTAGTATAGATACCCGGATCACTAAATACATGGGTTGGGTTCTGAAGCGTGGAGGTGTTCTCTGTTCCTGAGTTAGGATCGCCAAAGAACCACTCCCAGCTCATTATATCTGTACCTCCATTAGTGGTACTTAGATCTGTAAAAAATACAGGATCATTATAGCATGTTTCTGCGTATGTGTAATCGGCTATTGGGGATGGTACTACTTCTACATTCTTTACTACAAAGTTCTCACAAGTGTCACTATCGGTTACCGTTAGCGTTACTGCAAAAGTAGCATCGTTAGTATAGATATGTGATACATCCGGACTATCAGGTGCTGTGATAGTTATATCTGTGCCATCGCCAAAGTCCCAGTGCCAGGTGGTGATAAGTCCGTTTGGTGAGCTGGA
>PIVJ01000940.1 GCA_003353955.1 Bacteroidota bacterium | reverse complement strand
AGGTGGTAGTCAAATTGTTAAAATGTTTAATGCTGTATTTCAACATTGGGGCACTTAATCCAAAATATGAGACACACTTTTGTAGGCCTTCTCGCATAATTTAAGATGGATGGAGCATAAATGCCATGCTACTTTTCGTTTGTGACTTATATTCGCTGATGTGGTAAAATTATGAAATTCCTTGTGAAAGTGTATAGCACCCTTAATAATTGTGCGATTAGATTAAAACCTTTATCCACAGTTCGGGAAAATACTAACCTTCCAGGAGATGTATAGTACTATAGCTCTGATGGATACTTAAGACACTGTTGCACAAAACGAAACAAGGAAACACAAAACCTGCATCGCTACGTTAATAGGCCATCAGCTGTAACATACAGGGTGTTTCACAAAAAATGTCCCGGTGGATTTGTCGATTTTTGGTTAAAGTTGAGCTCCAATCGCAATCATTTTGCATAGTAATATTATCCGTGACGTAACCATCTACCACCCAAAGATTTGACGCTAATTACCCAGCAGATTACGTAATAAGCCACTTTTCCGGTCGGCAATGCTG
>PIVJ01000939.1 GCA_003353955.1 Bacteroidota bacterium | reverse complement strand
TGTTATTCGGTCCATGTAGCAAGGTGATACGGATGCGGATGCAAGGGGATGCGAAACAGACAAATTTGATATTTTTTCTGACAACTGCCACTAGAATCGAAACTGAAGCACGTCATTCAACTTGGTCATATACTGGCCGTTTTGAGTGTTGACAGAAATGACCTGTGTTAAACCATGCGTGAATGAGTGACGTCACAAATATAGGCCGTTTTAGCACTTCTTCTCAGGTGACGCTCGACCACTTAATGACGTCGGAACCGTATAAAAATGAAACTGTGGTTGGGAACAGGCCTCGACGACTCGCTCGTGTTACTTTCATCCGAACTTAACCATGCGTGACGTCACATCACGTGACCAAAGACCACCACCTGAAACACACCGTAAATTCGGAATATCGTTCACACTAATGAGTTTTTCAAGGTCACGGGTAAACGAATCGTCGCGAAATGTCTGCGAAAGTCACTGACGAAAAGGATTTGGGTCAAGGTCAAATTACAAGGTCACAGCAGGCTTTAGCAGTTTTAAGCCTGTATCGTCACGTAAAAGAGTAATTAATA
>PIVJ01000938.1 GCA_003353955.1 Bacteroidota bacterium | reverse complement strand
GATCTTAGAAAGAAAACTGATTCAGGTTTTACTAAAGAACAAGCTGTAAGAGTTTATTTATTTAATAAAGCTGGCTTTGATATTCCTGGTATATCTAAGACAGATTTAAAAGAATTATTAGATTTAGTTAACTCCGATGGAGTATTAAAAGCTTTTGGTGATCAAATATTTAATATAACTAAAGGTGATAGCTACGCTAAACCAGGAGAAAATTGGTTAGTTGGTACAATAACAACTGATTTAATTGATGTATTAAACACTGTTAAAAGAGCTAAATACTTAGAGCAGTCTGGTTATACAGCTAATGTTAATTTAATATTTAGTAAAGAGAATTTAAATAAGCTAGAAGCTGCTTATGGATCTAAGTATAGAGAAGCTATGGAGAATATACTAGGTAGAATGAAATCTGGTAAAAACAGAATATTTAGCGGCAATAGACTTAGTAATAGAGTTTTAGATTATATAAATAATTCCACTGGAGCTATAATGTTCTTTAACACTAGATCAGCAGTTCTTCAAACTATATCTGCTATAAACTTTTTAAACTGGAGTTTTAA
>PIVJ01000937.1 GCA_003353955.1 Bacteroidota bacterium | reverse complement strand
TAAATGGTTACGTCACGGACTTTATCGCTATGCAAAATAAATGCGATTGCATCTAAACTTAAACCAAAAATCGACCAAAACCGCCCGGGACATTTTTCGTGAAGCACCCTGTACACCATAGTTGGGGATTAAGTCTTTTGTTCTTAGCGGTGGTTATTTCTGATAATCACCGCTCACGGAGGTTCGTTATTTGGATATTAACCTGCTGCAAATCGGCTAAGTCCGAAAAATTTCGCAAATGGTAACACAACACATTGAATTGTAGGGAAAAACAGTGGAGAAGGCGGGAATCGATCCTGGGATCTCCTGATTAGGAGCCCGACGCCTTATCCATTAGGCCACGAGAACCGATGGCAGCGAGTGGAAATTTAATTAACTTGAACCACAGTTCAAAAGCGGACTATATACATTATAATATATTTATATATTTATCGTAGATCTGTATATATTAAGAGTTATTGATCATTTCTAGATCTCTACTATGGTGTATAGGAGATAATGCATAGTAACCTCGGTGTTATACCGTATAATACCCCTCGCTTCGCTCGGGTCATTAT
>PIVJ01000936.1 GCA_003353955.1 Bacteroidota bacterium | reverse complement strand
TACCATAACATAATTAGATTGGTATCTTATACTTTGAAAAATGGTCTGTCACCCCTACTAACAAGAACCAAAGTTAATCAATGGCTCGCATGAACAGCCCTGTGTCAAGAAATAGCAATTTTTGACTATGCATAATAGGACGGTTATCCATAAAGAATTATTGTGCATGGCATGGGGTCAATCCGGGTAGCATAGAGTGCTCACGAAGTAAATTTTGGCCAAAATTCATTAATTTTTGCACCAGAATGGTCCAAAAAATTTGAGCAGCACTCTGAAAAGTTATAGGGTTCTTGTACTATCCATAAAGAACAATTGTGCAAGGTCTGGGGTCAATCCGGGCAATAGCCTGGGCAGTAGAGTGCTCACGAAGTGAATTTTGGCAAAAAATCAGTCATTTTTGCCCCAAAATGGACCAAAAAATTTGAGCAGCACTCCGAAAAGTTATACAGTTCTTGTACTATCCATAAAGAACAATTGTGCAAGGTCTGGGGTCAATCCGGGCAACAGCCTGGGCGGTAGAGTGCTCACGAAGTCAATTTTGGCCAAAAATCAGTCATT
>PIVJ01000018.1 GCA_003353955.1 Bacteroidota bacterium | reverse complement strand
GTTGTTTCCCAGAAGCAGTAACGCTTTCCCAAAATGATGAAAACTTGGTAAATGATTATCTTCAGTCAATATATGACACTGTAATAATAAAAGATATTGCTCAGCGTCATAATTTGCGAAATGTTAACAATTTGCATCGTATTGTCAGCTTTTTATTTGATTCCGTTGGGTCTTATGTTTCTCCAACAAATATAGCTGCCCAATTAAATCACCATTCATTAAAGAATATATCACATAATACCATCATAAAGTATTTAGATTTTCTTACTCAATCATATATTTTATATGCAGCACCACGCTATGACATAAAAGGAAAAGAGTTGCTTTCTACGAATGAAAAGTATTATGTCGTTGATTTAGGGTTGAAAAATATTACAGCTACAAATAAACATGATGCTGATTTAGGGCGCAAGCTTGAAAATGTAGTTTACTTTGAACTCTTAAGACGAGGTGGGAAAGTTTACGTGGGTAAACATAACGATAGAGAAATTGACTTTGTGGTTCAAAAAGCAAATAATGAGCGAGAATATTATCAGGTAGCATTTACAGTAAATGACGAAAAAATATTTAAGCGTGAGATTTCGGCATTTGATAAGATAAAAGACAATTATCCAGAGTTTCTCTTAACACTAGATTTTGACAATACAAGTATAAATGGTATTAAAAAAATAAATGTTATTGATTGGTTGCTAGAATGAAATGAATAGTAATGTCAGGGCATAACACGGTATCAATAATAATTGCGGTTAATGCGGTATTGGTACGGTTGTTTTTCAATTGAAATTGTTATTTTAGTTGGGAATTAGTTGCAAGTAAATAACAACTATTATTATACCAATCGTCACACAAACAGAGCATAAAGAAGAGGCTGATTTATTTAACCTAAAAGATACACATTTATCAGCCTTCTTTAAAAGAATTGCTTTTAGAAAAGGATGACAAGCAGCAGTAAGTGTAACTGCAAGAAAATTAGGAGTAATAATTTGGACAATGATCACGAAAGAAGTTCCTTGCAAACCACCAACAGAATATCTATTTCTGGATCAGAAAAGAAAATTAAAAGTAACGCAAAGGATAAAGAAAAACATTGCTAAATTTGAACTTAAACCTGAAGATATCGGACTTCACAATTCCCTGAATATGAGTTGTAAATTTTAACGTTAGTCTCAACATTATAGGATTTCGGGTATAATTAAGAAAATTGTTTGTGAAAAATATAGATCAATTACAACTTCGGAAATTAAATTTTGAAGGCTTAAAGATTTTATTAAAATGGGCTGAAGAAGAGGGATGGAATCCTGGTCCAAATGATGCTGATGTATATTGGGCAACTGATCCGGAAGGCTTTTATGGATATTCTTACAAAGGTGATCTGATTGCTGGCGGATCGATTGTCTCTTATAATAAGGAATTCGGATTTATGGGCTTTTTTATTGTTAAGCCAGAGTATAGATCCTTTGGAATTGGCAGGAAACTATGGTATCAAAGAAGAGATGCATTGTTGTCAAGACTAAATATGGGTGCTTCAATAGGAATGGATGGTGTTGTAGCTTTGCAACCATTCTATCAAAAAGGCGGTTTTAAAATTGCATTTAGAGATGTTCGCTATGAAAAGAAAGGAATGCAATTTAGGCTTGATAAAAATATTTACCCAATAGGTGAGGATGATATATCATCAATCTTAGCATATGACAAGCAATGTTTTGGATTTTCACGTCCACAGTTTATTATTCCATGGTTAAATCTACCAGACAATAAAACATTTAAGTATATTGAGAATGATCAAATTAAGGGATTTTCCATCGTAAGAAAAGCTAATACAGGATATAAAATATGCCCCTTATTTGCAGATACTGAAAACATTGCAAAAGAGCTTTATAAAGCTTGTTTAAATTCAGTGATTGGTGAGCCACTGTATATTGATATTCCTACCATAAATCAAGGATCATTAAATCTTATTAAAGAGTATGATGCAAAGTATATATTTGAGTGCGCAAGAATGTATTATGGCAAATCTCCAACTATTAAAATTGATAAGGTTTATGGGGTGACTACATTTGAATTGGGATAAGTTTTATATTGCATTGATTTTAGGCTGTAATCAGAAAAATGAAATAAACCGACAAAGTACGCTACACAACAATAGTCGTCGTCGTTGCACAACCCTATAAAATTAAGAGTTAGAAGATTGGTAAGAATAGTTGAGTTTGAATTACCCTTCTGAGGGCTTTCTCTTTTTGTACCAGATTTGCAATTGATAATATGTTGATTGTAAGTGCTACGTTTGCAAAAGAAGTAACAAAGAGTGCTATTAAACTATATAACGCTTTCTTTGTGGCGAACGACGAAAAATACTTTCTTGCTGCCCCATACATTTAACAAGGAAAAGTCGTTATAAAACCGATCTGCTACTATTACGCTTCCTTTGAGCAAAGGGATATCATAGGCTTCTTTGTTATCAGCGGTTTTGCCGTCTATATTATTAACGTACGCGGGTAAGTTTCCATCATAATCAAGCAGGGTGTTCATTTTTACAGCTCCTTTAGCTGTTTTGTGTTTAGCCCAATCGAATAGGCTTAAGCAAAGGCTAATGGTAGAAGAATCAAGTAAGAATATTTTTGACTGGATCCGGAATTTAACCTACTTAAATCCGGCCTGCTGTCCTAGATGAAGAAGCAGTTGGTAATAACAATCCCTGAGTAGAGTCCAGTCTCTATTCTTGTTCTGCTAACTAATAGTCGACTTTGATGGCGCCTTACGAATACTTAAGTGGTTTAAGTTGCCTGTAGCAGATCGAAGACCATTGCTTATATCCCGTACCGATTGACTTTTGGCAAATTGACAAAACAGCATAGATATGAGTTGGATCCAGCTGCTATATCCTTTTTGATGTTTGTCTGTCTCTTTTTCTCTTACAAAATTCTTGAAAGAAGAACGATCCAATTTTGAGATGATTTGTGAAAATAAGTTTAAATTTGTCATGAAAGAGGTCTTGTTTTGTTATACAATTCAAAGTTAATTTGAGATATTTTAAAATCCTCTCTTTTTTTAACGTTTAGGACGCTATTGGTTTTTTAATTCTAAATAAATTGCCAAATAATTATTTAAGCAGTAATGATGTATATTTGAGCTAATGAAATGAGCCATTAGAAATTATTCTTACACTAATTAGGGAATGATTTGAATGGTAAGTTCCATCTGGCCATTAAAGAATAAATATAGACAGATGAAGGTTCGTAATAATATTCTATTCGTTTTTACTCTTTTTCTATACGCGTGTAATTCGTCATTCAGCAATTCGGATAAAAGTATTTTTAAGTATAATGAGGCTGCCGGAATAAGTTCATTGGATCCGGCGTTTGCCAAAAATCTAGCCAATATCTGGGCCTGCAATCAGATTTATTCTGGATTGGTTAAGTTCAATGACAATCTTCAGGTTGAGCCTTCAATTGCTAAAAGCTGGACTATCTCTGATGATGCAATGACTTATACTTTTTTATTGAGAAATGATGTTTGTTTTCACGACAATGAGGTTTTTGAAAACGGAAAGGGAAGGAAAGTAAATGCCTTCGACTTTGAGTATAGTTTTAATAGAATTGTGGATGCAGATTTAGCTTCACCGGGATTATGGGTATTTAATAATGTTGAAAATTGTGATGGACTCTATTCATTTGTTGCGTTAAATGATTCTGTGTTTCGGATAAAACTTAATAAAGCTTTTCCCGCATTTCTTGGGATTCTTGCGATGCAATATTGTGCTGTAGTACCTCATGAAGCCACAGACTTCTATCAAGTCGATTTTAGACGGAATCCGGTTGGTGCCGGTCCTTTTGAGCTTAAGTTATGGGAGGAGGGAACTAAAATGGTGTTGGTTAGAAATAATAATTATTTTGAGAAAGAAGGAAATTCACAATTGCCATATCTCGATGCAATTTCCATTACTTTTTTAATTGACCGGCAATCAGCCTTTTTGCATTTTATTCAAGGTAATTTAGATTTAATGTCTGGAATAGATGCCAGCTATAAAGACGAGCTTTTAACAAAAAGGGGTGAATTGAAACCTAAATACCTTGGTAAAATAAATATGATTTCTCAACCTTATTTGAATACTGAATATTTGGGAATATTAGTGGATGAAAATAGGGTATCTAGTCCGCTTAAATTAAAAGCCATAAGGCAGGCAATTAATTATGGATTTGATAGAGAGAAAATGATGAAGTATTTGAGGAATAATATTGGTGAACCAGGACTTAGAGGTATTATTCCGAGGGGGTTGCCATCCTTTGATAACGACAAAAATTATGGGTACAACTATGATCTTGATAAAGCAAGGTGTTTGTTGGCTGAGGCCGGATTTCCAAATGGTGAAGGATTGCCGCCAATAAAATTATCAACCAATTCAGAATACCTTGATTTGTGCGAATACATACAACACTCCCTGAATGAGATAGGATTCGATATTCAAATTGATGTGAATCCTTCTGCGGCGCTCAGCGAATTAAAAGCGCAGGCAAAACTTGCCTTCTTCAGGGCTTCATGGATTGCCGATTATCCTGATGCAGAAAATTATTTGTCGATGTTTTACTCAAATAATTTCTGTCCTAATGGCTCCAATTATACGCACTTTAGGAATGAAGAATTTGACTTGTTGTATGAGAATTCTCTGGCTGAGACAAACGATTACACTCGATTTAAGATGTACAGTTCAATGGATAGCATTATTATGGAAGAGGCTCCTGTGGTGATATTATACTACGATCAGGTGTTGAGATTTGTACAACCAACTATTAAAGGAATTGGAAGTAACGCGATTAATCTATTAGACTTAACCAGAGTAAAAAAAAATTAATTGATCTCTATACTTAGCCCATCATAAGCCAACGAAATATTATCCGGTAATTCTTTCATCACATCTTTATGACAACCCATCATATGACTGATGTGCGTTATAAATCCTTTATCGGGTTTTAAGCGTTTCAGAAGTTCAATTGCTTCATACAAATTAAAATGAGATAAGTGCTTCATTTTGTGCACCCCACCCAATACAACAATTTTCGAGCCTTCCATTTTATCTATTTCTTCATCAGCAATTGTTTTAACATCTGTTAAATAGGTGAAATCTTTAATCCTAAAACCAAAAACCGACTTTGCATAATGTAGTGCCTTGATAGGTTTAATTATAATTCCGTTAATCTCAAATGGAATATTTTCAATGATATTTAGATGAATGTTCGGAGCTCCGGGATATTTGTTTTTTTCGAAAGCATAATGAAATTCTCTTTTGAGGTCATCCATAGCAGATTTGGCGGCATATACTTCCATTGGTATTTTATGCCGAAAATTAAATGCTCTGACATCATCAAGCCCACCAACATGATCTTTATGTCCGTGAGTGATAAGAATTGCATCTAAGTCGGAGATGTTAGTTCTGAGCATTTGTTGCCTAAAGTCGGGACCGGCATCTATAACAATATTCATGTTGTCAAATTCAAGTAATACAGAAGAACGAAGACGTTGATCTTCTTCGTTTTGTGATGTACATGTTTCGCATTTGCAACCTATTACTGGCACACCTTGTGAGGTTCCGGTTCCAAGAAAGGTAATTTTCAAATTATTAACTATTTTTGTGTAAAAGTAAGTTTCAAAAGACTTATATCAAACCAATATTAAATACTTTTTTTAATAGAAATCAGTTTGGTAATTATGATGGATAAGTTTAAAGAATTGCTCCCTGATGATTTTAATGAAAACGTAATTCGTTTGATTGGTAAAGATTGGATGCTGGTAACGGCGGGTACAACTTCAGATTTTAATACAATGACTGCCGCTTGGGGTGGTTTAGGTTTTTTATGGAACATGCCGATCAGTATTATTTTTATAAGACCCCAAAGATACACTTACCAATTTTGCGAAAAATTCAGTCAGTATACGTTGTCTTTTTTCGATAAAAAAGATAGGCATATCTTAAATTACTGTGGAAAATACTCAGGCAGGGAGGTTGATAAAGTTAAGAAAACGGGTCTTATAGTTAGTCAATCAGATTCAGGTAATGTTATTTTCGAGCAGGCAAAAATTATTATAGAATCTACTAAGTTATATTACGATGATATAAAGGAGAATAATTTTATAATTGCTGAACTTGATAAGAAAATATATCCTTTAAAAGATTATCATCGTATGTATATCGGAAGAATTGATCACATTTGGATACGGAAATAACAGAAAAAATTAGATGAATTTTAAAAAAAAAATACAAACCAAAGTCGGGAGATACTTACTTGAGAGAGAAGTAAAATCGGTGAAAAGTCAAAAAAAATTTCATAACCTGGAAACTGCTACTTCGATAGGCATCGTTTATGAATATAAGAGCAAAGAAGAATTTGTTATCATTGAAGGTTTGATCAGAAAGTTAAATGAGGAAAGAAAAATAGTTAAGGCATTGGTTTATATAAATAACCCCAATTTGCTTGAATGTATTCCTCGGAAACTAACTGTTAATTACATTCGTCCCAAAGAATTAAATTGGTACTTACGTCCCGATTCGGAATGTGTGACGGATTTTATTAAGCGGGAGTTTGATATACTTATCGATTTGAATACTAATAATTCGATCCCTCTGGCATTTGTTGCAGGTTTATCAAGAGCGATGTATAAAGTGGGTATGTTTAGCAAAAGAAATAAACAACTCGATATGATGATAAAAATGCCTGAAACAGTTGATTTAGAAAACTTGTTAAAGGAAATAATGCGATATCTTAAGGAGGTTAAAGCAAAATAAGAAAGCCTCAAAATGTTATGTCCAACTTTTGGGGTCAGTTCAAACACTGAGGCTTTATCATTTATCAGCTTTTAGAAAACTTAGCGCACAATAGCAAATTCAGTTTTTGAATATTGTCCGGCATCCAATTTCTTCTTTACTGCAGCAAAAGCGTTTACAGTATATTCAACATCTTCGAGTGTATGAACAGCCGTAGGAATAATCCTTAAAAGAATAGTTCCTTTTGGAACAACCGGATATGTTACAATCGAGCAAAACACATTGTGATTTTCTCTTAGATCAACAGTAATCTGAGTTGCCTCAGGAATGCCTCCATGAAGAATTACCGGTGTTACCGGGGAGCGGGTTACGCCAATATCAAGACCTTTCTCTCTTAGTCCTTTTTGAATTGCATTTACAATTATCCATAACTTATCTTTAAATGAAGAGTCATTTCGAATCATATCCAGTCTTTTCAATGCTCCTTTAACCATAGGCATCGGGAGTGATTTGGCATAGGTTTGCGAACGCATATTATACGCAAGGTATTTTATAACCTCTTTTTTACTGGCCACAAAACCACCTATTCCTGCCATTGCTTTTGCAAAGGTGGAAAAATAAATATCTATCTCATCTTGTACACCACAATGCTCACCGGTTCCAGCACCTGTCTTTCCCATCGTTCCAAAACCATGCGCATCATCAACAAGTAATCGGAAATTGAATTTCTTTTTTAATTCAACAATTTTGTCCAGCTTACCAAGATCTCCTATCATACTATAAACTCCTTCAGAAATTACGAGTATACCGCCTCCAGTTTGGTCAACAATATTCTTGGCATGTGATAATTGTAATTCTAATTTCTCCATGTTGTTATGAGGATAAACAAATCTTTTACCTATATGTAGCCTCATGCCATCAATGATACATGCATGAGCTTCAGAATCATAAACGATTACGTCTTTTCGGTTAACCAATGAGTCGATAATAGAGACCATGCCCTGATAACCATAATTTAATAAGAATCCAGCTTCTTTTCCCACAAACTCAGCAAGCTCATTTTCCAGTTGTTCATGAAATTTTGTTTGTCCAGACAACATACGTGCTCCCATCGGGTAGGCCATACCATATTCTTTAGCGGCATCTGCGTCAACTTTTCTAACTTCCGGGTGGTTGGCTAATCCAAGATAGTCATTTAAACTCCATGTTAAACGCTCTTTGCCAAGAAACATCATCCGAGGGGCAATTTCACCTTCAAGTTGAGGGAAGGCAAAATATCCGTGTGCTTGATCAGCATATTTCCCTAAGGGCCCCATGTCGCTGGTACATTTATTAAAAATATCCACTTTTTAATTATTTTGATTAATATATCATCTCTTTCGATTGCAAAAGTATGAATTAAAATTGGGATTACAAACCGTAATTCTCAACCTTCTTTTTCCCCTTAAGATGTTAAAAAAATATAATATTTATCCTAACTATCTATTATTTTAATAAATGACCTTTATATTCGTTTCTTGTTTTAATAAAAATTGTATTTTTGCGCCATGATAAAAAGAGGACTTTATTTATTATTCATTATTACATCTATCGTACTGAATTCCTGTGGGCAATATCAGAAATTACTTAAAAGTTCCGATAAAGAGCTAAAGTATAAAACAGCGGTAGAATATTTTGAAAGTGAGAATTATTATAGATCGATAACTTTGTTTGAAGACATTAAAGCTTCTTATAAAGGAACACCAAAAGACGAAGAGATACATTATTACATCGCAAATAGTTATTATATTCAACACGATTATGTATTAGCAGCCTATTATTTTGATCAGTATGCAAAGACATTTCCCCTGAGTGATAAACTCGAGGACGCTGTTTTCTTAAAAGCTTATTGTTATTATCTGGATTCTCCAAAGTATAGCCTTGATCAATCCAACACTGATTTAGCAATACAGGAGCTTCAAAGTTTTATAAATCAATATCCAAATAGTAGCAGAATAGAGGAGTGTAATGGGTTTATTGACGACTTACGGGCAAAACTAGAAAAGAAGGCTTTTGAAATAGCAATGTTATTTTACAAAATTAGCGATTATCAGGCTGCTATTGTTGCTTTTGGAACGCTATTAGAAGATTATCCCGGAACGAAGAATAGGGAAAACATACTGTTTTATATTTTAAAATCAAGTTATATCTATGCTAGTAATAGTGTAAATGAAAAACAACAAGAACGATATCAAGTCACTTTTAAATCATATGAGAATTTAGTTAAGTATTTTCCTGAATCTGCTCATATTAAGGAAGCGAAAGAGATGTATCAAAATTCATTGAAATTCAAAATTTAACAGATCTATAATGGACTATAAAAAAGTAAGGACTGATACCAAGGCGGTTACCAGAAATAAGAATGATTTCTATAATCAAACTGGAAACATATACGAAACTGTAGTTATTCTTTCAAAAAGAGCGAATCAGATTTCGCTGGAAATGAAACATGAATTGGACAAGAAGCTTGCGGAATTTGCCAGTCCTAATGACAACCTGGAAGAAGTTTTCGAAAATAGGGAGCAAATTGAAATCGCCAAATATTATGAACAACTTCCAAAGGCAACGTTAATTTCAACTCATGAGTTTTTGAATGAACAGATTTATTATCGGAAACCTGAATTGGAAGCTGAAAAGGATTCAGTTAATTAAAGATTGTTATGTTATCAGGTAAAAATATTCTGATCGGAATTACCGGTGGAATTGCTGCCTACAAAATTCCATCACTTATCAGGCTGCTAAAAAAAGCAGGTGCTGAAGTACAAGTGGTGGTGACCCCAATGGCTAAAGAATTCATTACACCTCTTACTTTATCCACACTTTCAGGTCGGCCTTTACTTATTGATTTTCACGATACAAAGAGTGGTAAATGGAACAGTCATATAGAGTTAGGAATGTGGCCAGATTTAATGCTAATTGCTCCAGTTACTGCAAATACCATGGGAAAGATGGTAAATGGTATTGCCGATAATTTATTAATTACAACCTATCTTTCAGCCAAATGTCCGATTATGTTTGCCCCGGCTATGGATCTTGATATGTATAAACATCCATCCACAGTGAACAATGTAAAACGATTACTTGCTGATGGCAATATTTTAATTGAACCTAAAGAAGGTGAACTTGCCAGCGGATTATGTGGAGAGGGGAGGATGGAAGAACCCACCGAAATTTTTGAATTGATCGTCGATCAATTAAAAAAAAAAGCTGATTTAGCGGATAAAACAATATTGATTTCTGCAGGACCTACCCATGAAGCTATTGATCCTGTTCGATTTATCGGGAATCATTCATCCGGAATAATGGGCTATGAATTGGCAAAAACATGTGTTGCAAGAGGAGCAAAAGTTATTTTAGTAAGCGGCCCCACTCATTTATCAATTTCAAGTCCAAAAGTTAAACTTATAAAAGTCATATCAGCAGAAGAGATGAATAATGCTTGTATTACTAATTTTCCTGAAGTTGATATTACCATAATGGCAGCCGCTGTAGCCGATTATAAACCGAAAAAAAAATCGAATCAAAAAATCAAAAAAAGTAATTCAATCCCAACTATAGAATTGGTTCCAACCAATGATATTCTCGCAAAAATGGGAACATTAAAAAAACAATCCCAATTGCTTATTGGATTCGCATTGGAAACCAATAATGAAATCGAGAATGCAAAACAAAAATTGGAAAATAAAAACCTTGATTTAATCGTTCTTAATTCTTTGCAACACAAAGGAGCTGGATTTGGACAATCAACGAATCAGATTTCGTTAATAGACAGAAACAAGCAAGTCGCTGATTTTGAGTTGAAACCAAAGAAAGAAGTTGCGTCAGATATTGTAAATAAAATTGTATCATTGTTGTAAATCTTCAAGATGTCTCAAATTCTCAAAAAACTATTATTTACAGTTATACTTTTTTCTTCGGTTACGAGCATTCATGCACAAGAAATCTTATGCGCAATTTCGGTTTCCTCGCCCAAGGTAGAAGGAACAGATCGGCGTGTTTTCGAAACCCTGCAAACTTCCATTTACGAATTTATCAACAACCGACAGTGGACGAATTACTCCTTTCAGCCCGAAGAAAGAATTGAATGCTCTATTTTAATTACCATCGATGAGCGAATATCAGTCGATGAATTTAGCGGAAAATTAAACCTGATTTTGAGGCGCCCGGTTTATAAAACTTCCTTTAATGCTTCATTGTTTAATTATGTGGATAATAATTTTCAATTCCAGTATATCGAATATCAGTCATTAGACTATTCTGATAATACGTTCAGCTCAAATTTAACATCTGTAATAGCTTATTATATAAATATATTTTTGGGATTGGATTTTGATTCATTCTCTTTATATGGGGGAACGCCATTTTTTGATGCTGCTCAAAATATTGTTAATGCCGCTCAAAGTACTCCTTATCAAGGATGGAAGGCTTATGAAAATAGTAGAAACCGATATTGGTTGGTAGAAAATTTATTAAACCCGGCTTATCAGGATTTGCGAAAATTCAGTTATGAGTATCACCGAAAAGGATTAGATGTCATGTCGGAAAGGGTCTCAGAAGGCAGATCCAATATTAGTCAAAATTTGAACCTGCTGAAATCAGTAAATGATGAACGGCCTAACTTATTTATACTTCAGTTATTGATGGAAGCGAAACGGGATGAGTTTATAAATCTTTATTCGGATGGACCCAATACTGAAAAGACTACGGCAATAGATATTTTAAGTGGGATCGATCCGGCAAATTCAACACGATATCAGGAGATTTTAAGCAAATAGTCATAAATGTGAATAAACTTTATTTCCATTTTCTATAAGTTTAATGTTTCTTTCCTAATTTTGTTACAAACGCAACCTAAATATTTATGCTTAAAAATCTGCTCATAGAAAACTATGCTCTCATTGAAAAACTTGACATTGGGTTTTCAAAAGGCTTTTCTGTAATCACAGGTGAAACCGGAGCGGGTAAGTCCATAATGTTTGGAGCCTTATCATTAATATTAGGAACACGTGCAGACTCGCAAGTGCTAAAAGATAAATTAAAGAAATGTATTATTGAAGGCAGCTTCGAAATAAGTTCATATCAACTCGAGAATTTCTTTGAGCATCATGAACTGGATTATGAGCACGAATGTATGTTGAGGAGAGAAATTAGCCCGGCAGGTAAATCACGCGCATTTATAAACGACACGCCTGTAAATTTAACGATATTGAAAGCATTGGGCGACCGCCTGGTAAACATTCATTCTCAGCATGCAATTATCACCTTAAATGATGCCAATTTTCAATTGGCTGTGTTGGATAATTATATAGGACTTGATAATGAGATCACCTCATATCGTAAGCAATTTAATAAATTGCGATTAATGAAAAAGGAGTTGGTTGAATTAATAGAAATCGAAGAGAAATCAAAAATAGATTTGGATTATTTCCAATTTCAATTTGATGAGCTAGAAAAAGCAAACTTGCTGGCTGATGAGCAAAACTTAATGGAAGTCGAATTGGCATTACTTACCCATTCTGAAGAGATTAAAACAGCCGTGCTTTCTGCTTACCAAACAATTGGAGTGTCTGATGGTAATATTCTGGATCAGTTAGGGGCATTAAAAAATAGTTTGGACAGAGTATCCTCATTTCATCCGAACTTATCATCTTTGTTAGCCCGTCTCGAAAGCAATGTTATTGAGTTGAATGATATTAACTCAGACTTGCAAGCCATCGATGATTCTGTAACACACGATCCCAACAGAATTGAAGAATTGAACAACCGGCTTGACTTAGTTTATGATCTTCAGCAAAAGCACAGGGTTCAAACGATCAATGATTTAATTGAGATTAAGGAAGCGCTAAATGAAAAGTTAAACTCTATCGGAAGTATTGATGATAAAATTGAAAAACTGAAGGCGAAAATTGATTTTGAAATTAACGAAGTATCAGAAAGTGCAAGTCAAATTTCCAATTCGCGTATGGCTGCCATACCTAAGATTGAAACTAAAATAGTTGAACTGCTACACGAATTAGGAATGCCAAATGCAAGATTTGCGATTGATAACCAAATTCAAACTGAATTGGGGCCGGATGGATTCGATAAGGTAAGATATTTATTCAATGCGAATAAAGGGGGTAATTTAAGTGAGGTTGCAAAAATCGCTTCGGGAGGTGAATTGTCGCGCCTTATGTTAAGTATCAAGTCGATGATATCGGGTAAGAAATTATTGCCCACAATAATTTTTGATGAGATAGATAATGGCGTGTCTGGCGAAATCGCTGCAAAAGTTGGCACTATTTTAACTAATATGTCTGATACGATTCAAGTAATAGTAATCACACACCTACCTCAAATAGCAGGGAAAGGGAATCATCATTATAAAGTTAGCAAGGAGACAGATCATCTGGCTACCCGCTCTGAAATAAGCCTCTTGAATGAAGATGAACGTGTGATTGAAATTGCTAAAATGATAAGCGGAGTAAATGTTTCTGATGTAGCCATTGAAAATGCCCGTATCCTTTTGTCATAATTCAAAATCATAGAATCCATTATTTAAATTCACTTATAACAGTGTAAAGTGAATAATCATTTTAAATAAATGTTTAAATTTGTCGCTTTATTCTAAATTAACTATTAATTGAAACTAAACTTACACATATGTCTAATAACTTGTTAAAAGGAAAAAAGGGAATCATTTTCGGAGCCCTGGATGAAAAATCAATTGCCTGGAAAGTTGCAGAGCGTGCTAAAGAGGAAGGTGCTAAATTTACATTAACTAATACACTACCTTCCATTCGTTTTGGTAAAATTGGAGAATTGGCTAAGGATTGTGATACAATTGTGATTCCGGCAAATGCTACCGTTGTAGAAGATTTAGAAAACCTCGTGGAAAAATCCATGGATTTCTTGGGCGGGAAAGTTGATTTTATACTTCATTCCATCGGGATGTCATTAAACGTTCGTAAAAAACGAGTTTATAACGATCTTGATTATAATTATCTTGGAGAAACCCTTGATATTTCTGCCATTTCATTTCATAAGTTGTTACAAGTTGCCAATAAAATGGATGCTATCAATGAGTGGGGATCTGTCATTGCCTTATCATACATCGCCGCGCAGCGAACATTATTTGGCTATAATGACATGGCGGACGCCAAAGCATTATTGGAATCTATTGCACGGAGTTTCGGATACATTTACGGAAGAGATAAAAAAATAAGGGTAAACACCATTTCTCAATCTCCGACACCAACTACTGCCGGTAGCGGAATTAAGGACTTAGTTGGTTTGATGGATTTTACAGGACGAATGTCTCCGCTTGGTAATGCCACAGCTGTTGAATGTGCTGATTATTGTCTGATGATGTTCTCTGATTTCACGCGTAAAGTTACGATGCAGAATCTGTTCCATGATGGAGGCTTCTCAGCAATGGGTATGAGCTCCAGCGCAATGCATCAATACGAAAAAGGAATTGTTAGCAAAGACTGTTAAGTTCTTACAACTATCATTAAGACCTGTAATTAATAATTTGATTGCAGGCTTTTCTTTAATAATAAAGTCTCACTGATTGAATTACAGAACAGATTAATACGGCTATCATTTCAATAGTGTGTCAGTGGATAAATAAAGTGAGACTACGAATTATCGGAGTCATATTTCATCTTTACCGTTTTCGAAGAAAACCTTTTAACAAATCTTAATAAACTGCTTGATGAATCTCAGAGAGCTACTTGATGAATCTTATGATTTATAAAAGGCTTTAAGAGGTTTTCTGTTTTATCCTCTTAATACTAAAAAGTTTTATTGATTTTTCCTTACCCCGTGGTATCGTCTCTTCAACAAAAGTAGCCTCAAAACCATCGAGGTTTTTAATATGATCCAATATATCTTTTGAAATTAAGAAATCTTTATCTAACCGCTTACAATCTTCTTGTATTCTCGATGTAGTATTAAGAACATCTCCCAGATAAACGATCTCCTTTTTCAATTCACCAACCCATGTAACAATTACTTTTCCTCCATGCATCCCGGATTTAAACTCCGGAATAAATCCATATCTATCCAGGTATCTGGGTTTGAGTTGCTGTATAATGTCTCTCATCAGAAAAAAGCATCTTAGCATATTGTTATCCTTTAGTGCATTTTTATAAGTCCAGCTTAAGATAATTTCATCTCCAACATACAGATAAATTTCAGCCTTCGTCTGCTTCAGGGCAAGGGTTATATCTGCATAGTAATCTTTTAAAAAATTCCCAAACTGATGATGCTCAAGTTTCTCGGCAATGGTTGTAGAAGCTGTCAGGTCAATAAAACAGAATATACGTTCAATCTCTTTCGGCCTGTGGTATCTTCCAATAATAAAATTGAAGAACTCACCTTTTCTGAAAAGGTAAGTGATTTGAGATATGCCAATCAATATTGTCAACACAATAAAAATACTAACCAGATTAATAATATAGATGTTATCAGACCAGTACTCTGTTATACCTTCCAAAAAAGCTTTTTGATCATGATAACCAATCCATATTCCATTCATGACGAATAACCAAAATGAGATGATTAGCATAAGCGAGATTGAGCGGATTAAAACCAGAAATAAGAAAGTTCTTTGAGTAGCTATTTTCTTAAAGTGTTTTTCGAATACAGCAACAGATATGGCTAAAAAAATTGTGGCTAGATGTGAGCGTATGAATAATGGAATAAACTGTTGTGGGTCGTTTGTGTTGATTCTGATGAAATATTCGATTACACTGGACAAAGTCGCGATTATGAACCCTCCGACAATGTAAGGGGTAAAGTTATAGGATCGAAAAGCATTGTATTTATCATTCATATAAAATAAAATTACAAAATAAGATGATTGAAAACTGTAAGCTAAATTATAAAACAATTGATACTTGAGTCAACTCACAATGACGTTTGAGTCAATTATCGCTGCCACTTGTGTCATTCGGAAAAGCTTTCGATATTTTGCATGACTTGCATGTTTTTGAGAAATTTCGATATAATTCCCTCTAAAGGATACCCCTGAGTCTCATGAGGGGTGTTGCACCTTTGTTATCTTCAATACATTAGCCTCAGTATTATTCACTTCTATTTCATTACAAGAAACAGAGAGAATGTTCAATAAAAAGAATGATATTTCTCATAAGCTAAAATTATCATTTATTATTTAGTTACTCAATTTATTAAAAGCAAATTTATTAGCTCACGGTTCTAATTTCCCTACCAAATGGTGTAAGAGCAACAGATGCTAATTTAAAATGTTGCATGGCAAAGGGAATGCCAATGATAGTAATTGCCAATAATACGCCAAATAATACATGGGTGAGCGCAATCCAGATCCCTCCGATAAACAACCAAATAATATTCATGAGGGTAGATAAACAACCCGTACCATGATGGCTTGGCACAACATCACGATCAAAGGGCCAAAGAGCCAAACTCGCCAATTTCAATGTTTGGAATCCGAACGGAATACCGATGATGGTAATCATTAATAATATACTTGCAATAAAGTATTCAATGGCTACCCATAAACCGCCAAATAATAGCCAGATTAAATTTCCTAAGGTTTTCATAGTGTTAGATATAATTCAAATGTAACCAAAACTTACTACATTTATTTCCCTTTTATTATTTTATACACTTAAATATTAACTATGGAAACAACAAAAAACTAATCCTAACACTTAGGTTGTTTTTTTTATTTATGACAATTTCAAGTTTCGCTAATAATCCTCAGGGTGCTCCTAAGACAGATACTGAAGAAGTTGATAATTCCAGTAAACTAGTTGTAGTATGCTCTAGTGGCGACCGTGATGTTGCACTTGATATGGTATTTATGTACATCTTCGCCGCAAAGAAATACGATTGCTGGGAAGAAATTACTTTCCTTTCTCGGGAGCCATCCGCAAAACTATTGTCTGAAGATAATGAATTACAGGATTATGTAAAAGAAATGCAGAATGTAGATATAGTTACTCTTGCATGCAAAGCCTGCGCTGATTCATATGGTGTATATGATAAGCTTGAGGATATTGGACTTAATGTTCGATGCCGGACAGGAATTAACCAAATATATCAAAGGAGATTGGCACGTAGTAACTTCTTAATGCCTCAACTTCTAAACTTTAAATAGTCAGAAATAGCCTGGTTGTATAAGCTACGGATTTTTTGGAGTAGGGGAGATTGCGGATCAAACTGTGCCTCCCCAATTCTATTTATTGGCAGCACCTTTGGTGAAGTTCCTGTTAAGAATGCTGCTTCATAATTATTAATTTCTCTCGCCTGAATTGATTTTTCTATTATGGGGATGTTATTCTCTTTACAACACTTAAAAATATATTGAAGGGTTATACCGGGTAAGACCCTGCTGAATGGTGGAGTAAACACACATTCATCTTTTACGAGAAATATGTTCGATCGGCTTCCCTCAGTGATATAGCCACGATTATCGACCAGAATAACTTCATAAACTTCATTACTTTTGATATTAGCATTTGTATCTCTTCTGAGCTTTGCATCTATTTGTTTAACGTTTGGGTTGCTTCTCTCAGCATGATGAAGTTGACAGAGAATCCCATTCTCGTACATGGCTGAATTTGGATAGGATGATTTAATAAAAAAACAAGCAAGTTGATTCTGAGCTTTGTTTTTGGAATAATTTACGACAAGCTGAATATTCTCATTTGTAGCTAAGTTATTCCGTATCAAGTGTTTAATGATTTCTTCAAGTTTGATTTTGGTTTTTAAAAGATTAAAATCAATTAACTTTGCTGAGTTAACCAGCCTGTTTAAGTGATCTTCCAGGAATAGTGGGATCCCATCAATGATTCTTATTACCTCGTAAATTGACGTGCCCTTATCAAAGATTTTGTGTTGAAATGTGTTTGCTGACTCCCAGCGTCCATTAAGATAATATTGGGATAACTCTGCCTTCATTATGTTCATCTCACTCTGATACCTCTGAATCTAAAAATTCAGCAAGAAGTTTCTTGGCTTCTCCTTCATGATGTTCTGAAACAAAAACAAGATTAGAATCTTCTGGAGCACCGGAAGCCCAGCCCGCAACACTACTCTCCCTCAATGTATCTCGAACGTGGCATCCAATTCGATTGTCCTCTAAAATGTTTTTAACGAAACCTGCTTCAACCGCCGAACCGGTAAATACCAGTTTTAGTTTACTACTATCTGACATAATATGGTAAGTTATGATCTAAAGTAAAGTTATAGAAATAACTTTAAAAAAACTATTTTGTTGCACTAACCTTAGTATTTCCGGCATTTAAACTTATAATGGCAAAAATCATAATTACAGCACTTATCCATTGTACGGTTGAAAGGATTGCTCCGTTTACAAAATAGTCGAATAGTATAGCTGAGCTTGGAAAGAATAATTCGCAGATTGTAGCGATAATCGCTTTAACGCGCATTAATCCATAGTAATAAAGGAAAATAGCACCTGATCCGGTGGTTAAGGCTATAATGGAGAAGAATAACCAGTTTTGACTGGTTGTAAGGTTAAATTGAGTATATGCTCCTGATACCAGCAATACAATGAGCATGATAACGGTAGTAAATCCATAACGATAAAATGTTGCGGTTTTATAATCGTACTTATTAAGTATTTTTTTGCTGAAGACAGTTGAGCTACCGAATGATAATGCGGCGAGAAGGGCTAATAAAGCTGCATAAATGGTATTTACCCCGGAATCAAAGTTTGGGAGTTTAAATCCAAAAGTCATGAAATAACCCGAAATGATTGCGATACTTCCCCACATTATGAAATTTTTTCGAAGCTTTTCTTTTAATAGGATTGATGCTAGTGCGATGGCAAATACGGGTTGTAATTTTTGAAGGAGGATTACAACAGTCAGCTGTTGGAAGTTAATGAGAAATAAAGCCTTTACAATCGAAAGTGTTCCGATGGCACCCCCGAAAAGAGAAATTATCAGCAATGTAATATAATCTTCTGTGCTAAAAATCTTAATCTTGGCATATTGTTTTGCAAAGAAAATATTTATGAAAAGAAAGGGAATTGCATGCAGCATAAACACAACATAAAACACATTTAGATTATACAGTCTGGGAGTTAATACCACCCCATCAAGCCCCCATAATACTGCTGAAAAACTAATGGCAACAGCGCCTGTAATAATTGAGTTTCTGGTTCTGATCATCGTATTTTATGAAGTGGTATTTGGTGAGCAAAGGTAAGATTTTTAGTAATTGCACTGATCGAATAGGGTAAAGGAGTTATAGACTTTATCCTATTTCTCTAATATTAGTTCTTCCAGTTTAAAGCGGGACAATGCCTTGCCAAGATCATCTTCGGGAATTATGAAGTTATTATTGCCCCAATACCGATTGCTATAAAGTGTATTCAAATCGCTGAAAATATTACTTTTTCGGATCGTTTCTCCTCTGTCAAAGCGTGATACATTTTCTGTGTTCAAATCTGTCGATATCATTTCAAATGAAGTTTTATAAACAGAAGACAAAAGTTTTCTCTTTTTTCTCACTCTTAATTTCAAATAACCTTTGATGTGATTTATATAATATAGCCCTTGATGTTTTTTATAGCTGACACTGTATTCAGCTTCAATGGGATGCGCTTTAATATTTCGGCTTTGCCAAATAATAAAACTATTCTTTAATGCCTTTATAGATTGCCGGCTATATCGGAAATTAACCTGCACAATTGCCAGGTTGCTTATTTCAAGATAAACTTTGCCCTCAAACATTATTTCATCATTTGCTGATTTTTGCTTGAATTCAATTTCATAAACAAGTTCATCATTTATCGTCACTACATCCCTCATAAAATAGTTGTAATCATCAATACTTTCCCTGTTTATAAATGATACCGGATTCTTGATAACATCCAGGTGCAAGCTTGCGCTTAATCCTCCATGAAGTTTAATTAATACGGTATCCTTCGATGAAATGTTAGTGAACTTACGTTGTTTAATAAGCTTAACTTGATCATTAAACAGGGTTGGGCGGTATGCAGTTTTAAAAATATCAAAAATGCCTTCGGTATAAACCATAAATTTTTTGCCTCTCTTAACAATCTCTCGATAAAAGGCTCTGTGGATGAATGGATTAACATTATAATTGTCGAGTTTATGTTCCAGTGCCTGCTTGATTAAAGATCTTGGATCAACACTTCGAATAACGACTTCCTGCAAAGATATGGATTGCTGAACCAGTTCGTAAATACTATCCGGATTATTTCCTGTTAAGAGTATGGATAATCTTGAATAGCCTAAGTGGTTAAATACCAAGGTGTCATTTAAATTACCTTCGCTATATGTAAGTGAGAATCTGCCATCATTATTGGCTATGGTTCCGAGAGTGTGGTTTAAGATTCCGATGCTGGCGAAAGGAATTTTATTTTTTGTTTTCGAATCAATTAACAGCCCGCTTAAAGTATAACTCATTTCGATTGCTGTCTCAGCCTTCTCACTTAGAATTTTATTTCTTTTTTCTGCTTCTTTCCAATAAATTACCAATTGTTTATCTATTAATTTGTAGGTTAGAAATGGATTGCTAAACAAACTATCTAATACAATGCTCAGCGGAGTTTGCGTAAAAGTTGCATCAATTAATTCTTTTGATTGCGCATAATCAGAATTATATGTAAAATTCACATCGATTTGGGATTCAAGTAAATTCAATGCAGAATCAAGCGAAACAGAAGGGAATTTTATACTAATGGGTTGATACAAAGTATGCTCCTGAGTAAAGGAGTTGAAACTAAGAGAAATTAATATAAGTATAGTAACTGGTTTCTTGAACAAAGCAGTTGTTTTAATTTTATTTATCTGCTAAGATAATTCGATTATTAATCTCAGATTTTTTTAGATTAAATGCAACACAAATTGATTCGATAATAGTATCAAGTTGTATGTTGTTATATTTAGAGGTAAGCTTCAGGGTTTTAATTACTTCAGTATCCAATAAGATATTAGCACCATAGGTGTGATTGATGACATCGATAACGTCTTCGAGGTTTTCTTCCCGAAAATCGATAATCTTATTCTTCCACGAAAGATAATTATGGTCTGTTAAAATAACTTCTTCTAACTCGTTTTTATTAAGTATGCCGTAATCACCTTCCTCCAATAGTAAGGCGTTTTCGGTATCAAATCGTGATGTCAAGCTTACAATTCCTGATTCTACGAGTACCTCGACTTTATCTATTTCCTCATGAGCTATTACATTAAAAGAGGTGCCGAGTACTTTAATTTCGGCATTATTTGCTGATATGATAAGTGGTTGACTGGGGTTTGGGACAATATCAAAAAATGCTTCACCAACCAATACAATATTTCTGGTTTCATTCTTAAAAGATTTAGGATAGATCAATTTACTATTTGCATTTAAATGAACGATGGATCCATCGGGTAATGTAATGTCTGATTGAGAATACTCGGTTATAAGTTTTAGTTCATCTTTATGAATTAGTTGCATAAATATCCAACTCATTCCAAATACAATTAATAAAACAGCTGCAGCCCTATAAAATAACTTCATCGGACTTATTCTCCTGGTTTCAGTTGGAATAGTTTGTTCAGTGTTTTTTATTTTTGAGTATAATTCTGACCATGCCTGATCGGTTGTTTTCTCGCAACTAAAGTTTGCGTTATCAATCTTCTCCAAATCTTCATTCATATTAATTAGTAATTTTTTCCCATCTATTATATCTGCCCATTTTTCAAATGATAATTGTTCCTCATGAGATAACTCACGAGAATAATACTTAGTCATTTTACTCCAGTATTCTGTATGTTGTTTTGTATTCATCCTGTTATTCTTTAATTTACGCACTAAGGGTGTATTCACTTAATTTTCTTCTGAAATGTTTTAACGCCTTAGTCATGTTCGCTTCTACCGTTTTTATTGATATGGATAATTGATCAGCTATTTCCTGATACTTTAAACCCTGAAATCTACTGAGTTTAAAGATCTCCTGGCATCGATATGGTAAATCATCCATAACAGTGTTGATTTTTTGATGCAATTCTTGGTATTCCAGAGATTCAATTGGTTGTATAATGGTTACCGGTTGTGATCTTAAATAATCCTGATATCTTGTTTTTATCTTTTGCCTCTTAATGTGTTGTAAACAATTATTTCTGATGGCGCTATATAAATAAGATGTAACGGAAACATTAATAGTTAATTTTTCTCTGTTTCTCCATATGTTAAAGAACAAATCTTGTACAATTTCTTCAGCCTCTGCTTCTTTCCTGAGAATTTTAATTGCATATAACAATAAGGGTCGATAAAATTCTCTGAATAGTGCTTCAAATTCTTTTATATTTCCCTTACTAATTTCTTCAATCCTCTTTAATTCGTCTTTCTTCACCGATATAGTTTAAGCCAAGTTACAAAAAAAAAGTCAGAGGGCGAGGAGTAAACCTACCAGTATTCACTCCATGTTCTACCCCCTGTAATAACCAAAAGAGAAAGTGAGGAAAACTGGCATTTCTATCTTTTCATTAGCCTTTTAATTCTTCTAATCGCTATCTCAATTGACTGGTCAGGTTCAATTAAATTATATTCTCCCCAATAGTTTTCATCAGTGAAAGCACCAATTTTCTCTGAGAGGATTTGAGATCTTTTGAATTTATCTTTATTTTTAAAACGTTGAACATCTACTTCAGTTCTGTCAGTTATAGCTATTTCAGACATGACCGTATAATTGGAATTGAATAATTTCCTATCCCAGTTCACTTTAAATTTAACTTCGCCTTTCGCGTAGTTAAAGAACCATTCACCATCTTGCTCCCTATATTTAACAGCGTATTTAGCTACAACGGGTGTTACTTTAGCACCTGCCGGCTTTTTTCTTAAGAATATTCTGCTGGCCAATACCGGATTGGTTACATTTAAGCTAAAATCTGCAGCTGTTAAAGCAAGGTTCTCAATATCCACATAATATCGCCCATCATATAATGGGAAATCAACATTTTCTTTTTGTGTAAATTCGATTACATAATTTAATTTGTCACCGATTTTAATCGCATTGATAATTTGGAAATTATAATGTTTGAGAGATTCTTCATCAAGTATCACCGTTGGATTCTTAATAATGTCTAACAACATCGTTGTTGCCGGACCACCTTGAAGCTTAAATAATACAGTATCTAATTTACGTACATCAGTTCCTTTACGCCCTTTATAAATTTGAACCTGATCATTCAATACTCCTGTATAAGAGGCTTTGTACAATTTTACTACCGCTTCTGAAAGGCCTACGTATCTGTTTTTCTTTTTAATATATTCTCGATAAAATCCAGTCATATTATAAGCTTTGTTTCCATAATTTTCTCTTACCTTATTTAATACCATATGAATTAGGTGTTTAGCCGAGTCAGGAAATACAACTATTTCAGCCAGTGTAAGAATTGCTGGATTTATTTTAAGAACATTTCGGTCTGATTTAAGATCTCTAATTGGAACGATAAGATTTTCGTATCCAAGGTGAGATATAATAATGTTCTTGACCTCGCTGTTTTTACTGATTTTTAAGATAAATTCTCCATCTGAGTTGGATACTGTAGCTGTGTTTTCACCTTCAACGGCTATAGTAGCAAATACGAGTGGATCATTGCTCTCTTTGTCTTTAAGTACTCCTTTATAAACGTTGTACGAAGTATTGTCTTGAGTTTGCTTTTTCTTTTTTGAAAAATCGTTCGCAAACATTTGAGGTCCGCTTATTAGAATAAAAATTACCAGGGTAATTTTTATTAGTGTGTTTGTTATTGTTTTCATGATTTTATGTTTTTTTAGTTGACAGTTTTATTAATTAAATTGTTTCTTAAGCGCTTTTACTAATATGATGCTTGTAAGTTAATTTACCCTATTTAATTTCTGTTTTTTACCATTTCCCTTCACATAGTTATATTAAAAAAGCCGGTATAAGTTATTATACCAGCTTAAATCTGTAAAGTGATTTATTAATTTAACTCATATCTTCATGCGCTGTTCTGGTAATAATTTCATTTTGTAGTTCCTCTGTAAGATCCACAAAATAATCACTATATCCCGCAACACGTACAATCAAATCTTTATATTTTTGCGGTTCAGCTTGTGCTTTCTTCAACGTATCAGCAGTGACAACATTAAATTGAATATGATGTCCATCCAATTTAAAATAACTTCTAACCAATTGGGCTAGTTTAGTAATTCCTTCATTATTGGATAAAAATTGAGGTGCAAACTTTTGGTTTAGTAAAGTACCTCCGGTTTTTATGTGGTCAATTTTTGTCGCTGATTTTAATACAGATGTAGGTCCGTTTCTGTCTGCTCCTTGTACCGGAGAAATTCCTTCTGATAAAGGTTGTTTCGCATTCCGCCCATCAGGCGATGCACCGATTACACTGCCAAAATACATATGCGATGTCGTGGGCAACATGTTAATTCGGTAACTACCACCTTTGGTATTAGGTCGTCCGTCGATCGCTTTGAAATACATATCAAACACTATTCGGGCTTGATCATCAGCATAATTATCGTCATTCCCATACTTTGGTGTTTCTTCTATAAGTTGCTCCTGCATTTTGTTGGCTCCTTTAAAGTCAGCATCGAGAGCCTTCTTCAATGCCCTAAAAGTAAATGTTCTCTGATCGAAGAGATGATACTTTAATGCCGTCAGTTCATCGGTTATACTTCCCAATCCCACGCCTTGAATATAGTTGGTGTTATAGCGTGCCCCGCCTGAATTATAATCTATGCCATTTTTAATGCAATCATTGATAAGTAAAGATAAAAACGGTACGGGCAAGTATTTTGAATAGAGGCGTTCAATACTATTATTTCCGGTAATTTTTATTTCAACAAAATAGTTTAATTGTTTTTGAAAAGCTGTCATTAATTCATTAAATGATTTGAAGGTTGAAGGATCTCCGGTTTTTAATCCGATGGTCTTTTTTGTTCTTGGATCGAATCCATTATTTAAGGTAATCTCCAATACTTTGGGAAGATTAAAGTATCCTGTTAGAATATAACTTTCATTCCCGAAAGCCCCGGTTTCAACACATCCGCTTGCACCTCCATTCCTAGCATCTTCCAAGGATTTATGCTGTCTCATTAATTCCTGAATGATGGCATCTGTATTAAAAATTGAAGGTTGCCCAAATCCGGTCTTGATAATCTTTATTGCTCTTTTAATAAAACGGTCAGGATTTTTTTTACTTAGCTGAACCATTGAACTGGGTTGTAATAACCTCATTTCCTCTATCACATCTAAGATGATATAAGTAAGATCATTTACAGCATCTGATCCATCTTCTTTTACACCGCCTAAATTTATTAATGAAAAATCGGTGTAAGTACTACTTTCTTTCAAGGTTACGCCCATTTTAGGCGGTGCAGGATGATTGTTAAATTTTATCCAGAACGCCATTAATAACTCTTTTGCACGTTCTTTTGTTAAGGTACCGGCTTCAATTTCTTTGGTATAGAATGGATGTAAATGTTGGTCTAAACGACCGGGATTAAACGAGTCCCACGGATTTAGCTCCGTGATTACGCCCTGATGAATAAACCAATAATGCTGTAAGGCCTCCCAAAAAGTACTTGGTGCGTTGGCCGGAACATTCAGGCAATTCTGCCGCATTATTTCTAATTCTGCTAATCTTTCAGGATTGCTCTCCTTTTTAATGATGTGTTCAATTCTTGCAGCATGCCGCTTGGCAAAGTTGATGATTGCATCGGCAGCCAAGTCCATGGCAATTAATTCTTCTTTCTTTTCAAAAGCGTTAGGATCATTACAAAAATCAAGTTTAAGTTTTGCTTCTTCAATTTCTGTCTTTAAATCTAAAAATCCCTTTTTAAATGAATGCTTTCCTAGCACCGTATGTCCGGGAGCTCTTTGCTCGAGAAATTCTGTAAACACACCAGCTTCGTAAGCCAATTTCCATTCATCAGAAAGTTTCCTGAACATTCGGTCACGAATCGTTTTTCCTTTCCAGTACGGAATTATTTTTTCTTGATAAATATTCTTTGCCTTTTCATCAACAATAAAATATTGCTTTTCACGGCTGTTGAGTTGTTCTAAATCTGTTAAACTGTGCAACGATATTTCAGGGAAGGTTGGTGTTGATTTAGGGAATAAACCTCGTTCACCGACGATCAATTCTCCTTTCATCACACATAACATTTTATTCTCCATGATGTGTTTAAAGGCCATTGCCCTTTTAACAGGAATTGATAGTCCTTTTGCTTCATCACTTTGATAATACTCAGTTACCAATTCCGCACGTTGAGAACTCATATATGGTTCTGCATTTAAACTTTTTTCTTTTAATGATTTAATTCTATCGTTCATAATAGTTAGGTTAAGCACCCAAACTGGTTTCAAATCCAGCTTCGGTGAACAGGCTTCTTATTTCTACGTTATTAGCATTGCTTTCAGGTCTAATCCCTTGCATTTTGTTTTCGAGATTTAAGCGTTTGTATTTTCCATCTGCTATGGTATGAAAAGGTAATAAATTAATTTTCTTAATATTTGGTAATTCGAGGAGTAGGTTCTTAATATCGTGTATGTTTTCTTTTGTATTTGTAATTCCCGGTACTAAAGGAATGCGGATGATCACATTTTTACGGTATTTGTTTAAAGTTCGTAAATTTTCGAGAATCAAGATGTTAGAGGCTCCGGTATATTTTTTATGTAGCGTATTATTAATAACTTTTATATCGTAAAGGAAAAGATCCGGCTTGTCCATTAATGAATGAAAGGCATCAGATAACACAAAACCGGAAGTATCGATAGCGGTATGAATATCTTCTTCCCTGCATGCTCTTAATATTTCTTCCAGAAAAATGGCTTGCATCATTGGTTCTCCACCCGAAAAAGTCACACCCCCTGAAGATTCATCCATAAAAACCTGTTCCTTTTTAATTTCTTTCATCAACTCAGAAACACTAAATCGCAAATTATCACCAGCATCTTTAACGTCACAATAGCTAATGCTTTCCGGATTATGACACCACCAACATGCAAGCGGACAGCCTTGCATAAAAACTGTCAACCGTATTCCCGGACCATCATGCACCGTAAAGCGCTGGATATTTGATATTACTCCTAACATTAAAAAGTGAATTAATAAATAAAAATAGAGGCTAACAAATAGCAGTAAGTGAAGGTTCTTTTTTATAAAACTATTGGATCCAACATTCGTACAAATGATGGCCGTATTTCCCGTACATCTTAACGAACATATTAGCGGTATTCATTTCTGAAGGAAACTGATAATTTATCAAAGAAATCATACCCTTTTGTTGTTGATCGTTACAAATTTAATAAATAAGTAGTTGGATACGTAAATTATTATGACAATATTTAATACGAATAGCGGTAACTAATGTTAAAATTGAATTGATATTCGGAATATGCATTGTAAATTTGTACGATGATTAACAATTATTTAAATTACAACGAACCACTATTTCGCCCACCAAGCGAGGCTTACTCATTGATTTTTCAACTCACGCATGGGTGTTCATGGAATAATTGTGCTTTTTGTGAAATGTACACATCAAAAAAGTTTAAACTGAGAAAGGAAGAGGATGTGTTCACTGAAATTGAATCGCTAAGTTATAAGACCGATGTTAGAAAAGTGTTTTTGGCCGATGGTAATGCTTTTGTGCTTTCTTATGATAAATTATCCGCGGTAGTAAGAAAGCTAAATGATACATTTCCAAAATTGAATAGAATATCAGCCTATGCGCTACCCAAAGATATTCTTGCAAAAACAGATGAGGAGTTATCCAGTTTGACCGGATTAGGATTGAAGCTTTTGTATGTTGGGATAGAATCAGGCGATGATGAACTTTTAAAAATCATCAACAAAGGTGAATGTCAGGATTCAACAACTGAGGCATTGATAAAAGCACGGAAAGCCGGAATTAAATTATCAGTAATGATCTTGAACGGATTGGGTGGTGAGCGGTATCTGGAGCAACATGCATTAAACTCAGCAAAGGTCGTGAATGCCATCCAACCTGAATATTTATCTACCCTTGTATTAAGTATGCCATACGGTCTCGAGCATTTTAAAAATAGGTGCAATGGAGAATTTTTGCAATTGAGTCCTTTTCAACTTATTTATGAAATGGGTTTATTTATTAAAAATCTTAAATTAGAAAATACGATATTCAGAAGTGATCACGCATCGAATTATTTGCTTTTGAAAGGTATTCTGAATCGTGATAAGGCTGAGTTGTTAGACCGTATAAACGAAGTATTAGATAATCCTGAGGCTGCAACTTTACGACCTGAATGGATGAGAGGCTTGTAATCTTAAGATGGTAAGGCTTTTTGTTTCATTGCAATCATTAATTTTTAGCTGGGATTATTACAGAGTCTAATTAAAAGGTTCATTTTAATTACAAATTGGTGGATTCTCAATACAAAAAATTTAGGATTTTAAAAAAAGTACAAAAAATGTTTGGATTGTATTATAAAATGTATCTACATTTGTTGCTTAAATTTATAACAATAAATCATGATAAAAATTAACAACATTATTCTTCTCGTACAGCGTACAAGTTGAGGCTGTTGTTAGATATAAAAAATAGTTAAGTTATTCTCAATTAGAGAAAGAGAATGGCTTTATATCTCACAAAAATAAAAAATGGAAATTAACAATTCGCTAAACATTATTACAATTATTGTTATTAATCTTCTTCTGTTACGGAGGTGAGATAAGGTGAGTTATTTTAATTTAAAGCCTTTCTCAATTTAGAAAGGCTTTTTTATTTAAACGAATATGGAAAACTTAAGAAGCAATACTACAACCAAAGGACGAAAGATGGCAGGTGCCCGAAGTCTCTGGCGTGCAAACGGGATGAAAGAACAGCAATTCGGTAAACCGATAATTGCCGTTGTAAATTCGTTTACACAAATGGTGCCTGGTCACGCACACTTACATCGGGTTGGTCAGATGGTGAAAAATATTATTGAAGAACAAGGATGTTTCGCACCTGAATTCAATACTATTGCCATCGATGATGGTATTGCAATGGGTCATGACGGAATGTTATATTCATTGCCATCCAGAGATTTAATCGCCGATAGTGTAGAATATATGTGTAATGCGCATCAGGTCGATGCAATGATATGTATCTCAAACTGTGATAAGATTACTCCGGGGATGCTTATGGCAGCAATGCGTTTAAATATTCCTACTGTATTTGTATCCGGAGGCCCCATGGAAGCAGGGAAATTTAAGGGAAACGCTATAGATCTAGTAGATTCAATGGTATTAGCTGTCGATGAAAATATTTCTGATGAGGATGTTTCTGTAGTCGAGAAAAATGCTTGCCCAACTTGTGGATCTTGTTCAGGAATGTTTACAGCAAATTCGATGAATTGCCTGACTGAAGCTCTGGGCTTGTCTTTGCCTGGTAATGGTACGATTGTGGCAACCCACGTAAATCGTAAAGAGTTATTCAAAGATGCCGCAAATACGATTGTGAAAAACACTTTTAAATACTACCGTGATAAAGATGAACGCGTTTTACCGAGATCAATAGCAACACGAGATGCATTTATAAATTCGATGTCACTGGATATTGCAATGGGTGGATCCTCAAATACCATTTTACACCTCCTCGCAATTGCACACGAAGCAAAAGTTGAATTCGACATGATGGATGTGGATACCCTTTCCAAAAAAATACCAGTATTATGTAAAGTTTCACCAAGTTCAAACTATCACGTTGAAGACGTAAATAGAGCAGGAGGGGTAATGCGGATATTGGCAGAATTAGATCGTAATGATTTATTAAACACCTCCGTAAATAATATTTCTTATCCCACTCTGGCACAAGCACTGGAAGATTTGGATGTCAGAAAACCTGATCAAAATGAGAAAACACAGCTGATTTACAAATCAGCACCTGCCGGATTCCCTAATCTGGTAATGGGTTCACAACGGAACTATTATAAGAAATTAGATGTTGATGAAGTGAATGGTTGCGTTCGATCAATTGAACACGCCTATAGTCAGGATGGTGGATTAGCTGTATTGTTTGGTAACCTGGCAGAAGACGGTTGTATTGTAAAGACTGCCGGCGTTGACTCGTCAGCATTAAAATTTAACGGTAAGGCCAAGGTTTTTGAATCTCAGGATGATGCTTGCAATGGAATATTGGATGATTTGGTTAATCCCGGTGATGTTGTAATTATCCGATATGAAGGGCCAAAAGGTGGGCCAGGCATGCAAGAAATGCTTTATCCAACCTCATATTTAAAAGCCAAAAGATTGGATAAATCTTGCGCATTACTCACAGATGGTCGATTTTCGGGTGGTACATCTGGATTATCGATTGGTCATGTTTCTCCCGAAGCTGCTGCTGGTGGTACTATCGCATTGATAGAAAATGGCGATCCTATTGAAATCAATATTCCTGAAAGAAAAATCAATTTATTGGTGGATGATGAAATTTTGTCTCAACGAAAATCAAAATTGAAAGCTAAACATAACGGGGTTTATCAGCCTGAAGATAGAAGTAGGGAAGTAGGCCTGGCATTGAAGATTTATGCTGCCCATGTTTCATCTGCTGATAAGGGTGCAATAAGAATGATTTAATAAAAATATAGAATTAATTAATAAACTAAAGCTTGATTGAAATGGAAACAATAACGCTCGATCAAAAGAAAATTAAGAGGAAAGAACATAAACGAGTTACTGGCTCAGAAGCAATATTACAGGCCCTGGTAATCGAAAATATCAAAACCGTCTTTGGTTATCCGGGTGGTGCTATTATGCCACTATATGATAAACTTATGGATTTCGATGATAAATTGCATCATATTTTAACCCGTCATGAACAAGGGGCGGTTCATGCTGCTCAGGGATTTGCCAGGGTTAGCGGAGAAGTGGGAGTTTGTTTTGCGACTTCAGGTCCCGGTGCCGCGAATCTGTTAACCGGAATTGCTGATGCATTTATGGATTCCACACCATTGGTGTGTTTCACAGGGCAAGTTTTTTCCCATTTACTTGGATCAGATGCTTTTCAGGAAACTGACGTTGTGGGGGTATCCATGCCTGTAACAAAATGGAATTTCCAGATTACACGCGCTAATGAAATAGCTGAAGCTGTTGCCAAGGCATTTTATATTGCGCGTTCAGGTCGTCCGGGTCCCGTTCTGCTGGATATTACGAAAGATGCAATGGTTGGCGAAGTAGATTTCCACTATAAAAAATGTGATAAAATAAGAAGCTATATTCCGCTTCCTGTAACCAAAGATTTATATATTCAACAAGCAGTAGAATTAATTGATAATGCAAAGAAACCATTTGTATTGTTTGGGCAGGGGGTAACTCTTGGATTAGCCGAACTCGAATTAATAGCCTTTCTTGAAAAGACAGGCATCCCGGCCGCAAGTACATTGCTTGGTCTCTCAGCTTTACCTAATGATCATGAATTGTATACAGGAATGTTGGGAATGCATGGAAATGCAGCACCAAATATTAAAACCAATGAAGCAGATTTAATCATTGGAATTGGGATGCGGTTTGACGATAGGGTAACCGGGAAAGTTACTGAATATGCACCCAATGCAAAGAAAATTCATTTTGAAATCGATAAAGCGGAAGTAAATAAAATTATCAAAGTCGATGTGAAAGTTTTGGGGAACGTGAAGCATACATTGGCAGAAGTAACAACTAAGGTCAGTCAAAACTCACATAAAGAATGGCGCAATAGCTTTAAAAAAATTGATCAATCTGAGCAAAAACGTGTAATAAAGAAAGAACTTTTCCCAGAAATAGGAAAAATCACAATGGGTGAAGTAATGCAGAAACTAAATATTGTTTCCGAGGGAGAAGCTGTTATCGTAACCGATGTAGGACAGCATCAAATGATTGCTTCCAGGTATTACAATTTTAAAAATAAAAGGAGTAATATCACCTCCGGTGGATTGGGAACGATGGGCTTTGGTTTACCGGCAGCCATGGGAGCAAAAATCGCAGCACCCGACAGAAAAGTAGTTTCAATTTCAGGAGACGGAGGATTTCAAATGACATTACAAGAACTAGGGACAATTGCTCACAACAAAATACCTGTGAAGATGATCATTTTAAATAACAGTTATTTAGGAATGGTACGCCAATGGCAAGAGTTGTTTTTTGATAAACGATACGCTTCTACAGCAATGACCAGCCCTGATTTCGTGAAATTAGCCGACTCTTATGGCATTAAGGGTGAATGTATTTCCGATCGAGATAATTTACAGGAGGCTGTTCAAAGAATGTGGGATAGTGATCAACCCTATCTGTTGGAAATAAAAGTTAAAACGAAAGGAAATGTTTTTCCGATGATACCAGCAGGTTGTGCAGTTGACCAAGTAGTTTTTGGGGATGAAAATTAAATATGCAATAATATTGAATTAAAATCATGAATGAGGAATTTACCATAATAATTTTTTCGGAAAACAGTATTGGATTATTGAACCGAATAACGATCAATTTTACAAAAAGGAAATTGAGCATTGATAGTTTAACCGTTTCCGAATCGGCAATAAAAGGCGTATTTAAATTCACCATTGTTGTAAGATGTGCTTTAAACACAGCTGAAAATCTAGTCAAACAGCTTGATAAGCAAATTGATATCTTGCGCACATTCTTTTTACGTGATAGTGAAATCTTACATCAGGAAATGGCAATGTACAAAATTGAAACTTCAACTTTTACGGAATCAAATAAAGTGGAAGGGATCATTCGAAAATACAATGCCCGTATTCTTGAAGTAACAAAAGAGTTTACGGCTATCGAGAAAACCGGACATAAAAGAGAAACCCAGCAGCTTTTCGAAGAATTAAGACCTTATGGTATGCTTCAATTTGTTCGTTCCGGCAGAGTAGCAATCACACGACTCAAAAAAGAACTACTAAGTGATTATCTGAAGAAAATTGAAAAGTAATTCTATTGAATAAGAATAGAGATTATGATGAAACAAATCAATATTTGAAAACTTAATTAACAATAAAATATTAATCATTAAAATTAAATCAAGATGGCAAAAATGAAATTTGGAGGGGTTGAAGAAAGCCTTATCACCAGAGAAGAATTCCCATTAGAAAAGGCACGTGAAGTATTAAAAGAAGAGGTAATTGCTGTTATCGGTTATGGCGTGCAAGGACCTGGACAATCCTTAAATCTTAAAGACAACGGATTTAATGTGATTGTTGGTCAACGTAAAAATTCAAAGTCGTGGGATAAAGCCCTTAGTGATGGATGGATTCCGGGAAAAGATCTTTTCGGGATTGATGAAGCTTGCGAAAAAGGAAGTATCATACAATATTTGCTTTCTGATGCTGGTCAAATTGCCTTATGGCCAAGAGTGAAGGCGCATCTAAGTCCCGGGAAAGCACTATACTTTTCACATGGTTTTGCAATTACCTACGGTGACAAAACGAATATTATTCCACCAAAAGATGTCGATGTGATTTTAATTGCACCCAAAGGATCAGGTACAAGTTTACGTAGAATGTTTTTAGAAGGTCGTGGTTTAAATGCCAGTTATGCTATTCATCAGGATGCTACAGGAAAAGCCTTGGATCTGGTTTCTGCATTGGGTATCGGCGTGGGTTCCGGTTATTTGTTTGAAACCACTTTCAAAAATGAAGTTTATTCAGATTTAACAGGAGAAAGAGGCACATTGATGGGAGCAATACAAGGAATATTTGCTGCTCAGTTTGAAACTTTGCGTGAAAATGGTCATTCTCCATCAGAGGCCTTCAATGAAACCGTGGAAGAATTAACCCAAAGTTTAATGCCGCTTGTTGCCGAAAATGGAATGGATTGGATGTATGCGAATTGTTCAACCACAGCGCAACGCGGTGCATTAGATTGGTGGAAGAAGTTTCGCGATGCAAGCAAACCCGTTTTTGATCAACTTTATAAAGAGGTCGCTTCAGCGAATGAAGCCGGAGTAGTTATTGAAGCAAACAGTAAACCTGATTATCGTGAAAAACTTGACGCAGAACTTAGTGAATTAAGAAATAGTGAAATGTGGAAAGTTGGATCTGCAGTGAGAGGATTACGCCCTGAAAACAATTAAGCTTCTTTTTTTTCTTAATACAAAAATTTAAAACAATGGAAAATAGATTATTTATTTTTGATACCACTTTAAGGGATGGGGAACAGGTTCCCGGTTGTCAGTTAAATTCAGTTGAAAAAATTGAAGTAGCTAAGGCATTGGAAGAACTTGGTGTTGACGTAATCGAAGCAGGCTTCCCAATTTCCAGCCCCGGCGATTTCAATTCGGTTGTGGAGATCTCAAAAGCAGTCACCTGGCCAACAATTTGCGCATTATCCAGAGCTGTTGAAAAGGATATTGAAGTAGCAGCTCAGGCATTAAAATATGCAAAAAGAAAACGAATACATACCGGTATTGGAACTTCCTATTATCACATTAACTACAAATTCAACTCTAATCAGGATGAAATCATTGAGCGCGCAATAGCCTGTGTTAAATATGCTAAAAGCTTTGTTGAAGACGTTGAGTTTTATGCCGAAGATGCTGGGAGGACTGAAAATGAATACCTCGCCAAAGTTATTGAGGCAGTGATTAAAGCTGGAGCAACGGTGGTTAATATTCCTGATACGACGGGATATTGCTTGCCGGAACAGTATGGTGAGAAGATTAAATATCTGTATGAAAACGTGAAGGGCATTGATCGGGCTGTAATTTCTACCCATTGTCATAATGATTTAGGAATGGCTACAGCAAACTCAATTGCCGGAATTACGAACGGTGCTCGACAAGTTGAGGTGACGGTGAACGGGATTGGTGAAAGAGCCGGTAACACATCGCTTGAAGAGGTTGCCTTAATTGTAAAAAGTCATGATTCACTAAAAGTTGAAACCAACATCAATACTAAAAAGATATATAAAACAAGCTGTATGATTTCCAGCTTGATGAATATGCCAATTCAACCCAATAAGGCAATTGTTGGGCGAAATGCTTTTTCACATTCGAGTGGAATTCATCAGGATGGTGTTTTGAAAAGGCGTGAAAACTATGAGATTATTGATCCCGCAGATGTCGGAATCAATGAATCTTCAATTTTACTTACAGCGAGAAGTGGCCGTGCTGCGCTAAACAACAGGCTTGAAATATTAGATATAAAATTGAGTAAAGAAAGACTTGATTCGGTTTACGAAGAATTTTTATTGCTAGCGGATAAAAAGAAAGATATTAATGATGATGATATTATGCTGTTAGTTGGCGATGTGAAGACTGAAGAACGCAGAATAAAACTAGATCTTCTTCAGGTAGTAACCGGAAAAAGCTTAATTCCAATGGCAACAATTCAATTGGATATTGCAGGTGAAAAGTTTTCAGCTACCAAATCTGGAAATGGACCAGTGGATGCCGCAATAAAATCTATTAAAAGTATCATTCATAGAAAAACTAAGTTACAGGAGTTTCTTATTCAAGCAATGACAAGAGGGAGTGATGACATTGGGAAGGTTCACATGCAGGTATTGCATGATGAGCAGGTTTATTATGGATTTGGAGCCAACACTGATATTATCACTGCATCAATTGAAGCATATCTTGATGCCATAAATAAAATGAGTCATAACGGAAGACAGGTAAATCAACAAAAAGAATTGATAGAAGATAATAATAAGTAAATCTTGATTGAAATGGAAAATAACACACTATTTGATAAAATATGGGATTCACATGTCGTAAAAAAAGTAGCGGGTGGGCCAAATGTACTTTATATTGACAGACACTATATACACGAAGTTACAAGCCCTGTAGCGTTTGGAAATCTTGAAGGGAGAGGATTAAAAGTTTTGCGGCCTGAAAAAACGATTGCTACCATGGATCATAATATTCCTACGGAGAATCAACATCTTCCAATTCAGGATTTATTATCCAGAAATCAGGTGGAGACACTTGAGGAAAATTGCAAAGCCCACGGAATTAAATTATTTGATTTGAATCACGACAACCTAGGAATCGTTCATGTGATTGGTCCTGAATTAGGTTTAACGCAACCGGGAATGACAGTTGTTTGTGGAGATAGTCATACTTCAACGCATGGAGCACTTGGTTCTGTTGCTTTTGGAATTGGTACCAGTGAAGTAGAAATGGTTTTTGGTACGCAATGCATTATGCAATCCAAGCCTAAAAAAATGAGAATTTCCATAAATGGAAATCTCAACAAAGCGGTTACATCAAAAGATATTATTCTTTACATTATTTCAAAAATAAGCAGTAGTGGAGGTACCGGATATTTCATTGAATTCGCAGGCAATACCATACGCAATCTAAGCATGGAGGCAAGAATGAGTTTATGCAATATGAGTATTGAATGTGGCGCGCGTGGTGGGCTTATTGCCCCTGATCAATTAACTTTTGAGTACTTAAAAGGGAAGGATTATTCCCCGAGTGGTGAGGATTGGAAGAAGAAAATAATGGAATGGACTTTACTAAAATCTGACCCAGGAGCTTCATTTGACATGGAGTATAGCTATGAAGCTGCAGACATATTTCCGATGATTACGTACGGTACTAATCCGGGTATGGGAATGGATATTACAGGTAGAATTCCGCATAATAATGCCGATGAAAGTTTTAAAAAGGCACTTGATTATATGGGATTTGAAGCAGGAGAAAAGCTCATTGGGAAACCCGTTGATTTTGTATTTGTTGGAAGCTGTACGAATGGACGGATTGAGGATTTTAGAATGTTTGCTAATCTTGTTAAAGGTAGAAAAAAAGCAGATAATATAACTGCATGGATTGTTCCGGGTTCCAAATCAGTTGAAAAGGAAATACGAAAAGAAGGGATTGTTGAAATATTAGAAAATTCAGGCTTTGCTTTACGTCAGCCGGGTTGCTCAGCCTGTTTGGCAATGAACGACGACAAAGTTCCGGCAGGTAATTATGCAGTCTCAACTTCCAATCGGAATTTTGAAGGAAGGCAGGGGCCTGGAGCAAGAACTTTATTGGCAAGTCCTTTGGTGGCAGCTGCAGCTGCAGTAACAGGTGTCATAACCAATCCGGTAGAATTATTAGAATAGTATTTATAAAACATTAAAACATAAAACGATTAAGAAAATGAGTTTCAAGAAATTTAAAGAATTTACATCCACGGTAGTTCCGCTGGCAACTGAAAATATTGATACAGATCAAATAATTCCGGCGCGTTTTTTAAAGGCTGTCGAACGGAAGGGATTTGGTGAAAAACTTTTTCATGATTGGCGATATGATGAAAAGGGAAATAAGATCGCTTCATTTGAATTAAATGATCAACGCTATTCGGGGAAGATTTTGCTTGCTGGAAAAAACTTCGGTTGTGGCTCGAGTCGTGAGCACGCTGCCTGGGCGTTATACGATTATGGTTTTAGGGCAATAATTTCGAGTTATTTTGCTGATATTTTTACAAACAATGCATTCAATAACGGCTTGCTTCCCATTCAGGTGAGTGAAGATGAATTGGCTGTTCTCATGAAGCAGGTGGCAGACGAACCTGATTCAATGATTGAAGTAAATTTGGCTCATCAAAAAATAATTATTACTGAAAAGAAAATTAAATACTCATTTGAAATTAATGCTTACAAAAAAGAATGTTTAATTAAAGGCTATGATGACTTTTCTTATCTGCAAAGTATGCTTACTGATATTGAAAAATATGAACAGTCTAGGAATACAGCGTTCTAATATTGTTACAATCATTACTGTCAAAAATAGCCTGTAATCTACTATAACAATAAATTGCTGAAAATGAAAGAGATGATACAAATAATGGATACAACACTTCGTGATGGAGAGCAAACTACAGGGGTGTCATTTAACGATTCTGAAAAGTTAAGTATCACAAAATTACTCCTCAATGAAGTAAAGGTTGACCGTGTTGAAATTGCATCAGCAAGGGTATCGAGTGGTGAATTCTCAGCAGTTAAGGGGGTAACTAAATGGGCACAAAAGAATGGTTTCATTGATAAAATTGAGATCCTGGGATTTGTTGATGGATTGATGTCCTTAAACTGGATACAGGAAGCAGGCGGGAGCGTTATAAATCTATTATGTAAGGGTTCATTAAAACACCTGAAAGGGCAACTTCGTAAAACTCCTGAAGAGCATGTAGCTGATATAATTGCCCTTACAAGGAATGCAAAGAAGATGGGTATTCGTGTCAATATTTATCTTGAAGATTGGTCGAATGGAATGCGACATTCTCCTAATTATGTATTTCAAATTATGGATAAATTATGCGATGCTGAAATTGATAGGTATATGCTCCCGGATACACTCGGTATTTTAAATCCGGACGAAACATTTACATTTTGTAAACAAATGATTGAACGTTATCCTACATTAAACTATGATTTTCATGCGCATAATGATTACGATCTTGCGATTGCCAATGTTGTGAGTTCATTTAAAGCGGGGATACGATCTTTTCATACAACCATTAATGGATTGGGAGAACGGGCAGGCAATGCACCATTGTCAAGTGTTATTGCAGTTGCTAAGGATCAAATGAAATCGGAAACCGCTGTTAATGAGAAAAAAATAAATAGAATTAGCGGAATTGTTGAAAACTTTTCAGGCATCCGTATTCCAGTTAATAAACCTTTAATTGGCGAATACGTTTTTACCCAATGTAGCGGCATTCATGCCGATGGTGATAATAAGGATAAACTTTATCAGAATGAATTAAAACCCGAAAGATTTGGTCGTCAAATTAGTTATTCCCTGGGCAAAACTTCCGGTAAATCAAATATTTTAAATAACCTGAAAACCCTGGGCTTGAGCCTGGATGCTGAATCACTGAAGAAAGTTACCGATCGGGTAATTGAATTGGGTGATCTTAAAAAAATAGTTACCATAGATGATCTTCCCTTTATTGTTGCAGATGTTCTGAAAAGTAAATCGATTCCTGATCGGATAAAAATTAGAAATTACGTTATTTCATTATCGAAGGGTTTACAGCCAGCGGCCTCTATTATCATTGATATTGATGAGAAAAGCTATCAAGCAAACTCTGTGGGTGATGGGCAATACGATGCTTTCATGAATGCTTTAAAGAAAATCTTTAAAAGGTTGGACAAACCCTTCCCGAAATTACTTGATTATACAGTTTCAATTCCTCCCGGAGGAAGAACAGATGCATTGGTTGAAACTGTAATTACCTGGCGTTTAAATCGCGAGTTTAAAACAAGAGGCCTGGAAACCGATCAAACGTCGGCCGCTATTATTGCCACGGAAAAAATGCTTAACCTGGTTGAGTACGAATACAGTAAGAATAAAGCAAAACTAGCTTTGGTCTAATTAAATAAATAATAAATTAATTAAATGAAACTATTAACAGATGAATTTTAATATTACAGTATTACCTGGCGATGGAATAGGGCCTGAAATTATTGAACAAGCAATAAAGGTAATTAAAGCCATTGGTGAAAATTTTAATCATGAATTTAAACTATCATATGGCATGGTTGGCGCAACGGCTATTGATAAATGCGGGAACCCATACCCTGAAGAAACCCATCAACTTTGTTTAGAGGCTGACGCAATACTCTTTGGAGCCATTGGCGATCCCAAATATGATAATAATCCAAAAGCTAAAGTCAGGCCGGAGCAAGGGTTGCTCGAAATGCGAAAGCGTTTAGGCTTATTTGCAAATATTCGTCCGTTGGTTTGCTATCCATCTTTAATTGAAAAATCACCCCTAAAAAAAGAAATAATTGAAGGAGTCGACTTTGTTTGCTTGCGTGAGCTAACAGGTGGTATTTATTTTGGTAAGCCACAAGGGCGATCTAAAGATGGTAAAACAGCTTTTGATACTTGTGTGTATTCCGTTGATGAGATCATAAGAATAATGAAGCTTGGATTCGAGATGGCGGGTAAAAGAAAGAAGAAACTTACCCTGGTCGACAAAGCTAATGTGCTTGAAAGTTCAAGGTTGTGGCGTGAGGTCGCTCAGGAAATGTCGAAGGATTATCCTGATATTCAGTTAGAACATATGTTTGTTGATAATGCCGCAATGCAAATTATTCAATGGCCAAAACAATTTGATGTAATGGTAACCGAAAATATGTTTGGTGATATTTTAAGTGATGAATCTAGTGTAATCAGTGGCTCATTGGGGATTTTACCCTCAGCTTCTGTTGGAGATCAGCATTCGCTTTTTGAGCCTATTCATGGTTCTTATCCACAAGCAGCAGGAAAAAATATTGCAAATCCTGTGGCTACAATACTTTCGGCAGCACTGATGCTTGAATATGCACTCTCATTAAACACAGAAGCAGCTTTAATTAACGAGGCCGTTGAAAACTCGATTAAAGAAGGAGTGGTTTCCGAAGAACTTTCCGGCGATGGAAAATCTTTTGGCACCAAGGAAATAGGTAGCTGGATAACAAATTATATAAAAAAACATTGAAAATGAATGAGGGGAAACCCCTCTTGTTTAATAATGATATATGTAAGTTAATTCATATATAAAACGGATTATTAAGGGTTGTTATTAAGTCGGCTCTCCGGTCAGGGTTTACTTACTGACGGGATTTTTAACTTTCAAGTAAAAAGATATGAGAAGATATTACGCCCCATCACTGCTTGTCTTTCACTAATTATTTCTTACAGCCCCGATATTTAATCAGTGAGGCTTTGATTTTGTGAAACAAAATTAATTAAGCGAAGTGATCCTTCGGCTTCCGCTCAGGATCTTGTGGGTTACATTCCCCGCCTCTTGGGGCGAAATAAAATAGAATCCATCATGATAGC
>PIVJ01000935.1 GCA_003353955.1 Bacteroidota bacterium | reverse complement strand
GAGCACTGTTTATTTTATTTACACATTTTTATTAGATTCCTACCGCTCTAGATTAAATTACGAAACATCAGCCTGTAAGGTTTTTAGTACCGAGTTCGGCATGTAAAAAGTGCTTTTTTAAGGGTGTTATTTTGTACGAATGTGTTCAAATGTGGTGAATTCTCAGGATTTGAGATATGGTGTGGTATTTTGAGATTTTGAAAGGTTCTGAGCGATCTGAAAAAAGTGATTTTATAAAATAAGTTACAATTTAAAATAATGTTTATATAAAAAGAGCATTTTTGAGTGTTTTAAAATAGTTTGAGGGAACGTGCTAAGGGAATTGAAGAAATAAGTGATATTTTGATATATTTTATGAAAATGATGTATTTTTAGTGGTTTACTTTTTCTCGTAAGGGATTTAATAAAATAATTTACAATTTAAAATAATGTTTATATAAAAAAAGAGCATTTTTGAGTGTTTTAAAATAGTTTACAGTGGCGTAGGAAGTAAATAGTGAAAATAAGTGATATTTTGATATAATTTTTATGGGAGGCATCAGGGTATCTATTCAAAAGA
>PIVJ01000934.1 GCA_003353955.1 Bacteroidota bacterium | reverse complement strand
CCCAGCCCTCCCACCTCCCCAACATTCCCTTTAACTCTAACTCACTAAAAACCGGTGTCTAGCATGCCTTGTTGTGCGGGACCAAGTGCCGCCACCAGGTATGGGGATGTCCTATGGGTACCCCCTGAAGCTATATGCGACCTGGTGCTTTGTGTGGTTATGGGGAGCGTTTTAGGTTAGAGTTGGCACCTATCCAGCTGAGCTGCATGAGTGCTTCCTTCCTTTTCCTCCTTTCTCTTTTGTAAATACATCCTCCTTATCCTTCTCCTTCTTCTCTCTCTGCCTCCCCTTCTTATCCTCCTTCTCTTTCTCATTCTCGTTCTCCTTCTCCTCCTCCTTATCTTTCTCCTCATGCAGCTTGTATGCTTTGCCTAGGGTGGTGTGTGCTGATGTCTCACGACCTGGCTGCACCACATGCCAACTCCAGGATGCCTCAAACGTTCTGTAATCCTTCGTGCCATATCCACACAACAGCATGAGTGGTAACGGTCGGCGGAACCCAAGTCGCGAAAGCCCGCACAACAAGGCATGCTCGGCGCCTTATTAATTCCCAATCCCC
>PIVJ01000933.1 GCA_003353955.1 Bacteroidota bacterium | reverse complement strand
GGCCATATGACACATATGGGTGACCTCTACTTGCAAACCAAAATTTAGGTCGCCGCGACCTACTTTCTCCGAGATATAGGTCAAAACGCGTTTTTTCAAAATGACCTCTCATTTGACCACTAATGGCCAAATATCAGATGTATTGGACATTTTGGACACCTCTAGGCCCCATTGACCTACATTCCACGATTTAGGTCACTGTGACCTACTTTCATGGAAATATAGGTCAAACTCCATTTTCCATGCATTAGTCAGTAAATGGTGGCACGTTTTTGCATTTCTCGATGGATTTTAAGTTTGTATGGCTCATATGACACATATAGGTGACCTTTACTCCCATACCCAAAATTAGGTCACCGTGACCTACTTTCTCTGAGATATAGGTCAAAACGCTTTTTTCCAAACTGACCTCTCATTTGGCCAATAATGGCCAAATATCACATGTATTGGACATTTTGGGCACCACTAGAACACATTGACCTACATACCGAGAATTTGGTCACTGCGACCTACTTTTATGGAAATATAGGTCAAACTCCGTTTTCAATGCATTAGCCAGT
>PIVJ01000932.1 GCA_003353955.1 Bacteroidota bacterium | reverse complement strand
ATAATGACCGGAAGTGATATCATAATGACCGGAAGTGACTCCAGCAGACCGGAAGTGATGTCATAATGACCGGAAGTGATGTCATAATGACCGGAAGTGATGTTATAATGACCGGAAGTGATGTCATAATGACCGGAAGTAACTCCAGCAGACCGGAAGTGATGTCATATTGATCGGAAGTGACTCCAGTAGACCAGAAGTGATGTCATACTGGCTAGAAATGATGTCATAATGACCGGAAGTGACATCATAATGACCGGAAGTGACTCCAGCAGACCGGAAGTGATGTCATAATGACAGGAAGTGATGTCATAAGGACTGAAGTGATGTCCTAATAACCGGAAGTGACTCCAGTAGACAGGAGGTGATCTCATACTGGCTGGAAATGATGTCATAATGACCAGAACTGATATCATAATGACCGGAAGTAACTCCAGCAGACCGGAAGTGATGTCCTAATGACCGGAAGTGACTCCAGTAGACAGGAAGTGATCTCATACTGGCTGGAAATGATGTCATAATGACCGGAAGTGATATCATAATGACCGGAAGTGACTCCAGC
>PIVJ01000931.1 GCA_003353955.1 Bacteroidota bacterium | reverse complement strand
TTTGCCGTGCAAGGCAAACAAAATCTAATAGCGGAAAAAAACCGTGAAAAATTGGAAAAATATATTTGCGGTATTGTATCAAACAAAAAATCAAAACCATTAGCTATCTTCTGTAATCCTGATCATACCCATATTTTAATAGGCTTGCATCCTTCCGTTTCAATTTCTAATATGGCAAGAGATATCAAAGCCAATTCTTCAAAATGGATTAACGAGCAGAAAATGATTATGGGCAAATTCAATTGGCAGGAAGGATTTGGTGCATTTACCTATTCCAAATCGAAAATTGATGCTGTTGCGAAATATATTTTAAATCAACCCGAACATCATAAAAAGACATCATTTAAGGATGAATACATGGAATTTTTGAAAAAATTTGAAATTGAATACAATGAAAAATATTTATTTAAATGGAATGATTGATTGTGTCGCTCCTTTGGAGCTAAACAGACTAACACGATTATATAGCTACAAAGATTTTGCTCCTACGGAGCTATTTGGTCTCGGATTGAATTATAAAAATCCTGATCCAGCGGAGCTATTTTAATGAGGGATTATGAGC
>PIVJ01000084.1 GCA_003353955.1 Bacteroidota bacterium | reverse complement strand
TGGTGCCGACTTAGTCCCAACTTAGTCTCAATGGAACTCAATTCGTTTTCTAACTCGTGCTGTAACTCGTGCTGTAACTCCTGCTGCAACTCCTGCTGTTGCTTATAGTTTTTGTTTGTAAATACCACTCTGAAAGCTATTCCTGGTTCTTTCCAAGATAGTTCTATTTCAGGATATGCTTGAAGTTCCTCAGATATAAGTTTTAATCCGTTGCCCCATTGTTCTATAATGCCGAGGCGTTTAAATACGGGTGCTAAGATTTTGTTTCGGATATCGGATTGCCCTGAATCCATAATACTAAAATCAACCGATGGCATTAATTTTCCAGGGCTGGTTATTTCAATTTTATCATCGAAGATGGCTATTTTAATGTCTTTACCTGTAAGTGAATAATCTCTGTGTATTACTGCATTACGGATGACTTCGCGGATGGCAATAATGGGATACTCCCAGCGGTTGTTTCGGTAAACGCCCGTATAATCAGTTGAACCCTCAGAAATATGCCGCAATACAAATTGATAAGCCTGTTCGGCCTGCAAACCTACATTTACTTCAATGGTTTTTTGGTCGATGAAATTACCGGGAACTGTGCCTTTAAACCTTGCACATTCAATTTTTGCATAAGGAAATTGTTGTTTTCGCAACTCATCATCGGATAATAAAATGAGCGCATTGGTTGGGAGTTCTTTTCCTTGTTCGGTTTTAAATAGTTCGAGTTTAGATAATGCTTGTTTGGTGAGTTCCTCTCCTGTTTTTTCACGAAAAAGTTCTTTGAATGAATTAATGTTAAGCTCATCATTAGATTTAAAGAAAAGCAGTTCGCTATCAAATGAGATGTTTTGTTTTTGCCTTTCGAGTTCGGCAATGATTTCAGGCGATGCCAAACGATTGCTTGAGCCCACACGGATGTAAGTACCTTTTGAAACTCCTTTACTTTTTATATGGTATGGTGGGGTGCTGCCCTTATGGATTTTTGTTATAATAATGTGCTTGCCTTCGTATTGTATAAATGAAATATCAGGAAGAATAATGGGAGTGCATTGGTCATGAATAATATTGCTGATTTTTTCTTCCAGTTCAATCATCAGGGTTTTATCAACACCAATTACTTTTCTGGGTTTATCCTGTATGCCTAAATAAAATTCACCACCTGCATCGTTGGCGAAACTGATAAAGGTCTTAGCCAATTCCGAATTAGTAGGCAAGTCAGATTTAAATTCAAGCCGTCTGCCTTCTAATTGTTTTAATATTTCGGTGAGATTGGTCATTTATCTAAAAAGATTACAATTTTTATAATGCTTGTTTGGCTAAACTCATAATGTATTCTAAATTAGTAGTATTAGTGACACTTAATTCATAATCGCCATTAGCCCAATGTCCTGTTTTGGATACATCTCTGGCTAATTTTTTAGGATCATCAAGATTACCTTTTCTAAGGTTAATCCACATCTTAATTCCTTTCTGCTGTATTGTTATATCGATAACGTTTTTGTTAGTTTTAAAAGCTATATAATACTTTTTTGCATCTACCTCCATGCCGTCAGATAAGTTAAGTATTGCATCCTTGTATAATTCATATAACTCTTTTATTGAATCTGGTTTGTTACTTAAATGGTCATCTTCAGTATATACTTTTATCTCTTCCGAAACTTTACGAATTGATTCGTCAGTTTTAGCCAAAGGCTTTATGCTTGTTGCAGATGATGATTTCTTAATTGGATTAATGGCAATGATACCACCTTCGTATTGTTTTACTTCATAAAGTTCAATGGCAATGTCTTTAAAGTTTGTAGCCAATTTTTGGTTTTCTGTGAAACTGGTTGAAACAAAAACAACTCTTGTTTGTGACCAGTCTACATCTTTACGCTGCAAGGAGGCTTTGCATGATTCATTGTATTCAATAATAAAATCTGCTTTGTTTTCGAGCATTAAATTTAAATAGGTAAAGCCCTGATCAACTACACTGTTGCTTTTTGAACGCTTGTATTCAATAATAATAAAGGCTTTACTTTGTTGATCGTAAGCCAGCGTGTCTATTCTTCTGTTTTTAATACTAAACTCTGATTTGACCAACTGCAAACCTAATAGTTCTGAAAGTTCTGATTCAAATAGGTTTTGAATATCCCTTTCCAATTTGAAAGGAACTTCTTTCAATAATGTAATTGTATTTTTACTTTTATTGTAGAGCTTCATATTCTAGGGGTTTACATCATTGCTAATTCATCTAAATAACTGTACAATTCTGGTAAAATAGCTCTATCAAATTCAAACTGAGTTGCATGTTCGGGCAGCATATATTCTTCCACTTTTTCAGCTTTAATCCAATATGCATGTTGTGGCTGCTTTTTTGTTTTTGTAGCTCCTCTGGGTTCTAACCAATCCCAAATTTTTCTACCTATAACTTTATTTCCTAGTGAACATACATTTGTCTTTTTTCGGATATAGAGAATAAACTCATCGTTGCCCATTTTGATTATTGAAGATGATGCCATGAATTGAATTTTATTGATTTATAGCTATATGTTGTTTTATAAATGAGAGAAACTGTTCTGATCTGACTGTGTCAGGATTGTGACCAGATAAGATTTTAACCGTCCCTACTTTACGTAAATAGGCTATTTCAGTCTCAGGAATTGATTGAGACGGATCACTGAATTTAATTTCTTGAATAAAAAAGTATAGTTCGCAAGATTCTTGTAATGTATTTAAAATATCCATTGCTCCCTGATCATGTTCATGATTAGGACAATATGCTAAGATGAAGTTTTCATACCATTTAGATTGAATGGTTTTTGAAAATGCAAGAAGTCCCGCAGAATCATCATCATTAGACATTTTACGAACCCAAACCCATTTATCATTTATTTGTGCAGTTTTCTTACGACTGCTACCATTGGTTATTTGTTTTAGTGCAAATGATTTACCCCAATTTGCATGTCCTACATATATAAATGCTTTTTTCATATTTGCTGGTTTTATTCGGTTACATTACTTAAAATCTTCTTATATATTTCCTCTGATAGCACACTATAGGCAGCTTTTTGAAAGTCTATGTCTTCCATGTAGCGCGAAACGATTTCATCATTTTCAGCCATTCTCTGAATCATTAGGTTTTCGATAAGTTTTTTAATACCTAATTGAAACTTATCTAATGTATTGGCTTCAGCAGTTTGAACGATTTTGTCGTCTTTCATTGCTTTTTCTTTTATTTGCTCAAAGAACAACCTGTCTTCTTCAGAAAACTCAGTGCCGAATTTTGTATTTAATACTTCAATGATTTCTGATAATGGTTTCTTTTCATCTTCTGCTTTACCAGTGCCAGATTCTGTAATTCCTTTTATTCCATAAGGTTCACCTTCTTCCAACACAATTGCGCCTGATGTAACTCTTTCTATTCTATAATACTGTAGGCTAACATCATCTTCGGGCTTAATAATTTCATAGTCTCGTTCACGTGGTAAATGAGGAAGTAGGAATCTACTAAAGCTATAAAGTATTTCCATATCAGAATCACCATAAGGAATTATCTGACTTAGAAAGGCATAAGCACTTACAAAAGATGTTATCTTATCTCTGAATAATTTCGCTTTTTCTTCTTCTAAGGATTTGTATCTGTCAACTGCAGGTTGAACATGTTTTTGCATTCGTGCATGGTCTGTTGGATTTTGTTTGTTAATATCCTTATAGAACACTTGTGCAAATGCTTCAACTTCTGACCAAAAATAAACCTGCATGGCGTTAAGCTCATGTTTTATAGTTTCTAATAATTGAGGGTCAGTGGTTTCTTGTAGTGAAGTTTGATCGTAATAGGGTTTAAATGCTTTATAAATATCTTCTGCACTATTTACAAAATCCAATACAAAAGGTGTTTCTTTTCCGGGACTAATCCGGTTTAACCTGGATAAGGTTTGAACAGCTTGAACACCATCTAGGCGTTTGTCAACATACATGGTATGTAAAAGAGGTTGATCGAAACCTGTTTGGTATTTGTTGGCTACTAATAATATTTGAAAATCAGGCGTGTTAAATTTCTCTGGTAATTGACTCTCGCTTATGGGTTTCCCTGTAACTACATCTGTATTCATGCCGGGTTCAGTAAATTCTAATCCTGAATCAGGATCAAGAACTTTACCACTAAACGCTACCAAAGGGCGAATGTCGGTGTAGTTATTTTTCTCAATATATCGCTGGAAAGCAAGCATGTATCTTACGGCATGTAAACGGGAATTGGTTACCAGCATTGCTTTGGCTTTTCCGTTAATGCGTTTTTTAACTAAATTTCTGAAATGCTCTACCATTATTTCAGTCCGTTGCTCAACATTTACAGGATGAAGGCTCATAAACTTACCTAACGCTTTTGTAGCTTTCTTTTTAGGTAGTTCAGGGTCATCTTCAACAGATTTTACCAGTTTGTAGAAAGTATCGTATGTGGTATAGTTTTCAAGTACATTTAAAATAAATCCTTCTTGTATTGCCTGACGCATGGAATAGACATGAAAAGGCTCATCGTTTTTACCAAAAAGCTGTAATGTTTTGCCTTTTGGAGTAGCAGTAAAAGCAAAAAAGCTGATATTCTTTTGCTTTCCTCTTGATTCCATTACCTGATTTAAACGGTCTTCCCAATCTGTTTCACCTTCATCAGAATCTATGTCTGTTCCTGCTCCTAAAATTTCTTTTAATTCTCTTGCAGTTTCGCCTGTTTGGCTTGAGTGCGCTTCATCAACAATAATCGCATAATTGCGAGCAGCAATTTGAGCTTTCCAATCCTCGGCTTGTTTAATTGATTCCGCATCTGGCTTATCCAGATTGTCGGCGCCTGCAACATGTAATAGACCTTTGAGTACAAACGGGAACTTTTGCAATGTGGTAATTACAATTTTTGTTCCATCAACTAAGGCTTCAGCCAATTGCTTTGAATCCTGATCAATAGCTTTAACTACTCCCTGAGCATGTTCTATTTGGTAAATTGCATCCTGCAATTGTCTGTCTAAAACTTTTCTGTCAGTAATTACAACCACACAATCAAATATCTTCTCATTAACTGAGGTATGCAAGCTCGCTAAGCGATGGGAAAGCCAGCTAATACTATTTGTTTTGCCACTACCGGCAGAATGTTGAATTAAATAGTTGTGTCCTGTTCTATCAATGCGGCTAGTTTTAACAAGCTTCTTAACTGAATCCAACTGATGAAAACGTGGGAATATAAGTGTTTCCTTGGTGTATTTTTGTTTGAATCCTTTTTCATCCAATCTCGTTTCTTCTTTGGTTTCGAGAAACATAAAATGTCCAATAATTTCTAGAAAATTATCGCGCTGTAATACCTCTTCCCAGAAATAGCCTGTACGATGTCCTGATTTATGCTGTGGATTACCTGCCCCACATTTTATTTCTCCTGGATGGCTACCTCTGTTAAAAGGTAAGAAGAAAGTCTTTTCACCTCTTAAATGTGTGGTCATATGAATTTCATCGGTGTCAGCAGCAAAATGAACAACTGCAGCTGTTTTGAACCTGAATAGGGGCATTCTCCAATCTCTGTCTTTCCTATATTGTGCAACTGCATTTTTCCAATTTTGACCCGTAGCAGGATTCTTTAATTCACAAGTGGCAACAGGCAATCCATTTATGGAAAATACTAAATCAATGGTATCATTATTTATTGTATGGCATAAAACCTGACGAGTAACGGTAAGATGGTTTTTCTCATAAAGAGCAATTACCTCAGCATTAAGGTTGTGAGCAGGCTTAAAGTAAGCCATATCAATAGTTTTACCGAAAAAACGAAATCCATGCCTCAAAACATGAAGCGTTCCCTTTAAATTCCTTTCTTTTATTAAGGTTGAGATGATTTTTCCATCTAATTCATCTCCATGCAGTTGTTGCATTTTGAGGTAAAGCTTCTCTTGGGTATCCCTAATAAATGAAATTATTCTTTTGGGAAATAAAGCATACTTTCTATCCCACTCTTTGTTGGTACCTTGTTTCCAGCCTCCTGTATAAAGCAAACTTTCTTCAATATATGTTTCAAATGCTTTTTCGGTAGTTGCTTTCATGTTATTTTAATATTTGCACTTTTCAATTTTTGAGATATCTTTCTTTGTATAATATAAATCCAATTTCAATTCTTTTAAAATAGTATGTAATTTTTGGATACTTTGAAATGACATAATTAGTTCGCTTAATCTCAAAATCTATATCATTTATTTTTTTAGTCCAAACGCAATATTCAAGCCCTAACCAAGAGAAAATATCCTTTATGTCATTATGGACTTGATTTGCGCTAGTTAAATCAATTATAGTTTGATTTTGCGGATTGTTGTTAAATATTATTGGTTCGTTGTGATAAATTCGATTTCTGAATGTTCTAATCTTTTTAATTTTTTGATTTACATGGTTTCTGTTAATCCCAGTCGGAAGAGTTGAAAAAATCCTAATTGGAACCCCTTGAAGGATGCTATAATGAGTTGTTTCAAATAATGAGGACCAAAATCCAAGATTAAGGTCTGCTACTATTTTCCCATGACTAACTCCCACGCCATTATTATTTAGAACTTTATTGACACTCTTTTTTAAAAAATTGTTAATAGTTACTCTTTGTGTACGAGGGTGAGTATAGGTAAGATTTGAATGGCTCATAAAAATATTTCGCTGGTTCTTAAGCCAATCTGAATCAGAAAAGTGATTGATAAGTTCATCATTTAAAGCATTTCGTAGTATTACTTCAAAAAGTGATAAAAGTGGATAAAAGGCCTGCGATAACCTTAAGTTTGCCTGATATAGCTTTAAGGCTTTGCGTTGATCATTTGCACATACTTGTTCATATCGTAGAAGCCGAGCTGAAGAAAGGTATTTTCTTATTTTACTATAATTCATTCATTATTAAGTTTGATATAACCCAATATAAAATCATAAATCAATGCGCTATTTCACTTTTCAATATATACAACATTAACTATTTTAACACCTATTTCTTTATAAGTATCTCCACTAGTTATTGAATTAACACCATCTTTTGTTACTCTTTCATTATATGTATAAGCTATATTATTTGTTATTATACTTGCATTGTTATTACTTATGTTATACATTTGTAATGTAATACTTGATAAAGCCTCTTCTCTTTTTAGAGAACGTAATCAAGTTTAAGATTTAAACCTGCTGTAATGGCAGGTTTTTTTATTGTACTAAACTGTTTCAAATTCTTTATATTTTAACCATTTCGCCATACCATCTAAATCAGGAAAAAGTTGTTTATCGAATACTCCGTACTGCTCCAATTGTTTGCAAATCTTTTTATGATTGTTCTTTTCGTGTTTAATAATAATTTCAATGTAATCATTATCATCAATGGGGTCAAGTGGATGGTGGCAAGCTAAAAACACTCCATCTTGAGCTCTTATTCGAGGTGAAACATGGGCAGGATCATAAATAATGTTTTGAGAAATATCAAATGGAGATTTGACATCCTCTTTCAATAAATTGAATTTGTTTGTTGAAGGTAAGGGATTAAATTCTCCTTCTGCTTCATGAGCTGTTTCTACACTTTCATCTAACTCAAAATCTTTATAAGGGTCATCTTCTTCTCCTTTTATCTCTGTTGTTAAATCACCAACCGGCTCAATATCTTTATGTTTGTTCTCACCATTACGTATTATTTCATTGTATTTAACGACTTCCTTTGTTAAAACATAAACTGCACTGTCTGTATTTAGTTTTGCATTACGGGAGGCAAAATATAGAGCAACTAAAGGATTAGTAGTCCAATCCATAAAGCGAGTGGGTAAACCATGATGTTGTGCCAATGCCAGGTATTCCCAATCGTTGCGAGGTAAATGATTCACCTGCCCGACTACATGATTTGCAAAAGTGTCTAATATGCCACATTCGAAATCATAAAACTCTGATAAGCCTTTATGTTTTAAATGTTTAAATCGCCCAATGGAAGGCATTAATGGATAACCATCAATGTTTCTTTTTGATTGCCCCCGGTAGTAGGGACGTTTTAGAGTTAATTCGTCTTTAATGACAGATAAAAACTCTTCAAATGATGATATTCTAAATTCAGCGCTCATGGTTATTCTGATACTTTTATTTTTCCTGTAACTGCTGCTGATATTATAGCAGTTTTGTACTCTTTGAGTTTATCGATATGCTTTTCTGTTAATCCGACTATTTTGTCAATGGATTCTGTTTCTTTCTTCAAATATTGAGTAATTTTCTTTTGTTCCTCTGTTGGAGGAATAGGTATTTTAACACTTGCTAATACAGATGCGTTAATTGCAGGATAACTAACACCTACTGACAGAGAGACTACCTTTTCTACAAAATATTTTGAACGAAGTAGAAACGACAAATAATCGGAATCGATTTTGTGAGGTCTGACAACTGCAAAACCAGTAGAAACAATCAGGTTTTCTTCTGGATTAATTACAGGTGCTATAGCTCTTAAATAGGTGCGGACTGTTGAAACAAGAATATCCCCATCTTGAACAATTCTTCTCGCTCTGGAGGGAGCTTCATCAAATAGATACTGTTCCTTTTTTACAATCCCTTTCGTTTTATCAATGCTTCCTATATCCACATAATTGATTTCATATTCAGGATCTGTTGTTTCAGCTAATGCTTTATCATTTATGGTGCAACTATATTTTAATGCCTTTTCGTCCCAATGTTCTGGAATATTTCCCAGCCACTTAATTTCACTGGGTCTTAACCTTATATCTTTATTTAATCCTTTGGTAACAGCATGCGAAATAACTGCAATCCGTTTTTCTTTAAGACTATCAATTAAATTTTGTTTCTTTTCGATTAATTTATCTATCCGATTAGTTTCTTTGTCTAAGAATTTAGCAATAGTTTGTTGTTCTTTAATATTAGGTGATGGCAGGTAAATATTGCCAATAAAGTCCCAGCTAGCTCTAGGCATTTTAGAACCATAGGTTGAAGAATTTACTGACTTTATAAAACCATCAGTTAAAAGTGAGAAAAGTAAAAACTTTTTATCAATTGATATTTTAGTTCTAAATACTAAAAATTCTGAAGAGCATATTCCACCTTCGCTTGCAACAAAAGCTTTAGCAAGATATGGTCTCAGTTTCCCAAATAAAACATTTCCAGATTCAAATGTATTTGAAATTCCATCTGGAATATAATTCTCATTGTTTTTAATAACAACTCCTTTCCATGAAATAACATTTTCAAGACCAATGTAATTTCTCTGGGATTCTTCATCAACTTCAATTTTTTGATTAATTAGCGTTACATGGAACTTTAATTTTTTTAACTCCCAGTCTTCAGGGAGTGCTCCAAGCCAATCAATGCCGCTATCTTTATATATTTTGTATCTAGAATAACTCATATTTAAATCTCCTCGCCTTTAGTTACTACTTGGAGCAATTCTAAAATATCACTTTCCAGATCTGTTAATTCATCTTCAATTACTTTTAATTCTCTAGCCTGAATAATTCACAAACCCAAATTTACACCAAAAATACGATAGTAAGCCAAGGCTAAGAGCCTTGGCTTTGGTCATTTTTCTATTACTGCCTGATTTGGTGTCTTTTATCAAA
>PIVJ01000930.1 GCA_003353955.1 Bacteroidota bacterium | reverse complement strand
GCTTACCATGAAGTTGGACATGCTTTAGCTGCTTCACTTTTAGAATATCATGATCCTGTAGAAATGGTTTCTTTAATACCTCGTGGTAGAACAAAATCTTCAACGACTTATGTTCCTAGTGAAGAAACTATGTATTCTAGAAATCAGTTATTAACACGTTTAGTTTCACTTTTAGCGGGTAGAGCTGCCGAAGAAGTTGTTTCTGGTAAATAACCTAACAAGATTTGGCCTATTTTGTTGGTGGAGATCTAAAGTATTTTAAGGACACTCAGAACAGTTTGACGGTACCCTCGCTTTATTACCAGTATCTTTCTTAGTGAAAGAGATAACCCCTACAAAGTATATATTGCCAGAAAGCTCTTTCAATGGGCTATTCATTTATGCTATCCATTACAACATTTGTTGTTATTTGTAAAGTTCAGAGTGCAAAATGTCCAAAAGTGACATTTTGGTTTTCAAGTTTGATTGCTCCTTGACCCTTATATAGGGCCCCCACATTTTATTACAGAATTGAAGCCCCCATAGTGATCTAGAAAACCTTGCTCCAGAATTTTAATATTATTA
>PIVJ01000929.1 GCA_003353955.1 Bacteroidota bacterium | reverse complement strand
GGGCAAGGGACTTCTTCCGTGAGATCAGAGTGTCCCATAAAAAGCCTAAAATCGAGCATAATCAACCTATTGCGCGAGCTTCAACTGGCACAGTGTCCATCCCCACCCGGGCAAATGTGTGTAAAAGTACTAAAAATGCCCCTTTTGACGTTTACGAGCCCATTTGATCCCAGATCGAGAAACTAAGACCACTTTAAGTCTGTAACATAAAAAACTGCGGACTCAAAGTGGTCTCAGAATTTTAATTCGAAAAGTTTTGGCGGAGTTATGGCCAAATTCTCGAGTTTTTGCGAAATATAATAAAAAATGGAATGTTAAAGCCCATATAAAGATATACCATTTGGGTGGTTTGAGGTCCGGTTCTGGCCTAATTCCATCTTTCTTAAGCCCAAAAGAGCCATATAAACACCAAAACCCCACCCGAGGGCCAGATCTAGGAAGTCAGTTTTCTCGTGAATCCCCCCTGGCGAAGGGCGGGCTTTCGGGGATATTTCTAAAATACCCCGATTTGGGGTCTTCCTGACCTCAAATCGAATTTCCGAGACCACTTCTAGCGTGTAATAC
>PIVJ01000928.1 GCA_003353955.1 Bacteroidota bacterium | reverse complement strand
GGTTATCCAATTTTAAGTGAAGAGGGTAAAATATTGAATTATTCTGAGCGCGAAACTTGGAAAGAATTTTGGATTGTTGACCCTCTTGATGGTACAAAAGAATTTATAAAAAAGAATGGCGAGTTCACTGTAAATATTGCATGGATTAAAAATAACATTTCAAGATTTGGAGTAATCTATGCTCCTATTCCAGATGTTTTATATTATGGAATACTTGATGAAGGTGCTTATAGAATAGTGAATGCAAGTAAAAAATTAGATCACGTTAATTCTCGAAATCTGGATTTATTTTCAGAACCGTTGCCAATTCAAAATAACAGAAATTCTTTATCAGTTGTAGCGAGCAGATCTCATGGAAGTGAGGAGACAGAGGGCTTTATCCAATTCGCTAAAAACAGCATAAAAAGGAAGGTTGAAATGGTTTCGCGAGGGAGTTCGTTAAAACTATGTATGATTGCTGAGGGAAATGCAGATGTTTATCCTCGATTTGGTTTAACATGCGAATGGGATATTGCAGCCGGGCATGCCATAATTAATGCGGCTGGTGGAAAAGTACTAAATGTG
>PIVJ01000927.1 GCA_003353955.1 Bacteroidota bacterium | reverse complement strand
TTGATTTAAATCAAAGATATGGACTTTCTTAAAAAACATATTAAGATAGGGAAAGAAATGTTTTTTCATTACTAGCCCTAATAATGAAAACGCATAGCCTGCGGAAGAGTTTAAGTTGAAGTATTTACTCGTCGGTTACCCATAGAATGAATATTAGTCTTCTACTATATATACACACCATAATAAATAAAAGTAGAAGGTGAATTAAATCCTAGCTGAAAGAAAGGTATTCAATAACAAAGTCTGATAGGGTTGGTCAATCTATTTTCAGACACACAGACTGCAAGCAGGTGACTGTGAACAATTACACAGAGGCAGTTTGAGGGTACAAGTAGTTGGCACGCGGCGGCAATTTATAGCCGAGCTAACTTCTTATGAGATAGACGAGAGAGATATCCATCCTTAGGGACACCAAGAGTCCACGACAAAGACACTTTAAAGTGTCTAACTGGTCTTTTACAAGATAGTATCAGGTGTGTGGTCCCAAATGAATAATAATTCATTCTCCCACCTCCCATCCCACCTCCAAAGCAGGGGTTTTTAAACCACATGATATAAATCGTGTA
>PIVJ01000926.1 GCA_003353955.1 Bacteroidota bacterium | reverse complement strand
CTATCCTATACTAATACTATCCTATACTATCCTATACTATCCTATACTAATACTATCCTATACTAATACTATCCTATACTATCCTATACTAATACTATCCTATACTAATACTATCCTATCCTAAATTGCAAAACAAATCTATTTTCAAAAAACACTGGTATGAGGGTCTATCGACCCAATCATTATTAAATTATTATTAAATTAGTAGAAAATCGTTGAATGACCGTCATCGTTATTTCAGATTTCGTTGAATGATGGTCATCATTTTAAAAAACATAGACCTTATGAGATCATTTGAATCACTCTTTAAAGTTGGCAAACTAAAGCGTAAGTGCCATGTAATTATGTTTGAAAGTATTAGCACTCAGAAAAAAGTTAGTTAGCACTAGTCTAATCTACAGGGAATTTTAGTAGTTCTTGTTATTTTAGTGTACTTTTTTGGGGTCTAATTGACTTTGGCCAACTAAGTGATTTTCGAGACCGTTACATTTCATGTCTCCAATGTCTACACTTGTCTTTTAGATTGGCGATCCTAAATATGAATCTCATTCATGAATTTCGTCTAA
>PIVJ01000243.1 GCA_003353955.1 Bacteroidota bacterium | reverse complement strand
AGTGACTGCTCTAGAGCCAATCTTACACCGCATGTAAATGATCGTGATTGGCAGCAATGGGTTGTTTTGCGGGGTTTGCTGACCGGGCATGTCTACTGTTGGGCCGTGACCGAGAGTGTACATTGAGAGTCGAATTCACCGAGCAATATGATCTGGTAAAAAGAATTTTTGCCCGATTGAACTGGTTTCAGACTCTCTCGAACTAACCCAATTTAGAGTAAGCAGACATTGAGGTTCTGCGTATTGCGGGAATATTTGGTTTATTGGTGTGCCTACTAATTCCGCAAATATAACACTGATCTTCTACATTCATATGATCTGAAAACGAAAAAGCGGACATTAACGCCAATATAACGGGCCGGTACGAGCGAAGCTCGTGGAGGTCCCAGTCCAATTTATTGGACGATGTTCATCGACTTGTTAAATGCTCCGTTAAGTATCTTCACTTGATGTCTTAGCTAAAACCTCAACTATAGATTTAAATTTGAGAATGCTCGCACCAAGTGTATAGGTGTAGATAGAGCTTGGCTTAAAGTTTATAGGAACACCATCAATGACGCCGCTTTGTGATATAGTTTTTGTTGTAACCAAAGTATCTTGCAGGCCATTTTTCATACTAAATTCAACAATACCTTTTAACATTCTTGAATCTGTACATGGAACATCTGACCACTTTACTTCTACACACCAGCATGGCTTTTGATTCGCAATATTTAACCAGACAATATCAACTTCACCTGTTTTCCATCTTGCATAATGTAGATTTTCAATATCTTGATTGTGAAACCATTGGCTAAAAATTGCCGTTTCAGTAAGATTCCCCATTGCTTCATGCTCCTCACTCACAGGACCAAACAAAGCTGCTCTCATAGAAGGGTTCGTTAAGTAAACCTTAAAAGTTGTAGCTCTCTTAAACTTCTTAGAAGTGACATCTACTCGGTTTACAATCTTTATTAAAAAGGCAGCCTCTAAATACTCCATATATTTCTTGATAGTATTTTTTGATACACCTGAAGACTTTGATAGAGACTCTAAAGTTATTTCATTTCCTGTATTATATGCGATTGCATTAAACAACTTATTCAATTCTTGAACATCATTTATGCCGTATAAACTAGGAAGGTCCCGTAATAAAACTTTATCTATGATGTCACTTTTTATATATCTTGAGCTATCACCTTGAATAAGCTTTGAAAATACAGCTTCAGGGTAGCCCCCATAATTAAGATAGTTAATAAACTCTTCGTTTAACTGATTGATATCTTTGGCTTCATGCCAATTTTCTTCGTCAATTTGAATTAACTCATCAACTCTTTCAATAAATGATAAATATTCAGCAAATGTTAAAGGGGGAAGTAAAAACTCTGTAAATCGTCCAGCACCTGATTCCCTGCTTTTTAATTTCAAAGCAGCTGCTGCAGAGCCTGTTGCGATATATTTATATGAAGGATATGAATCTACCAGAGACTTAAGGTGAACCTCCCAGTCAGCAACATATTGTATTTCATCGAATATTATATAAAGTTCCTCATCTCTTTTATGCGAGAACTCTTCTTGAAAAATATTTACTATTTTTTCCAGTGATAAGCCTGTATATATTGGAGTTTCTAAAGAAACATAGAGAATGTTGTTTGGAGGAATTCCTTCACTTAATAGCCTATCTACGGAATGGTAGACCATTACTGTTTTACCAACTCTTCTAGGCCCCATCAAGACCGCTGCTCTATTAATAGAAGACTCTTTAATAAGTTTATAGAATGGCTCAAAATAGAATCTTCGAGGGTATTCTTTGTATCTAGATTCTACAGTTCCACTTTCCCACCATAAATTATCAAAGTGTAAACGAGATACTATTTCATTCTTAGAAATTGAAAGCATGACTAAGCCAGTAACATCAATTATTTGATCTTAATAATAGCACCCTTTCATATAGAGTCAAAGAGTTGATCTTAGATGAGACGAGCAATAGCGAGTCATGATTATCCTTTTATTCAGAGGAATGACTCCACCTATTTTATTCAACAATGATAAGCATTCGGATATTCACCTAAAAACAACGGGTTATCGACAATCCATATCAAACGCTCAGGAAATAGGTGGATTCATTCCACTGAACTAAACCCAACATGAAATGGCGAGGAGCTAAAAATTCTTTCAATATCGATTGACGGCGGCACCCCCCTACAACAACTGTATGCATCAAAGGGGTAACCGAATGTCGGCTTTCGAGAACATTTTACACCTTTTGTAAATTTCACGTCAGACCGCTATTGGTGATTTTGGGTATTGCTGACCAGGCAGATCAACCATTAGACAGTAGCTCCTTCTCGAGA
>PIVJ01000925.1 GCA_003353955.1 Bacteroidota bacterium | reverse complement strand
GCAGCTCAAGAAGGGGATCAAAGAGGTGTTGCGGCAACTGCAGGAAAAGTAAAACAAGTCCAGGATATTGGGACAGGACAAATTGCTGATAAATTTGCGATGCAAAAATTAGACATTGACATGAAGCGTGCAGCAGCGTCTGAAATGGATGCAGCTAGAATTTCAGCTTTACAAGATGATAGGGCAGCAGCAGCAGGATTAGAAGCTGACGCTAAGAGAAATGAAGCAAATCAATTAGATGCAGCAGCAACAGGCGCTTTTATAAGTGCAGGAACTAGCGCTTTAACCGCAGGGATAGGTGCTTTTGGAGGCGCAGAAGGAAAGGCAGTTGAAGGACTAGGAGGCGGTAAAGCGGCTCAAGCAGAATTTGACGCTTTTAAAGTAACACAAGGAGGTGACCTTACAGGTAAACAAATGAGACAAATAGGTAGAGAAGGAACCTTGGATGGTTTTGGAACTGAAGGGTATGGTAAAACTTCATTTGGAGAGGGTCTTACCGCTGTTGGAGGCGCTCTGACTACTGCTCTTGGAGGTATAAAATCAGCAGCTGGAAGTATAGCTGGGTT
>PIVJ01000924.1 GCA_003353955.1 Bacteroidota bacterium | reverse complement strand
GTCGGCGTTAACATGTCTCTGGCACGTTCGTGCTGTAATTGATGGATTTGACCAATATATGGCTCATATCACCCATATGGGTAACCTATATGTGCATACCAAAAATTAGGTCACCGCGACCTACTTTCTCTGAGATATAGGTCGAAACGTTTTTATGTCCCCGACTCCTATATAGGAGGGGACATTATGTTTTAGTCGGCGGCGGTAACGACCTGGACCCTAGGTACATATAGTGGCCCATTTCTGTATGCTTAGCATAGAGAGCATACACACCTGGGTACAATAACGGGGGTGCTTGTGCAGGATATCGCGGCGAAAGGAGCTTGTATTTCAGCCAGCCGTCGTTGTTTATTATTTTAGGCATATAAGACTTGTACAAAAATACTTTATGTATGGGATGCAGCATTATTTATGGCAATACATGTAGCCCATCGTAAACGCTGGTGGCGAATGTTTTGCTAATTTTTGGCCGAAATATTTGCCAGGTTGATCGATAACTTGTAATTAGCTCGCCGATTCGTCAAGGAGCAGTCACGTGGGACGACCTATGTCTCGGTCATTCTGAT
>PIVJ01000083.1 GCA_003353955.1 Bacteroidota bacterium | reverse complement strand
TTTTAAAATGAAAGTTAAAGATATAAGAGCAGAAATTAAAAAACTTAAAGCGTCGAAGAAAAGAGGTCGTCTGACCGATATGGGACAAAAGCGGCTGGATAGACTTGAAGATACCCTTATACAAGCTGGTATTTATGATTCCGTCAAGTCGTTCCATCAAATTCTAAAGCCTATGCTAACTTGAAGATCAAAAAGGTAAATTTATGAATGAGATGAAGAAAATCATACGTGATGAAATAGATTATCAACGGCGGCGGATATACAAACGGTTAAAAACGTCCGACACAGGTAAAATAATGGTTGAACACTGGTCGGGAGCAAGTGATTTCTTGAATACCATTAGTGGAATTACCTGGGAAATAAAAGACGATAAAATACAGATACAGGAAAAGCACACACCCATTAAAAAGTTTCTTGATATCTATAAGGAAGGGTTATGTTAGACTATAAAGATATTTTGTCCGGTGGCGGCGCATTGGCCGATACAGAGGAGTTATCCGAATCAGGTGACCGATATACCTGGGACCAGATAAAGTCGGCACTGGCGTCTGTTGGTGCACCCTCGAAGATAGTTTCAAAGCTTAACAAAGCTCTGAGCAAAGTCTCAAAAGGGCGGCTTGGAAAAGTTAAGGTATATGGTGGTGAGCCTAAGTGGGATCTATTTAAAACAACCAATGAGACGACAACGGCCGGTGTCGGTGTTGGTGATTATAGTCCTCCATTGGGCATGTCCCGGCGCGATCAAGATAAATTTAGCTCAACCACATCCATGAAGAAACAATTCGATCAATGTGTTAACACCATGGGACGTTCGGATATGCTGGGTCAGTGCAGAAAAATGGGTTTGTCACTTGGCCATTTAAAAGACGACGACATCAGAAAAACTTTGAACGGGATGTCAGTACGCAATAAACGGAAATTTATGGGAGTGGCAATGGGGATGGGCATGGGTTCAGTTGATAGATGGAATAGATGGGCCAAACCGATCGATAGGAAATAACATGAAAACATTTAGAGAAATTTTAGATGAAGCGCGGCCAACTGGAGGTGCTCAACATACTCCGGGTGCGTTAAAAAGTTTTGCAAAACGTTCACGGCGCGAGGGTGAGGGGTATTTAAAAGTCCATAGCGATCCAAACAGTGCTTTTAATAAGCACGTCGATGCCATCCAAAATAATCAACCCGTCTGGACAAAGTTGGATGGAATTGGCATTTACCGGGTGCCTGGAAGTGTAGTTGCGGCACTTCCGACAAATGATAAGAAGTCATCCAAAAATTGGATCGTTTTCAATGTGAAAACAAGAGAGGAATTGACCCAGTTAAAGAAAAAAGAACTTTTTGCGTGGTTATCCAGATATGCAGTCGATACCGAGGGGATGCGATAAATGAAAAATTTTCACGATATAAGAGTGAAAACTTTTGACGAAATTCTAAGACGATCAATTGGACCTTCGAAGGATTCGGGGGACGCGGATAGACTATTCCGTGACGACATACCCAAATGCGAATGTGGGAAAAAGTATGTATCCAAAAAGGGCGTTCTATGTATCGACTGTCGACGCGCAGCCAAGAAAAAAGAAAAGAAAAGAATTTAAAAGGATAATAAAGTGGGGAACCCATATTTCAAACATACCGAGGGGATGCGATAAATGAAAAATTTTCACGATATAATTTCTGAAAAGAAAGACAAGACTAAAAAATTCACAATGGATCAGATTAATCTGGCATTATTGAAAGCCGGTATCGGTCCTTCTGTAATCACAAAAGCCATGAACACATTAAATTTGATGCGCGGCCTGGGCATTGTTGAAGGTGTTAAAAAAGTTCATGTTGCCGGGATAAATGGTGAATATGATCGATGGACAAATGCCAGGGGCAATCAAGTCGCCCAGTGTTCAAAATGTGGTAAAAAGGAAATAGGCGATGATGCGTCGGGAAAAATTGAGACGCATCTAAAATCCCATCGGGGTTAACCCCCCCAATTAAGATAAGGAAGAGTTATGAAAACATTTAAAGATATAATGGAAGTTCAGGAAAAGGAAAAAATTTACGTTGTTGCAGATTTTTCGAGTGGAAATTTGAAATGGCGTACATCGACGGATCAAACTGGTGGTGCACTGGCAAAAGACAAGATGGTAAAAAGTTACATTGCGGCTGATAAAGCCTTGAAGTCCTATTTTAAAAAGGTTTTGGGAACTTCCGATTTTACATTGGATATAACAAAATTGGACTGAATTCACTGCCGTAAAATCTCAAAACAGCTTTACAGGCAATGCAAAAGGCCTAAAAGGCCTTTAAAATGGCCTTTAAAATGAAAAAATAGGTAAAGATGCCAAATCCTGGGTTAAATCAATTAAGATAAACGAATTAAAAAGAATTTAAAAGGATAATAAAGTGGGGAACCCCTATTTCAAACATGCTGTTGATTCTGCCGATCCCGAATACCAATTATATCGTGGCATGTGTAATGAGGTGAGCGAGATGTTTGGCATTGATTTTGTGTACCTGAAACGGCAAGATGGTAATCCAGATGATATCTATGGTGAAGATCCGACGAATTATTTCGATGATAATAAAACTGTCACGATGTATATTGAAAACTTTCAGCAGTTCGAAGGGAATGGCGATCTATTCGGAAAATTTGGTTTCACCATAGACGACCAATTGATTCTGGTTGTTGGTGTGGACGTTTTCCAAAGAGATACCGGCGAAGATGAACCTTTTGAAGCTGATCTGCTATACCATCCAGTTTCACAAAAGTTTTTCAAAATAGATCATATCGCTCGGCCACAGGGATTTTATCAATTTGGTGCTGGTCAGATGATGTATCGTATGACAACGACCCTTTATAAATATTCACATGAGGAGTTTTCAATGGACGGTGGTATGGTGGACGATATCGACACTTTCATGAATGATATCGGAAATGACACCGACACATCGGCCGAGGCGGATCAGTTTGAAAAGGAAGCCGATGATATTTTGGATTGGGATGAATCAAATATTTTTGGTGATAAATAAAAAGTGAAAAATTATCGGAAAATTTTAGAATCCCAAACTCAAATAGATCCATCGTTTAAAGATTTAGAAGACCCGAAGGTCGCTGACGTTTTTGAATATCGTTTCCTGTCTTTAAAAAAAGCACCAAAAGAAGCATCAATTATAATAAAGACATTAAAGAAGCATTTAAAAACACCATTAAGATCTCTTTCATGGAAATCGGGATCAACGGGTGAAATGAATTTGGCAGTATATTCACCATCTAAAGACGGTATGCAATTCAATTTATCCAATGCCAAAAAACTTAAAAAAGGTACGGGAAAGGTAGTAAGAAATTTCAATGATGAATTAGAATCCCATAAAATAAGTTTATCAAAATGGGAAGCTTATCAATCGAAATTATCTCCTACCCACAAAAAGGAATTAAAAAAGGCCAGAGGTTCAATCAATCGATTAAAGGTATCGATAAGAAATTTAGAAAGAAAAATAAGCACTGGTGAAACACCCGCACCAAATTCATCCTTATCATATACATCTAATGTGAAGGATGCTATAGAAATTACAGTATTACATGAATTGGCACATAGGTATACCAATACAAAACAAATCGATAAACATAAGGCCCAAGTATACTTTAATCGAGGACAATTTCCAACAGAATATTCAAAAAGAAACTTGATTGAATATATTGCAGAAATATACGCTTTAGTTAAAATGAAATTATTGGATAAAACACCAATGTCAGATGAATCAAAAATATATTTTAAGAAAGAATTTAAAGGTAAATAGGTCATATAAGCGGGCGTAGCTCAGAAGGTAGAGCGTTCTGGTCACCACCGGGAAGGTCGGAGATAATCGAAAACTCTCGTCCGCTCCAATTTTAAAAGGAAAAAATAATGCCGATACCTGAAGTAAAATCCGGAGATACAGAAAAAGAATTTGTGGCTAAATGTATGGAGGCCAAAAGCAAATATAAAGATTTAAGTGATGAGAATGAAAGAAAACAAGCACTTGCAATATGTTTTTCAACATTCCGGCGTGCCAGGGGCATAAAAGAAAATTTTAAATCGATGTTTCAAATTATTAAAGAATCAGAATGAAGAACAAGAACTCAATAAAATGCCCATATTGCGGTACTTATATGGACACTAATAAAATCGAAACGGATATATCACAAAATTATTGTCAATGTCCTGGTTGTAATCGCTGGCAATTAATTCCATTTGGTAAATATAAAAAGGGGAGATTGATATGAGAGTAAAATGCAGACACAAAAGACCGACCCAAAAGTTTTTATGTAATTGTCCGGATACAGGCAAAAAATTAGCCATCCAGCTTCACAAAAATGCACCTGTCCGGATAGATGTCCGAATAGCTGAATTATACCCTGATACATTCACGATTATAGAAGCACCGAAGGCACCAGCGGCCAAACCTGCGGCGAAGAAAGTTGTTGATATGCCAAAGGTAGCGGACGAGATCATCGTTGAACCTGCGGCATCTGAGTGGATGTCATTGGAAGATGCTGAGACAGAGGTTTATGAAATAATGTCCATCGGCACCAAGAAAAAGCTTGTCGCCTATGCGGATGAAAAAGGTGTTGAAATAGACAGTACCTTAAAACTGAAAGAAATGAAAGTTCAGTGGCTTTGTCAATAAGTTTGATATTTTAAAAGGGAATAGAATGAAAACATTCAAACAACTAATACTCGTTGAAGCAAAACCAAATAAAAAAGATATTACCAGTGATGCAAAAGAATTGGCCTATAGTATCATGGACGATATAATTTATAGGGTAAAAGATTATTTTGGTGATTGGCCAGAAGACGTCATTGGCCAAGAAATGTCAGATCATTTCTATAAGGTTCTATACAAGGAAATTGCTAAACTGGCGCGAAGTAAATAAGTTAATAGATGAAAGTTGACCAAGAAATAGTCCAGCAAATCTTTTCATCCGTAGCTCCGGAATTGTGGTGGTTGTTACTTCAATCCTGTGCTACGGTAGCGGTTTGTATGGCACTGTATAAATTATTAAATTCTATTGTTTCTTATTTCTATGTTCGATGGGATAAGGAACTTGGGAAAAATGTAGGCGTGGTGATCGATAGTAGGCGCGGCTATATTGCACACATAACTTTCCGACACATAATAGTTAAATTTGACGATAACGACGACGATATTCACTCCGACAATGACCTTTTAATTCCAATAACTCAAGTAGCCAGTCGGACATGGGAAATTATCCGACGAAATAAGTAATATTTTCAAAAATCACGTATTCTAAAAATATCCGAAGACGTCATATCTATCGGAGCAACATCAGGGTTGGCCGTCCTAAAAAGAAAAAGAACGTAAAATGACACGGAAGAAACGTTCACGGAATGGCAGCTTTACAATTCGATGCCGTTCATCATTTATCTCATCTTCCTCAAAATAGTCGACACACTCAACTTCACCAATTTCATTAATGCGGATATAATCAGGATTCTGGCATACATTGTCACTATTGTGATAGCAATCTTCTACAAGACATTCTATTTCAAGATTAGTCATTACACACATCCTTTAATTATCTATTTTCTTTTTTCGCCTCGGCATATCATTGTGATTCTTCGCCCAATCTATTGACCATGTAAAATCTTTTGAAAATTTATAAGGTTTATTTGACTTTTTATATGTGCCCATACATTTAACACATTTTAATTGAAGCGCCGATGGATAGAAATAGGTTTTCATAGTTGATTTACATCTTGAATTTGAACAACGGAATTCATACATTATTATATTTAGCTCCTTGATGGCGGAGAGGACAGGATTCGAACCTGCAACCGTTTGACCGGCGATAGATTTCAAGTCTACTTGGCAACCGCTGCCCACCTCTCCGAAATTTTTATCCCATCTCGATAATTTATAAAGTCCGATAAAGTTCGGATTCTCGATAATTTACACATGGCACGAAGCCATACCATGGCGCATCTTGCCATCCCCATTCAAGATATGGTGATGCATCTTGAAGTTTTTCTGTAGCATCCCATTGTGCATAAAGGGTAACACGGTCATTGTTATAAAGTCCGATAAAGTCCGGTACTAAATGTGTACAATCAACTTCATGTTTTATCTCTATATTATCAAATCCCATTTATTCATCCCCCGAACTATTTTACCATCTACGATTATTTTCTTTAATACGAAATTCACGGTCACGGTGGCCGACAATATAATCAGTTCTGAAAGTGCTCCAATTTTTCAACATGGTGTCCATTCGATACCGGTCACCAACTTTGACAAGGCGGCTTTTACCATCTGGTGAATACCATTCATCAAAACCAATTCTTTTTATCAATCTATTCTTAGAAATAAAATTTTCCATTATCTTCTTTTTCCTTTTGTTTATATTTACCTAATATCGGCCCAGGGGGGTATATCATTCTTAAAAAATGCCAATTGTAAAGAATGGCCACATCCGGTACATTCTGCTCTGGTGTAATCTGAATAATTAAGATCAGTTTGTTCAACAATGACGGCGGCTTCTCCATGTTTATCAATTAATACTTTCTTTATGACGTCACAATATACATAAATACTTTTGCAGCCACATTTCATACATTCAAGGTTTTCAATTTTCATTTTTATTCCTTTTGTTTGAAGTTGTTATATCCATTTCGGCAAACACATCAATTTTAAGAATTTTCGTAGCTACAACATTCCCACATTCTGATAGTTCGTTCCACAATTTGAGTGCTTCGACCCATTTAACGGAATATTTTTGGATTTTCCATTGTCGTGGTGCTTCTTCTGTTTTGAATATCACGAGATACATTATTTCTCCTTTGTCGTCAATAAATATTTGATTTCGGCATGGGTAAATGGTCGCCATTCTCCCAACATTGTTTTCGCATTGTCAACAGATACATCAATTTGATTTGGTAACGGTGGATAATTCCCGTGCGTGTGACCGTGTATCTGCCATGCTCCATACATTTTCCGATTCCAACTTGCCATGGGGTAATGACAACAAACGATATATTGATTATTTCCATTACCAAATTTTAGGTTTTTTTGATAAATTCTTCTGAAAGGATACTTAAGTTTTTTGACCCAATAGTCGTGATTTCCCTTGACAAATATTTTATTGCCTTTTAATCTTTTGAGGATTTTCTCAACGTAGTATGGATTTTTCGACCAGAAAAAATCACCACATATAACGATGATACCACTGGCCTTTACCGTATCGTTCCAGGCTTCTATCAAAATTTTATCCATACGAGCGACAGATGAAAAGCCGCGATGGGAACACATAAAAGGATGGTCGAAATGTTGGTCAGCCGTGTAATACCATTCATTCATCTTCGTTCACTCCAATCTTCTATGTGCGGCTAATTTTATTTCCACAATGGATGCAGAACCCGGTTTTGGTAATGCGTTTATAGGAACGACCGTTTTGGTAGCACTCATAAAAACCGAGGTGATTTACAACATGGTAGATTTCTTTTACTTCTACTTTAACCGGTTTCCGGCAACCGCTGCCCACCTCTCCGAACTATTTTTATCACGCGTAATAAAACGTACCGTCATATTGCATTAAATTCATGATATGTAATGTCAAATGATCATTATCTAAGCTCTTAATTTCAGCTTCACGAGTCGAACCGATATAATCAAAGTAACCATCATCCACTTCTTCCAATGCTTCCCTAACACTATCTATATCAATATTGTCGGATATAATATCAGCCTTTACAATACCGTCTTCGATCTTTTCATGAAAAAGTGTATTCAAACAGAACACACACTCGGAGGTTTTGGGATTACGAACTATCCCATATTCATGAAATGAAATGTGAAAGTCACAATCGACTCTATCGGTGTAAAATCTCTGGTTCCTGTAAACTATATGCATTGTTCATTCTCCCTCCGAACTATTTTACCATCTACGATTATTTTCTTTAATACGTTTCTAAAAAAAATTTTCAAGTTTTTCTATTTCGGTCATGTTTTGTTTCTCCTTTTCTTAGCCGTTTCTTTAATACTATCTTATATATCGGCACTTGTCAAAGAAACTTTAGCTTTATTTCCAGCTTTTTTTAGAAACTTGCTTCCAAGTATCTTTTTCTCTTGCAATAACACATCTTCCTCTATTAGGACATTTCCCCTTTTCGTGCATATATAATTTACATTCACAATTACTGATACCTGTTTCTTTATATCTGCCTGGGACATCTTTATTGTGATTGAACCCAACATCATTGTAAACTTTTAAATATGGACATGTTATAAATATAGGTTTCATTGTTAAAAATCCTCTATTATAATTAATTTTTCTCGTGCGCGTGTAATGCCGGTGTAAAGCCATCGGGAATAATCGTCATCTGTCTGGTAGCTGTTTCTTTCATCAAACATTATAACCCGATCCCACTCACTACCCTGGCTTTTATGAACTGATATGGCGTATCCGAAATCGAAAAGATCGACGTTCATTTTACGTTTTTCATCCAGGCCCATAAAGTAATCCGGTGTTTTTGATCTCCAAAATTTTTCTATTTCATCACCGAGTTCAAGCTTTATATCCAGAGTGTTACTTTCTGCATATGCATCATTTGACGATACTTTACCGAATCCGTCTTTTAAAACATATGGCCAGATATCCATATTCAACCCATCCATTTTCATCTGTAGGGTATAGAATTTCGAACCCAGCTTTTTTATTTCTTGTAAGAATCCGAGCTGGCCATTCATAATGCCTATGTTTTTATTATTCTTCAGGCATATCAATTTTTCACCAGGTTTCGGCACTCCTTTGAATTTGTATTTGGCTCTAATCATCTTGTTTAGCTGGACGCGCGTTCTGTTCATTCCACAAAGGGCAATCAAATCGGAATCCTTATTATAGGATGTAATTATTTGCTTGCATCGTGGATCAGTCCAGTGTAGCTTAGCTACCCCCTTACCGCACACACCATAATCGATCCAGCCTTCCTCCCTGGCAACCATAGAAAGTTTGATGATTGGGTTGTCAAGGGCTTGTCGGTGGATTTCTGTCAAGACGTGTTCGGGTTCTTCCATCAAATTGAATTTATCATTTCCGACTGGAGGGAGCTGGCCATGATCTCCGATAGCGATAATAGGGATATTATATTCTAACAGATCTTCCCATATATCCTTCCCGACCATAGATGCCTCGTCGACTATGATGAAATCAACGGGCATATCATCCTTAATAGTCCATCCTTCAATTTTGCCAGTATCTTCATTGACGAGCGGATAGTAAATTAGGGAATGAATTGTGCCGATAAAATCTTCATCACCCACATTATTTAATTTTGATTTCAATACAATTGATGCTTTTCCTGTATATGTGACGAATCCTATTCTAATGTATGCTCGTCGAATACGGAGTTCATCTGCAATAAAACCAAGAACTGTTGTTTTCCCCGTACCAGCCAAACCCGCCATAGTTGTATATGGCCTGTCAGTTTTACCAGCATAAAAATCATCTACCCAGTTTAGAAGATCATTCTTGACTCGGTTTTGTTCTTGTGAAAGCTCAATCATAATTTTACCTTTTGCTTATGTGTTATCTCGTGCCCGTAACTATCCGATGATAT
>PIVJ01000923.1 GCA_003353955.1 Bacteroidota bacterium | reverse complement strand
TATTCCAACAAGCGGGCAACCAAAGACGAATATAGCAGAAAAAAAGGATTGGACCGTTTAGAAAAATAAATTAAGAAAGGGAAATTAACCAAATCAAATATCAATAACCGAGGCTATAACAAATACCTAAAAATGGAAGGGGGTGTTTCAATAAGAATTGACTATGAAAAATTTAAAAACGATGGTGTTTGGGATGGGCTAAAAGGGTATATAACTAACTCAAAATTGAAAAGTAATGAAATTATCGAAAATTACAGGAGCCTCTGGCATATTGAAAAAGCCTTCGGGATGTCAAAAACAGACTTAAAGATTAGGCGCCTACTTACCACCGGCTTAGAGATAGGATCGAAGCACATATTTGCATCTCATTCACTGCTTACTGCATATATAAAGAACTAGAAAGAGTATTAAAACTAGAGAAGCTTGAATTGTCAGTTAAAAAAGCAGCGGAACTAACCCATAATATGTATCAAGTTCCATTTACACTTCCAGAATCAAAACATAAAAATTCAAAACTTCTTAAAATGGATGAGTTGCAATCTGAATTATACCAAATTGTCATGAAA
>PIVJ01000922.1 GCA_003353955.1 Bacteroidota bacterium | reverse complement strand
CACTCTCACTCACACTCTCACTCACACTCTCACTCACACTCTCACTCACACTCTCACTCACACTCTCACTCACACTCTCACTCACACTCTCACTCACACTCTCACTCTCACTCTCACTCTCACTCTCACTCTCACTCTCACTCTCACTCTCCCATAAGCACTCATGCATTGAAAGCAACTCCCAGGCATCCACCTCGAACATCCCTAGGCACTACCGGTGATTTTCAGATTCTGACGTCTGCCAGGGTTTTAACTACTATGACTGTTATTCGGGTTATTAGGGTTTTTTTGGGGTGCACACATACAACACATACACACATACACACATACACACATACACACATACACACATACACACATACACACATACACATACACATACACACACACGTACATACGTACATATACATACAGACATACAGACATACAGACATACAGATATACAGATATACAGACATACAGACATACAGACATACAGACATACAGACATACAGACATACAGACATACAGACATACAGACATACAGACATACAGACATACAGACATACAGACATACAGACATACAGA
>PIVJ01000082.1 GCA_003353955.1 Bacteroidota bacterium | reverse complement strand
CGAAAAAACAGATTTTCAAAGAGCTAGCAAAGTCAGATCAACAAAAGGGCTAATGGTACATGTCTTTGGTAAATTAGCTGCTGCATTTATTAACTTAATTTTTAACCCTTGATTCACATGATTTAATAAAACATAGTACATTTGCATTCTTAAATACTCTAACATGATTAAATTCATCTTCAAAAATGTCTTTCGATTAATAAAGTCCATCCTGTTTCTTATTTTGTTTATTATCACACTGTTGGTATTTCCATATATCGGAACTACTTTTTATAAATTTCCTGAGCCGGTAAAATTTAGTGGTGAGAAAATTTATAATCCATATGCGGAAATGGATTCTGAATCATGGTATAAGGCAAATTTTCAAATTCAATCCTATGCATGGAAAGGACTCACGGATGGAAGGAAAAATACAAATGAAGTAATTGACAGCCTATACACTTACCTGGAATATGACGTGATTGCAACCTCTGATTATATGAAAATTAATCAGTTTGCCAATGACAGGGATTCCTATTTATCGGTTTATGAACATGGTTACGGAATTTTTAAAAATCACCAGATATGTATAGGGGCAAGTAAGGTAAATTGGAAAGATTTCTTCTTTTATCAAACTCTTCATCACAAGCAAAACATTTTAAACCACTTAAGTAATTATAGCAATTTAGTATTTGTGGCGCATCCTAAATTCCGTGGAGGATATTCACCCGAAGATTTTAGATATTTGTCGAACTATACTGGAATTGAGGTATTAAATGGCTACAGAATTTCGCTCGAATACTGGGATGCTGCTTTATCCTCCGGGCATTATGCAACCATATTGAGCGATGATGATGCCCATGATGTAAGTAATCCGGATGAGCTAGGTCATTATTGTACATTTATAAATACAGCTGTATTTAATCGGGAAAACCTGATAGAATCATTGAAGATGGGTAATTCGTTTGGTGCTGAAATCTATCGTGAGTTGGGAGATTCTTATGAAATTAAGAAAGAAAAATTGAAGCAAATTGCAACGCTAAATAAGGTAGAAGTTAATGGAGATACCTTGTTGGTTGAGGTAGATCAGTTGGCAACAGAAATTAGATTTGTTGGTCAGGAAGGGAAATTACTGGCTACCACTTTAAATGATAGTATTGCCAAATATGTAATTCTCGCTGAAGATACCTATGTGCGAACTGAAATATTTTTCCCGAACGGTAATAACTTTTACTTAAATCCCGTTGTTAGGGATAATGGATCATCCTTAAATATGCCTAAAATTACCCAAATAAATTTTGTTAATACCTGGTTGTTCAGGATGGGTGCATTTATCATTTTTGCCTTATTAATGATTACACTATTTTATACAGCTAAGTGGGTTATTAAATAAAAGAAAACATCATTCCAACGATGCGGATTAAAACAATTGTCCTTTTAATTATTCTAATTTCGGCGTTAATACGTGGATTAATTGCTGGTGTGTTGCAATTTGGAAATGATGAAGTTTATTACTGGACATATGCGATGTTCCCTGCATTAAGTCATTTTGATCATCCCCCTATGTTGGGATGGATTATTCAATTATTTACACTTAACCTAACATTTGATTCTGAATTGTTTCTGCGGCTTGGTCCCATTATTTTAGGAATGGGAAGTACTTGGTTAATTTATTTAATTACAAAAACACTTAAAAATCATAGGGCAGGACTATTCGCCGTTTTACTTTTCAGCAGTTCAATTTATTGTTTTATTATTGCTGGCACCTTCATTCTGCCAGATGCACCCCAAACTTTCTTTTGGTTACTGAGTGTGTATTTCCTTATCCATGTTGTTACAAAACAGCATGAAATTGATCATCAAAAAAAACACTTAATTTATGCTGGAATTGCAATTGGACTGGCAATTCTTTCAAAATACACCTCAGTATTTTTGTGGGGAGGATTTGGCCTTTATTCAATATTTTGTGAGCGAAAATGGCTTAAAACAAAAACCCTGTATCTCTCAATTTTTATCTCAATTATTTTAAGTCTTCCCATACTTATTTGGAATTTTCAAAATGACTTTGTCAGTTTTGCTTTTCATGGCGGTCGAGTAAGTACAAGTCAAACGATGCTTCGATTCGATTATTTTTTTAAAGAAATTATTGGTCAAGTGCTTTATAATAATCCGGTTGTATTTGTATTAATATTAATTTCTTTAATAGCCGTTATTCGTCGTCGTATTAATATTCAAACAGAATACCAACATCTTCTGCTTTTCTTAAGCATTCCATTAATTTTAACCTTTATTGGAGTTTCATTTTTCAAACCAACCTTACCTCACTGGACCGGACCTGCATACATGACATTATTAATATTTCCAGCGGTTTACTTAATGCAAAAATCTTCGCTTAAGAAATTCCAATGGCCTATTATAGTTTCGCTTGCACTTTTATTTAGCGTTTTAATTATTGGCCTCGGACAAATTAATTATGGCATATTCCCCTTAGATCATTCAATTGAAAAGAATAAAACAGGAAAAACAGATTTTAGCCTAAACATGTATGGTTGGGATCAAGTTAAGGAGGAATTTGAAGTGCTAATCAGTAATGATAAAACGGACGCAAAAGATGCGATTATCGTGCAAAGATGGTTTCCGGCTGCACATCTTGATTATTATGTTGCTAAGCCTCTTGGGATTAAACTTCTTGCAATTGGAAAGCTTGACCAAATTCATAAATATGCTTGGATAAATAAAAAAAGGGGTGGAGTGAAACTCGGGATGAGTGGCTACTATATTACCATGAGCAACGATTTTAATCATCCGGGGAGATCCTATAATGGTATCTTTAATAAAATTGAATTGGTTAAAGAAATTCCAATTATCCGAAATGAGAAAATAGTTAAGTATGCCTTTGTTTATCGATTAGAAAAATTGATAAAGAATCCGATTTAAGCCTAAATTGGAGGATGAAAAAAGTAAAAAAATCACTTATGCTTGGATTGATTTTTATTGTTGTTTTTGTTATTTCAGGATTTTTAATTTATAACCTTAATCCAAGCTTGGGTGCAAATCTGGATTCTGAGAAGAAGCAACAATTATCGATTTCGACCAATCATAATGGGAATCGGTTTCTTAACCCGATTATTACAAAAATGATTGCCCCACGGTGGGAGACCTTGAAAGAGTTCTTGAAAAAGGGAGTCAATAAAAAGCCGAATCTACCAATAAAAACTAAAAGAATTGATGCCATCAAATTTGAACAGGAAACTGATTCTTCTGAGATTCAATTTATTTGGTTTGGACATTCATCTGTTTTATTAAAAATTGAAGGAAAGAACCTATTGATTGATCCCGTGTTTAGCAAACGAGCATCAATGTTTTCATGGATGGGGCCCAAACGTTTTAATTATGAAAACCACATGTTTGTTAATGATTTACCTAAAATTGATGCAGTGCTGATTACTCATGATCATTATGATCATCTTGATTATTCAGTAATTAAGGAATTGAAAAATAAAGTGAAACAATTTTACGTCCCATTAGGGCTAAGGGTTCATCTTGAAAAATGGGGTGTGCCATCAAAGAATATAATTGATTTAGATTGGTGGGATGAAGTTGCGTTTAATGAAAATTTAAAAATTGTGCTCACACCTTCTCGTCATTTCACTGGACGTGGATTAACAAACCGTATGTCAACTCTTTGGGGTGGCTTTGTAATACTTGGAAATCAACAAAAAATTTACTTTAGTGGAGATTCTGGATATTTCAATGGTTTTAAAGAAATCGGTGATAAATTTGGACCTTTCGATTTGGCCTTTATCGAATGTGGACAATATCATCAGGATTGGGAAGCCATTCACATGTTGCCCAAACAATCAGCTCAGGCAGCAGAAGATGTGAAAGCAAAATTTGTTGTTCCAATACATTGGGGGAAGTTTAAATTGAGTTTACATTCTTGGGTCGAACCCATTGAAATGTTTTTGCAAGAAGCTAAGAATTATTCTTTCAAAACCATTGCACCAAAACCTAATGAAATAAATTCTTTGAGTGAAACTCAATTAGTAAGTTATTGGTGGAGATAGTAGATTCGAGCAAGAAGTCATCTCGAGCAGAGTCGAGAGATGGCTGCGAATAAAAGAGTTCTCGAATTACTTGACACCTACAGAACTGACAATCCTATTAAAATTCTGCGGAAGGGGTTGGCTTAAAAAAGTTGTCATTCCGGCCTTTAGTGCCGGAATCTAAAATTATTATCTTGTAGGGTGATACCCCAAACTTTGCACAAAGTTATCAAATTTCAAGAAACTGTATTACCAAATTTTAGTTACATTTTTTGCTACCGATTTCAATTATTTTTAATGAGGTATAAAAATTATTAAGTTTTAAGGGTTACTTTTTTGCACTTTCTGGAATAAACTATATACTCCCCCATTTTTTATTTGTTGAATTTATTCAATTAATCATTGTTTAATTAAAAATATATTGATCATGGATTATATCTCTTACTCTGAAAGATTGGATTGTTTACTTGAGGCGATTAAAAATAGCCGAATTTCATCACCTAAGCAAATTGCCCAAAAATTTAATTGTTGTGACAAAACTGCCAGGAACTTGATTAATACCCTTAGGCAAAAAGGATATCCTATAAAATATGATCGACAAACAGTAAGATATTTTATAGAAAATAAGTAGCGGTAAAATTTTTACCGCGAGATTCTTTTTATTTGTTATGACATATTATATTATTAACTAAATTTAATTATCATGAAAACATTAGAATTAAATCAAATGGAACAAGTTGAAGGTGGAAGATGGGGAAGATGGACTTCAAATTGCACATGGGGTATGGTTGGGGCTGTTGCAGTAGGGCTTGCATTATTATCAAACCCATTAGGCTGGATGGCACTGACAAGCGTTCTCCTCTCTGGTGTTGCAACTGAAGCAGCGTTAATTTCTTGTATACAAGATCAACGATAACAGCTAGTAAAATTTTCCTAAATTGCCAAACCTGATTTTTAATCAAGATCAGGTTTGATTTTTTATCCTTTATCAGCCAAAACATTAGAATTAATGACTATAATTAAGAAGCTATTTCTCCAAGTTATTTTTTTTGGTCTTATATTAAATACATCATATTTTTTTTATTCCAAAGATCTTAACTCTGAAATTAATTTATTCAGTGCTATTTCACTTTTATCTTTTACTGTAATATTCACTATCATATTTCTTTCTCTTATCATACCAAGCTATAAATCTAAACATTACTGTATTTTCCCAATAACTTATTTCGAATTATTTTTAATAAAATTAATTACTACATTGAAAAGTAAGTATTACTTCTTAATATATTTAATTCCATTTATTTCATTTACAAATCCGCATATTTCGCTTTCTCTTGCATTGAGTATTTCATTTTCTTCCCTTATACAGATACTTGTAACCTCAATATTATTTTTATTAATCCAGGAATTATTTACTAAAAAAGGGGATGTTAGAAATAGTTATATTTTTCCCGCATATTGCTTTTTGTTAATTTTCTTAGCTACTCACACGCAAAACATCTTTCCGTTAGTACTCAATCCATTAGGGAGTATAATGGGTTTGCCAATTCTGTTTAAGAATAATTACATATCAATTATTGAGTTATTTTATGCGATTATTATTGTTTTAATATTGCATGTAACTGTTAAGAAAAGTTTAATAGAATGGCCATTGTATCAAAAATAAGATTGTTAATTAATTTTTTTTACGTTTTCTGGACTAAACAAAAATTGCTATATGTTTATTTTATTTTGTTTAACTTTTCTTTAATATTTTTGACCACATTGTCTTTCAATTATTTTATACTTATTTCAATTGTTTTTTTTCTCATACCATTGATTAGACTATATAATTCTGATAGCCATTTACAATATAAATTATTTTATAACATTTTTAATCTTTCAAGTATAGTAATCTTTATTGCAAAATCTATATTAATAATGTTAATTATTGCTATTCAAACGATACTATTGTATTTAATTTATTATTTTGATGATATAAAGTGTTATTTGAATAAAGTTGAGAACTTTTAATTTAATATTACAACTATTTTATTATGGAAGAAATTGTATCATTTAACGAAATTTGCAAAAGTTATGGTAAATTTAAGGTTCTTGATAATCTTAGTTTTCATATAGAGCAAGGTATTTATATAGCCTTAATTGGAAGTAATGGTTGCGGTAAAACTACAACCATTAATATAATGAGCAACTTAACTCCCTACAATAGCGGAGAGGTGCTAATGTTTGGAAAACAGGTTAACCGAAAATATGTTTCTTATAAAAACCGCTTGGGGATAGTTCTGAGTGAACCATATTATATCGAAGAATTTACTCCAAATGAATATCTTAAATTTGTATGTAAGTTCCAATTTGTACCAAAACAAGAAATACAAAAACGTATTGATGATATTGTAAACTTTTTGGAAATAGATGATTATAAGAAAAAAAAGATACAGGAATATTCATCTGGTAATCAAATGAAGATTTCGTTATGTGCAGCATTAATACATAATCCTGAATTATTAGTTTTGGACGAGCCATTTATAAATCTTGATATACATACTACACAGACAATAATCAGCTTATTAAAATCATTTAGAGGTAAAAAAACACTCTTTATATCTTCGCATGATTTAGACCTAGTAGCAAATTTATGTGACCGCTTTTTAATTATGGAAGAAGGAAAAATTGCCGTTGATATTTACCGAACAGATTACAGTAATATTGACGATATAAAAGTATATATAAAGGAATTACTTGTGAAAAAAGGTAAAATTAATAGTAATTTAAGATGGCTAAAATAAGATTTAAGAATAAATTCTGGTCAATATTTTTTCCCCTGTCTGTCGGTTATATCATAATCACATTTTTAAGTAATAAATTTATTTTAACGGAAGACCTTTATTATTATAGCTTGGGAGAGCAACTTACTTTAGGAAAAATAGAAGAGTTATTTTATACTCAATCTAAATTCGAATGGCTGAGTTATGTTTTTGTTACCATTTCTATTCTAATTAAAATTTCAATAACAACAATTGTACTTAAAACGGGTGTTATTTTATCAAGTTTAAAAGTTAAGTTTAAAAAGTTATTTCATATAGTATTGCAAGCTGAATTTCTTTTTCTTGCGGCAGTGTTTATTAGGCTTTATTGGATGTATTTTTTCATGGATAACCTAAGCCTCACTTCACTTGGATATTTTCAACCGCTGTCTGTCATTAATTTTTTCAAAAGTAGTGAAATAGAGTCATGGTTAGTTTACCCTTTGCAATTGGTAAATCTGTTTGAGTTGGGATATTGGTTTTTGTTGGCTTATCTGTTAATGAATCACATTAAAAAATCATTCTGGAAATCCTTAGAATTTGTTTTAAGTACTTATGGCGTAGCACTTATTATTTGGGTTGTTTTTGTGGTTTTTTTAATCCTAAATATTAGTTCATGAAAAAGGTAATAAAAATTGTTTTATTTGTCGTTTTAATTCTTTTTCTGGGTTATATGCTAAATGTAATTGTTAAAAAAATTAAACATAGAAATTTAATCACAGAACAAATACAAAGCATACCTCAATTCTTATTTATCAACTCTTTAAATCAAAATGTTTATACGGATGATAGTATCGAGATTGATAAGGCCTGTTTAATTATTTATTATAATTCAGAATGCGATCATTGTAATTATGAGGCAGAGGAAATTAGCAAGCATAGTGAGCAGTTTGAAGACTATCAGGTAATTATGATTTCATATGAGCCAATTGAAAATATTTTAGCATTCAGAGAAAAATATAAACTTAACCATACATTCATTACATTTCTTCAAGATTCGCAATATCAATTTGATAACATTTTTGGTCATTCGCCAATTCCGACCTCATTCATTTACAATAAAGATAAAAAGTTGGTGAAACAATTTAAAGGAGAAGTAAAAGTAGAAGCACTTTTAAAATATTTAGCCGAATAAATGGATCTTAAAAAAATAAAAAGCAGCTTTGTTTTACAGCACGATTATTCTGATTGTGGGGTAGCCTGCCTGAAATCATTAATCAAGTATTATGGTGGGGACATCTCCTTAGAAAAACTTAGGGAAATAAGCGGAACCACAAAACAAGGTACAAGCTTACTGGGCTTGTATCAGGGGGCAAATAAAACTGGATTTGATGCCGAGGGCAATGAGGCTGATATACAAGCCATCATTGAACATGGTGAGCCTTTAATTTTACATGTTTTAATTGATGAAAAATTACAACATTATTTGCTTTGTTATGGTTTCGAGAATGATCAGTTCATTATAGGTGATCCGGCTAAAGGAATTGTTTTTTACAGCAAAGAGGAACTTGAAAAAATCTGGGATTCAAAAAAATGCCTAACCTTAAAACCCAATCAATCTTTTCAGAAAACAGAAAGTATTAAGCAGGTAAAAAGGGCATGGATCATCAATTTGATCAAAGAAGATTATGGAATTTTAGGGATCAGTATTATTATCGGTATTGTAATTTCGGCATTGGGAATGGTGATGGCCGTATTTTCACAAAAATTGATTGATGTCATCCTTCCGGCTAAAGATTTACCTAAATTGTTTTTGAGTATTGGGCTGGTTGCATTCTTGATGATCGTTAGAGTTGGATTTTTGGCATTACGCCAGTTTATGCTTATTACTCAAAGTAAACAATTTAACAATCGCATCATCGATTCGTTTTATAGTGCCTTATTGTTTTTGCCAAAATCGTTTTTTGATACCCGCAAAATTGGAGAACTCATTGCGCGATTAAATGACACAAGCCGAATTCAAAGTGTGATCACCCAAATTGCGGGTAATTTTGTGATTGACATTTTAATGTCGCTCACTTCCATTGCTTTTTTATTTTTCTATTCATGGCAAACAGCTTTAATCGCATTGCTTAGTTTGCCATTTTATTTCTTTCTCATCTATCGTTTTAATAGCCGAATTATAAGTTCACAAAAAGCCGTAATGGGAGCTTATGCTTTTAATGAGAGCAATTATGTAAGCACCATGACGGGTATTTCGGCGATTAAGAATTTTAACCGACAGGCACGTTATTCAGATATGAATAAAACCATTTACGGGAATTTTCAGGATAAAATATTTGGTTTAGGTAAGATAAATATTCGTTTAGGGTTTTTGGCTGGAATAGCAGGAGTCGTGTTTTTAATGGCAATATTGGCTTATACTTCACATTTGGTTTTTAATGAGCAAATGCTTTTGGGCGAATTAATGGCTGTTCTCGGTATTGCATCTTCATTGATTCCTTCCGTTAGTAATCTTGCGCTTATTGCTATTCCAATAAACGAAGCTAAGGTTGCTTTTAACCGCATGTTTGAGTTTACAAACATCACACCTGAAACGAAAGAGATTATCGATGGTAAAAAAATTGATTTTGAAAGCCTCGAAATTCAAAACTTATCCTTTCGTTTTCCTGGCAGAAAGCAAGTTTTAAAAAACATTAATATTAAACTTAACAAAGGTGAGTTGATCGCAATTATTGGTGAAAGTGGTTGTGGGAAGAGTACATTGGCCTACGTCCTGCAAAAATTTTATACTGCTGAGAGTGGAAATATTATCATTAATGGAAATAAAGTATTAGGTGAGATTAATACAAATTCGTGGAGAGA
>PIVJ01000921.1 GCA_003353955.1 Bacteroidota bacterium | reverse complement strand
AATTGTCCCCCCATTTCAAGGTGCTGCCACTGCCACACAGCATAGTCTGCATACTCCACAGGTAGATGTGGCAACCCTGTCGGCTCTGCAGCACCAGCAGCATATGCACGGTATGCTGTGAGAAGATCGTGAAGAATAATTCGAACGCTCGCGCCATCCATAATGGCATGGTGAATAGAAATCATCATCAAGTGCTTGTTTGGTGCTCCAATCTCACTAGGCAGCTTCACAAGAAGTGACCGAACCATCTGCAGCCCCATATCGAATGGTGTTGCACCACGGTCTCTAATGGCACCAATGGCATCTGCTGCTGAGTCAAAACCAGAGCTCTTCCAGCCATTGGTGAAATCCCAAACTTCCAGTGGAATGGTGCCACCTGGTTCTTCAGGAGGACGAATGATCTGAACGACACTGCTCTCGTCAGTCTTTGCCTCCTGAGATATCAATCGTGTAGCATTTCAGTTACTGTCAAATAAAGCAAGCCAGGAAATTGTGGTACCTGAAGAATCAGTGCAGTACGCAACACTTGATGTCGGCGCCACAAAAATGCAAGAGCCATCTTCAGTGC
>PIVJ01000920.1 GCA_003353955.1 Bacteroidota bacterium | reverse complement strand
TCAGTAACAATAGCTTTGGGAACGCCGCCAAAGTATTCCAAACAATGGTTTATTGAGATTATAAAATCTTCTTTTTTCTGGCTCATGGAGGCTTCTACATAAGTATATTGACTTGCAGGAAGTATGCCTACAAACACTTCCACTTCGGTAAGTTCACCTGTTTGTTTGTTGGTAATTTGCATTTTCTTACCCGTGTAGTCAATATATGCTTTGTCACCAACTTTATGAATTAGTTTGCCGCTGGCCTTTACTTTGTTGCGCCAACGTGCAAGATGTTCGTTGAATTGACTGTATCCATACCCATCTGGATGTTTGTTTAAATACTCTCGCCACAGGACTTCACGGGTACAACCGGGTTTCTTTAGCTCTCTTTCGAAATATGAAAAGTACCCGGCAAGTATGCTGTATCTGGCTGTATTAAGCGGTTTGCGAGCAGGAAACAGTTCGCCTAATACCTTGTTGTCATACTCTAATAAACGGGTGTAGCTCAATCCAGATGCCCTGAACAACCTGACGTAATGGTTGATCGTATTACGGTGAATGCTTAGCAGTCGTTCGCAAGAACGGT
>PIVJ01000242.1 GCA_003353955.1 Bacteroidota bacterium | reverse complement strand
GCGCAGCAATTAGCAGGTGTACCTCTGTATTTTTGGATGGCATATGATGCAGAGCCTGAAGTTAAGAATTCTATCGACACTGGTAAATCTCGAACTATTGCAGATGTGTTTTCAATGAATGGCGCAAGCTATGCCACCCAGAAAGCGTCACTGTCCAAATATATTGATTCATGGATTAGAAAAAGCGCACATCATGACAGAAGCTTTGGTGGTTCGTTAGGTGGTATGCCTCAACTTTCTCATGAGCAACAATTCGATCTATTCAACCTATATCAAAAAGAATTTGATTGGCTTTCACCTTATGCTGAAAAAAATATCATTAACGGGTGTGGTAAGGGTCAATTAACGTTTGCACTACTCCTTTTAAGGCAAAATAAGTCAAAGGCTAAACTAGAAGAGTTTTTAGGCTATTTCCAGCATGGTGGTGATTATAGTGATAGCCCAACACACAGACTACCTTTCTTTCTCATGGATAGGCGGGATAGTGACTTGAAGCGACATAGACGAGAAGACTTATTTTTAGTTTTACATGCTTATGATTTATGGGAAGACCAGCAGCCTTGGATTAAACGAAACATACGCCTTGATTTTATAATTGGCAAAAACCATGGTCATTTCTATAAGAAATATAAAATTAAAGGGAAATGGAAAGATATAATCACTGAAGACTACTTTAAATCACAAGACAAGCTTGTTAGTGAAAAGCCGGTTGAAGAGAAGCAAGCTGATTTACTTTGATAAACTAGGAGAGCCAAATGTATAAAGAAGGTAAGTGTAGTTGTGGTGAGGTTGAGTTTTATCTTAAAGAGAAGCCATTATTTGTTCAGGCTTGTCATTGTAGTTTGTGTCAGCGAACCACTGGCAGTGCTTTTAATATAATAAGTGTAATTGAAAGTAAAAACGTAGTTATAGAGAAAGGCAAGAATGATATAACCACATTTGAATTTAAGGGTGGGAGTAGGTGTTTGTATGACATATACACTTGCAAGAATTGTGGTACTGGATTGTGGGGAAAACCACGAGTATCACTAAAAGAGATTTTATACGTTAGATCAGGAACATTGTTAGATGCTCAGGACATAAAACCTCTTGCCCATATTTTTGTACAGAATAAAGTTGATTGGCTTACTCTTCCAACTGATGTACCACATTTTGAGTGTATGTATGATATGGAAAAAACATGGCCTAAAGAAAGCCTAAAGAGATTCACGGAAATATAAGAGAGGAAGCCTGATGGACATAGAAAAAGCATTAGAAACTAAAAAACTGATTGATAACTTAATGGAAGGTGTCTTTAAAATCCATGGTCATGAAGTTGAGTGGGTTGATCAGGGTGGTGGTTATATGGTGATGGCTGCTGACGTTGAAGGTGAAGAATTATTGGAGGTTGCACTAACGATGTATGATATGTCTGAGTTCTTTTTTGGTATGTCTGCTGAAACGTTAGCTTCGGCGCTGACAGATGAAATGGACATTGACGATAAGCGTAAAGGTGCTTATACATATATGGCAGGTAGGCTTTTAAAGATTGCCAAAGGTGAATCTAACGATGACGATATAAGAAAGAGCTTTATCACTAAAGTTAAAGAAATCTAAAGTATGACTAGAGAAGATAGCATACTCTCAAGCTTTTGGTTTCTGGATGATGACAACCAGCCTTACCAGATGGAAGGCTCTCTTGCAGAAGTTGCTCGTGCGTGGGAAAAGCAAATTGAATCCAAGAAACGAGTAGCAGAAAATACGCTTAAAATTAGCGGAAACACTTATTGGGTGAGTACTGTGTTTCTTGGAGTGGATCACCAGTTTTCATTTAACGAAACGCCTATACTATGGGAAACCATGATAACTAAGAATGGTGAGTGGTTAGATTTTCAGCGTAGGTATATGTGCCATGATGACGCAGTGTATGGACACAACAAGGTTTTGGAGCTGCTGAAAAGCCCATTTACAATAGATCAGATTGATGAAACGGGTAAATAACATGGAAAGACACAAAATTGATATAGCTAACGAGTATTGTAATGGGATAATGAGAAATTATCCTTTTTGGCCAAGTACATTCGGTGCTTGTCGTAATGCTTGCGGTAGAGGTTCTGCTAGGGGGTCTGGTTTATGTGCTAATTGTTATGAAGATGAATTAGCTAAAATTGTAGGCAATCCATTGGCTCATAAGTTTCATCTTAGTGTAATAAATACAGTAAGCCTTTGGCGAGACATATATGACAAGTTGGATGATGATTTTGAGAGATAATATGAGAGTTGAATATAGAATCTTACGTGAAATTCCTAAAATGCGAAGAGGCCAAACATATTGCCCTGTAGATTATGAGCGTGTGCAGTTTCG
>PIVJ01000919.1 GCA_003353955.1 Bacteroidota bacterium | reverse complement strand
TAGAAGCAGGGCCAGATGATGATATTATCCATTTTGATATGGGAGGCACTGAATATTTTCGTATGGACAACGGACGTTTGGAGGTTTTGAATACAGGAAACAGCGTATTTATTGGAGAAGATGCAGGTACAAATGATGGTTCGACTGGTTCCCATAATACAGCAATTGGATACATGGCCTTATCTGTCAATGAGATAGGAGCTGATAATACAGCAATTGGAAGCATTGCCTTAGCTCGCAATACGGAAGGAAGTTATAATACAGCAAATGGGGTTATGGCCTTAGGTATAAATAAGACAGGAAGTTCTAATACAGCAATTGGGACCAATGCCTTATCTTACAATAAGACAGGAGATGCGAATACAGCTCTGGGTTATCAAGCTGGCGGTACAGCATCAGGATCAGGCAATGTATTTCTGGGTTATCAAGCCGGTTTTTTTGAAACCGGAGGTGATAAGTTATATATCGACAACTCAGACACAATTGCTCCGCTAATTTATGGAGATTTCGCAGCAGACTCATTGCGTATAAACGGAGACTTAGAAGTTTCAGGAACCCTTAAAATTGAA
>PIVJ01000918.1 GCA_003353955.1 Bacteroidota bacterium | reverse complement strand
CATTATCAATTAGGTTTTAGAATGAATTGACAGTATTTTCTGCAACAATAAAAATAGTAATAATATCTTAATCAATAATCTCATTCTGAGATTACTAATTAAAATATTAATACTATATATACTCTAATATAATATCTCATACTTCGATATTCTATTTTATATACTCTAATATAATATATCTTAAATACAAATCTTCCGATCCACTTCGTTCTCTCTTGTAAGATTTATATTAAAACTATACTATATATATAGAGATCTTGAAAATTGGTGTTATAGAATTTATATGATTTATTCTTTTATTCTTTTTTATCTTATTATTTATTATCTTTTCCGGTTATTTTGTGCTAGCACAAAGCTGTATATTAGACCAATTTTCAAGGACGATGCATTTTGCATCTTTTGATTGCCTGTGCGAATCTACAGGCAATCTAAAGGACGCAAAATGGTAATAAAAGATTTTACAATTGTTCCTATGAGCTAGCTCATATTTAAAATTGTAAAATCCATATATAAGGCATAAAATACTATCAATTCATTATCAATTAGGTTTTAGAATGAATTGACAGTAT
>PIVJ01000917.1 GCA_003353955.1 Bacteroidota bacterium | reverse complement strand
TACTCTAAAAAATGATTTTGATAACCTGAAAAGACAAAACGAATACTTGCATTCTCAAATGAAGCTGGGCGATGAAGCGATAAAAGCAGAATGCGAAAATAAATATAAAATCAAATGAGTGATAAAACTAAATTTCAAAAGTTCCTTGATAAAGCTAAAACAGTTGTTCCTTCAATTATTGGAGTAGGAGCGAAAGCACTAACTGGAAATTATTTAGGAGCAATTAAAGACGTTGGAAATCTCTTAAAAAAGGAATCCGAAAAGAGCGAAGAAGCAAAAGCATTGCATCAAGAATTTGAATTACAAAAGCTGGAATTTGAGCAGGAACTTGAAAAATTATACTTAGAAGACAAGAAAGATGCTCGAAGTTTGTATAAAGTTGATGGCTCTTTACAGAAAGTATTCGCAATAACGTTTTTAGTCGTGTACATTGCTCTTTCTGTTCTTATTCTAATAGGAATGTTTAAAATCTCTTTAGAAGGTCTTAAAATAGAAAACTACATTGTTTCTTTTGTTAGTACGCTTCATGGAGGAATGAGTATGAAGGTTGGAACGATCGTTGATTTTCT
>PIVJ01000916.1 GCA_003353955.1 Bacteroidota bacterium | reverse complement strand
ACTCCACTAACTGCCTCTGTTGCTCAGCCTGAGTGAGGATGGGAAGGTCCCACACTACTTTGTGTGGATTTTCCACTGCCATCTCCAGCAGGTTCTTGAAACAATCAAAGATCATGACTGCTGTGCTTCGATCAAAGAGCCTCGAGTTAAAAGTCATCATGCCTTTCATACCATCTTTACGCAGCAGCTCAGAGTCAGCAACACGGAGTAGTGTCAATGCGAGATCCAGATTTTCTAAAGGCTGCTGGCCTTCCATCGCTTTTGCTACTGAGACATTGTCACCCTTGTTCAGCTCTTCGGGTTGAAACATAGACTTGAGCTCCGAACCACCCAAAAATTCAACATCAGAAGAGCTCATTTGCTTGAGGCCATTAATGAACGGATCATCAATGAGGTTGAGCATAACCTGTGGGAAGTTGGTAGGATAGTGGCACCATGATCAGCAAAGCCATTTATCAAAAAATGACAAAACAATGTGCTTACTTGGTATACAGGATTGCAGTTGACAATGCGTGGCACTTGAAGGCATTGTACAATCCGGCTAAAGGGAACACTGGCATGTTGTAATGCA
>PIVJ01000915.1 GCA_003353955.1 Bacteroidota bacterium | reverse complement strand
CTCTGAAATTTTTACATTTTTTGCAATTGCTTTTTGAACTTGTTTTGATTTTAACATGATATTAGTTTTAAATTATTTCGTCATTATTGACACTGCAAATATAACATATAAAAAACATATAAAACAAATATATTTTTAAAATAGTTTATAAAATGCTGTAAATCAATTAGTTATAAACGTTATTTATAATCAATCTAAATAATATTGTTGCGTTTTTTAGTTGTTTAGATAATAAATTTTAGCCTTGTTTAGTGTAAAAAAGTTAAAGCATTGATTAAATTAAGATAGGTTTAACCCTTTGTTTGTTGTTGTATAAAACAAAAATAAAGGGGAGCAAAGATAAAACGAGCGAAGCAATGCAGCGAAGCGAAGCGGCAAAGGTTTGCAATGTTGCAAGGCTGCAAGGCTGCAAGGCTGCAAGGGTTACAGGGCAAAAAGCTAAAAAAATCCAATGAAAACAGAAAATAATCAACCCCCCCTATCAAAAATAAAGTGACTTTAGAATGAGCTATGTTGTGCGTATAATATAATATTACCCAAACACTATATATATGCGATTAGTCAAATTTTT
>PIVJ01000241.1 GCA_003353955.1 Bacteroidota bacterium | reverse complement strand
AAAACCCTTATGTTGTATGATGCATTGTTGTAAGTAGTGCTATTTTTGAAGTTGCTTTGGGTCAATATGAATTACCTTTCCATTCTTAGATATTACAAGATCTAAGTTTCGTTCAATTTTATGCTTAATCAAGCGCTGGTAGGTTAACTCTAAACCTTTTAATATTTTTTTGCGTACTTGTGCACTTTGTGATGTCATTATTATTTATTTTTCAATTGCTCAAAGATAAGATTATTTTCAATATTAATTTCATTATCTTGATTACCTTCAGCTATCAATTTTATTTCTGGATTTGAATTATCAAAAAGCATCCAATAATCACAGATTGGTATATACAGTTTAAAAAGATTTTTTATGCCTGAATTGTATCGTCTTCTAATTACATCTTCTGGAATATCATGACCACCCTCGGAAACTCTTGTTTGAACCCGTTCAATTGCAAGTTCAACTGTGTCTAGCCAAAAAAACAATAATGTAATTTGGTATCCATTCTCTTTCGCTTTTCGGATTGTATTAACGTAACTTTTTGTAGATAATGTAGTTTCAAAAGCAAAGTCAGATTTTTCTTTAATTAAATGATCGATTTTTGAAAGCATAATTCTTCCAGACTCAATTGCAGCCTTATTAGGGTTAAATGGAGATAATCCTTTAGCAATTTCATCTGCATTAATGAATTCTTCACATTCAAGCATCTCAGGTAAAACAGTATATGAAGCAGTTGTTTTTCCTGCTCCATTACACCCTGAAATTATATATAAATTTGGTTTCAACATTTTTCTTTCAAAGATAAGAATTTTTAAAATTAATATTTTGTTGATTTCGGAACCCCGCGATCCGGCTTGGGTAACGGTGAGCATATGCAGCTATAAGGGATTTTGAAAGATTTATCTGTCAAAATAGCTATGAGCCAAATATGCGATTAGGCACAAATTTAGCTTTTTTTATTAATTAGTCAAATCGTAGATTTGGCGGTGCCCCATATGTGATACGCTGTTTAAATTCATATAGAAATCGCTATAATTTATACATTTTGTTGGCAATAGTTTTTTTTCAGAAAGGAAGACCATTTATTTCAAGCATCAATTCTTTAGATAATCCTTCACGTAGTAGCTCCTTTAATTTAGAATCTTCTTTAAATAATTAATGCGATTTTTCTGTAATATGAATAAATCTTAAAATAATTAAAGTATTCAATTTGAATGGATTCATGTATTTCTAAAAGACTTTTCTTAAATTCATCTTCTTTCTCATTCATTAAGTCAAAAACATTACTAATTCCATCCTCTTCTAGAGATAATATGAATTCAGGCTTCAATACTGTGGACATGCATCCTTGCATGACTTTACCTAGTTCTTTTGTATTAATATCATAATCGTTTGTAAACTTGATATTATCTATAAATTGACCAATAAAAAACTCAACTAATATTGTATTTTGCTTGAATATTACATCCTTAAAATTATCATCTTGAATGACGTTTTTACCAACAGCTACAAGCATTTCATTCATTCTCTTTGAGATGCTTTTTAATTCTGAAACCGAGTCTAATATTTTTTTATCTTCCGTAATATCCTGTAATTGTTGAAGATATAAATAAAGCATTCCTGCTATTTGATTTCCCAGGTATCCTTCAATATCGTCTACTTTTTCAAAAGTTTTAATTGCAATCCCTTTTATTGAGTCAATGAATTTAAAGACATTGAGATCATCGACATGGGCGAACTTGAAATTATTCTCTTTGTCAAAAAAGGCTTTGTTTTTTTTATATGTATGAAATTCTGTGTAAACATTTTTTTCTATAAGAATAAAAGCTGGGATATTTAATTTCTGAGCAGTTTCAAATTCTTTTCTTGTAATTGATATATACTCTTTGTTATATGATTGTTTTTTTTTCTTCAATATTTTCACCTGAAATAATTGAGCCATACCTACCCCCAATTATTAGAACCATCATATGGCATAACTTAACTTCGTTATAGCATGAAATATCTAAAGGTTTATTGTGTTCAAATACGACATTGTCGCTTTCAAATAAAACAGGCTCAAAAAAATAATTTTCTATAAATCTTTCTAGCCTTTCTCTAACATGTTTTAAATCGAAATATGTTGAACTTAAAAACACTCTTGGTTTCATTTTTTTTAGATTGGTTAATTATAGCCAACGGCTACGCATATGAAACTGTAAGGGATTTTGAAAAGTTTACTTGTCAAAATAGCTATGAGCCAAATATGCGATTAGACACAAATTTAGCATTTTTTATTTAGGAGTCAAATCGGAGATTTGGCGGTGCTAATTACTTGCAGAAAACTAACTTAAAACGCCTGAAACCCTTATGCTGTATGATGCATTGTTA
>PIVJ01000914.1 GCA_003353955.1 Bacteroidota bacterium | reverse complement strand
ACCTGTGGAGTATGCAGACTATGCTGTGTCGCAGTGGCAGTACCTTGAAATGGGGGGACAATAAGAGCAACAGCTGGATTATTGGACGAAACAGCTGGCTAACACACCAACACCACTGAGTCTCCCCTTTGACCGGCCACGTTCTGAAACATCCAGTGGCCGTGAGGGTTCTCTTTTGCCCGTTTACCTGCCTGGAAAGCTGATGGCTGCGCTTACCGACCTCTGTGCTCAGCACCGCTCTACCTTATTTGTGGGGCTCATGGCAGCCTTTCAGCTAACGCTGAGCCGCCTTGCAGGCAACGTAGAGGATTTGGTGGTGGGGACACCCAATGCGGGCCGAGACGATGTCCTGCTGCATGAAATGGTGGGGTGCATTATTGAAACGCTAGCAATACGAGGGGACCTCAAGGGGCACCCTAGTTTCTCCACCCTGCTGGAACGGCAGCGGCTCATTGTGACCGATGCATTACAACATGCCAGTGTTCCCTTTAGCCGGATTGTACAATGCCTTCAAGTGCCACGCATTGTCAACTGCAATCCTGTATACCAAGTAAGCACATTGTTTTGTCAT
>PIVJ01000913.1 GCA_003353955.1 Bacteroidota bacterium | reverse complement strand
ACCTAATACATTTTTAGGGTTGTATAAACACGCTCCATCAATCATCTCTTTATATTCGTCGTTTAACACTAATGTTCCTCTAATGGTCTTCATTTCTTTCGTTAAATCTTTAATGAATTGGGATTTATTACGTATAGCATTATATTCACTATTAACAATCTTTAAAATGAGAGTTTTTGGGTCTTTTTCGCCATCTCGTTTCAAATCTTTTAAAATAGTATCACGATTTTCAACATATTCAGTCAAAATAGGACAACGGATATTATCTTTTTTACATATATATTGTAGTAGAACTGGGTGACAATTCACCATATCAACGTCTGTTGAAATATCCCTAAATAAATAACCACGAATCATTCCGTCTAATGCTTGAATAGAAGTTGTTCCAAAAAGTCGCCCTTTATTACTCTTTTCGCTATGTTTATAGAGTTGATTCATCTCACCTTTTACTTTAATCATATTTTTAAGATATTGCTTAATCTGTTTAAAATGTTCTTTGATTTCTTCATTTTTATACTTCTTGGTTGGGTTTGCTTCTTGTGCGAGACTTATATAGGTCTTCAAATCAAGGT
>PIVJ01000912.1 GCA_003353955.1 Bacteroidota bacterium | reverse complement strand
CTAAATATTTCGCTTGGTATACTAGTAGTGATTTAACCTGTCCACACATTTACTCACTAAGGTATACGGAGAAATATTACTGAAATTCATGAACCAACAAAATATTTGGTTTTTTTTTTTTAAAAAAATGGTAGTGGTGGGACACATAATAAGATATTTATTTGATACTTACATAAAAGTAGTAATCTCAAGATACTTATTTGATACTTACTTGATACTTACTTGATACTTATTTGATACTTACATAAAAGTAGTTATCAAAGTAAGTATTAAATAAGTATCGAATAAGTATCAAGTGAGTATCAAAGTAGTAATTAAAGTAAGTATCAAATAAGTATCGAAATAATTAACCAAGTAATGATACCATTTTCCAATGAAAAGTTCCACTGTATTAATTGATAATTACTTGATACTTACTTTATCATAATAGATACTTTCTGATTTTTTTGAAAAATAAGTATTTGATTTTCCTATGTACTTTCCCATTACATAAATAGGGATACTCACTTGATACTTACAAATACTTAGATACTCACTTGATACTTATGTAGCACTTGTAAGAAACATCACTGT
>PIVJ01000240.1 GCA_003353955.1 Bacteroidota bacterium | reverse complement strand
ATCATATGTGTCGATCACAGAGATCCATCTGGCTAACATACCCTCTGGATTTTTGAAATTCAGGAGCCAGGTGAGTGAGGCGTGGTCAGTCCTCAGGGTGAAATGCCTATTTGACAGGTAGTGTCTGAAATGTTTAACAAACTCATAGATTGCTAATAATTCACGATGGGTTGTACAGTAAGCTTGTTGTGCTCTTGAGAGGGCTCTGCTGGCATAGCTTATGACATACTCTTCACCGTCTTGGACTTGAGAGAGCACTGCCCCTAGGCCAAAGTTACTAGCATCCGTATCAAGGATGAAATAACCTTTTCTTGTAGGGTAGGCTAGGATGGGAGAATCACATAATAAGTCTTTGAGGGTATCAAAGCTGCTTTGACACGCAGGGGACCAATGAAATTGTACACTCTTCTTAGTGAGATCATGAAGTGGCCTGGCAACACTTGAAAAATCTCTGATCCATCGCCTATAATAACCACATAGGCCAATGAATTGTCTCACATCTTTCACACAGGTAGGGGTTGGCCAGAGTCTAACTCTGTCAGTCTTTTCCGGATCAGGTTTCACACCTTTAGCTGAAACAATATGTCCAAGATAGGCAACTTCTTTCTTGAATAGGTGGCACTTTTTAGGTTTAACCTTTAAGTTGGCAGATCTTAACTTGGACAGTATCTTCTGAAGATTGTCTAGACATGATTGGTAGCTGTCACCAAAAACCAGAATATCATCTATATATATCAGACATTTCTGCCAGTTGAGTCCAGCCAATAATAACTCCATAAGGCGCTCAAAGGTAGCCGGAGCGTTACAAAGTCCAAATGGCATTACTCGGTACTTAAAGAGACCTTTCCTGCAGCAAAATGTTGTTTTGTCCATGGAATGCTTATCCATTTCAACTTGCCAGTACCCGCTGGCTAAGTCCAAGGTACAAAAGTAACAGGCACCTGAGAGAGCATCTAATGCCTCATCAATTTTAGGTAGGGGGTAGGAGTCCTTGAGGGTAGCGGCATTTAATTTTCTGTAGTCAATACAGAATCTTCTACTACCATCTTTCTTCCTAACTATCACTATAGGCGAAGACCAGGCAGCTGAACTAGGCTCAATTATTTGATTTTTAAGCATCCGTCCCACCTCATCATCTTCCCAATCCTGGTCAACAAAGTTCTTTCGACGCACACGCTGTTTAACAGGTGGGGTACCATCAGTATGAATTTCATGTTTGACAATGTCAGTTCTACCCAAGGAGTCACCTTCACATGCAAATTGGTCTCGAAATTCAAATATAGTTTGATTCAACAGAGTCAACTCCTTATCAGATAAGTCGGATGCACACCTGCCAATCATAGACACAATTTCTTTAGGAAAATTATAGTCAGGTGGTTTGTTATCCCCATCTCTGGATAATTTGTTAAAAACAACATCATCACTAGGAATGTTATCATGCAACTCTGTAACTTCCAAAAGTTCACACACCAAACCCATCTTTTCACCTTCCATAACCTTGACTGGGTGTTGGTTAGGGTTCATGACATGCACAGGGATTGTCTCTTTATTAGGGTCAAACACAGAATGAGCTGTTACATAGTATAGATCAGCATCCTCATCATCTAATGGTTGGATACCACACATCTTGGTTGGCATATATTGGGGTTCAATGTTTGCGCGACATCGCACAATGCATTCGCTCATAGCTGGAATGCTAACAGTGTTCATGGAATGGACATCAACATTGGCACAACCACTATAGATCATGTGAATAGGGAGATTACCAATCAGTCTTGACCTCAACATTTTCTTGTTAAAGTCTGGTAGTGCATCTAATGCTTCAAAGAATGGCAAACCACACAACATCTTACAATTTGGGATTCTCACAACCTCAAAGGTGATCTTTGCGAAGGTACCATGACGTAATCGAACTTTAAGTTGACATTTGCCTTCAATTTTGACTTTTGTATTGTTTATTGCCTGACCATATTTGATTTCACCAAAAACCTCTGGTGGATTCTTCATTTTGGCTAGAACATCAGGATGGATAAGATTATGGGTCGAACCCGAATCTAACATGGCATTATAGTTTTTATCTTCCACACCAAGGTTTATGTAGAACAAATGTGCACGACCAGTGATGGAGGGCATAATGTTAACAGGGTCTACAAGATGGTTGAATATTTCCTCATGAAATTTTGTATTTCCTTCATTTTGATCACCTAACTCTTTAAGAGTCCGACGCATGAAATCTTTATACAACTCAGTCATTGCTTCTTTACAAGTGGCATAATCCTGATAGATTTTATCTACATCAGGTAAGTTAAGTTTGGATTCAATATCATTGAATATTTCAGAATTAGACAATTTACTATCTGAGA
>PIVJ01000911.1 GCA_003353955.1 Bacteroidota bacterium | reverse complement strand
AGCGGTGTTATGATCTACTTTATTGAGACGTAAGGCTTTGTATCCAATAGCGGTGTTACCTATGTCATCGGTGTTGGAATAGAGCGCCTGATAACCATGGGCGGTGTTACCTATTCCATAGATGTTGGAATGGAGCGCCTGATAACCATGAGCCGTATTATAGTTTTGCTTGTTATCATATAAGGCCTGGTATCCGGTTGCGGTGTTACCTACTCCATCGGTGTTCGAGTAGAGTGCCTGACGACCGATAGCCACATTGTAATTTCCTGTGGTGTTGTAAAAGAGTGCCGATGCACCATTGGCTACATTCTCACTTCCTGTGGTGTTGGAACGGAGCGCCCGAGAACCATGGGCCGTATTCAGGTCTCCGGTGTTAGCTTGTAAGGCATTGTATCCGGTTGCTGTGTTAGCATCTCCTTCCATATTGGAATATAAGGAAAAGGATCCAGTTGCTGTGTTCCAACGTCCTATCGTGTTGGAATAGAGTGCAGAATCGCCGATAGCCACACTTTCGTGATCATTAAAATCATCATTGGCACCTGCTCCACCGCCTATGAATACGCTGTTTCCGGT
>PIVJ01000239.1 GCA_003353955.1 Bacteroidota bacterium | reverse complement strand
TTTATACCAAAACAATTGAAATAAATAATAAAAAAATTGCAAGTCCGCTTGATAGTTTAATAAGAAATATTAACTTGTAGCTATATACGATATAACTGCAATGTGGTTATACAGTTGTTATGCTGCATTAGAAAAATCCGAACCTGCTGACATAGGGTTGACATAAAAGGAGCCTATTTTTAGATGAGAATTAAAAGACAAACTGATTATGAAAACTTATAAAAATTGCCAAAGTTGTGGAATGCCATTGACAAAAGACCCTAAAAAAGGAGGAACAGAAAAAGACGGTTCAAAGAGTCTTATGTATTGTAGCTATTGCTATACAAATGGAGATTTTACTCAACCTGATTTTACAGCAACTGATATGAAAGTTTTTTGCAAACAGAAAATGAAAGAAATGGGATTCCCTGGTTTTCTTGCTGGATTTTTCACAATGGGGATTCCTAAACTTGAACGATGGAAAAATAATTGATTTATGGATTTTCTTGAGTTGTTAAAATCAAATAAAGGAACAGTTTCTTCTACCCTTGGAAAAGATTTAGCTGAGAAAGTATTAAGTGGAGATATGCTGATTTTGGAGCAGGCAATAAAGTATGTAACATACGACTTGGATAATGTAAAATCTAAGAATATTAGAGCGAGTGCTGCAAAAATATTAGAGAAAGTTGCAGAAAAGCGACCTGACTTGATTGCAAATGATTTGAATATGCTCAAACCTGCAATTAGTGTAAAAGAGGTACAAACACGATGGATGATTTTGCAAGTTTTTGGTTACTGTGCAAAGCTAAACCCAAAAGATTCGGAATCAATATTGAGTTCGGCAAAGGCTTGTTTGTCTGAGAATGCAGGAGTATGCTTATCTGGAGCAGTACACCTATATCTCGGGCGGATTGGTGCGACTTCGGATAAAACAGCGATTGAAGTTTTGCCAATTTTAGACGATGCACTTAAAACAGCATCCGAAAATGAGATTGATTGGATTTTAGAAGGATTTTATAATATAATTGACCGAGTAGATTCAGATGCAAAAGAGTTGATTAAGCGAAATGCAGAATTACAACTTGATGCCAAAAAGAAAAGTACGCAGAATAGAGCAAAAAAGATATTGAAGAAAATAGAACAAAACGCAGCATAACACGCTATATAAACAAATTGGCAGTCAGTGGTTTACGAAGTTTTTGGCTTTTAATTAAGTTTGTGCTAAATTGCAACGGAAAGGCTGTTAAGTGCCAATCAATTCATATAGCAATCGTTACCATCCAGTTTAAAAAAAGCGCAAAAGGATGCGTAATTTTATAATATTTAAGTGTTTGCGCTTTTTAAAAACAAAAACCGTATGGTAACAATTTATAAATTTTATAGCTGGTATCGTTCTTTGTAACGGAAGGATACTGCAAGTATTTTAATTTTTTTGCCATCGCACTTTTCGGCTTTTACAAAGCCGTTTGGGATTTAGGATGGTACTAAATTTGAAATAATAATATAAGCATATAAACAATTAAATGAGAGGCATAATTATTTATAATTTAATTGTTGTGATTAAATATCTTGACACTAAATTAAACATTAACTATATGATTGATATAACAACAATTTTAGCCAGTTCATTCGTTTCTACACTTATTGCATCCGTTGTATCATTGATAGTTGTTAATAAAAAATATGACCAAGAATATAAAAAGATATTAACGCAACGAAAGCTAGACGTATATGAAAAGATTGAACTGATTCTTGAATCAATTACGTTTGATCATAAAAATGAGATTATTCTTTTATCGACAGACATTGATTCATATAATCAAACTAAAACATACATAAAGACTATAATTACAAAATCATATTTAATGAGTAAAGAAGCCATGGTTGTGTTAATGGAATTAAGTTTAAAATTAAACGAATACGACAAATATTTTAAAACAGATTTTGAAAATTTAAAATTAAACATACAATTAAAACAAGATTTGTCAAAGATTAGACAGCGAATGACATCAATACTTAAAAATGACTACAAACGATTACATAAGATTTAGATATCGATTTTATCCATTATTGGCTCTATGATATATTTAAAAATTAATAATCCAATTATAAATCCAAGTATAGATAATGGTATAATAAGAAGTAATTTAATCATGATTAAAAAAATTAAAATTAATCCCCCCACAAAAAAAAATAAAATGTGTACTTTAGTTCTTTGTAGCGATTTGTGGTGGGTTAAAATCAGCTACAAAAACTTATAAGTTGCCGTTGTGTGCAATCCTCCTACTGGTCGTAAAACAGTTGAGTTTTTCTGCTAACGAAGTATCTTTGTTGCGAGCTCCTAGTAAAGGCCGGTTTTAGCAATGGTGTTTAATAAACCCGAGC
>PIVJ01000910.1 GCA_003353955.1 Bacteroidota bacterium | reverse complement strand
CAAATAGTTTAGGTTATAACGGAGAATACGCAACATCGTACATACCAACGGAAGGAACTATAAAAACAAGGAATCAAGATTTATGTACTAACGGAGGGGATGTTTCTTTAATAAATAGTTCTGAAGGAGTTTTATATGCAGAGATAGAAAAGTCGGGTACTGGTACTTATAGATTAATATCTTTAAATAGTGGTGCAGCAAATAATAGTGTCACTATTGGTTTTCATCAAGGAAATAGTAATACTTTTTATTTTAGAGTTGCTTCTTCAAACGGAACTGTAACATATACTACATTCCCAATAGATTATACTGGTTTTAACAAAATTGCTTTAAAATATAAAAGTGGAGAAATATCAGCTTTCGTAAATGGGACTAAAAAAGTACAGTCAAGTGCAACTTTTTCTTTTGCATCTCCTTTAAATGAATTAGCGTTTGATTATGGTGCTGGTGGTTTACCTTTCTTCGGAAACACAAAAGCATTAGGAGTTTGGAAAGAAGCGTTAACGGATGCAGAATTAAGAAGTTTGACATATCCAACACCAACTGCTGCAACGTTTGATTTAGACTTTAATAC
>PIVJ01000017.1 GCA_003353955.1 Bacteroidota bacterium | reverse complement strand
AACAATTGTATAACCACATTGTAGTTATATCGTATATAGCTACAAGTTAATATTTCTTATTAAACTATCAAGCGGACTTGCAATTCTTTTATTATTTATTTCAATTGTTTTGGTATAAACTTCTGTTGTTTTGGGTGAACTGTGTAATCGGATTATCATTGTCTTTTGAGCAAAATTGACAAAAGACAGACAAACTGACCAAAATTATTATTCTGCTAACCATCTAGGGTTTAATTGGTTGCAAGAGTGTTTATTGTTTGAGGAGCAGTTTTCTTATCTTCTTTCTAAATGCACAACGGCTTATGTTGTTAAATAAATACCATGTGGTCTTTGGCAGTAAACTTTTCACAGTAATTACAAAGCAGTTTCGTTTGCCCTTCATCGTCGGTATAAACCTCAAATTGCGTATCTATACTTTCATGATTGGTAACACAATTAGGATTAACACATCTTACAAATTGTTTAATTTCTTTAGGTAATTCAACCTGTTTCTTATAAACTACCGTAAAATCTTTAATAACGATTAGTGTAGCAGTAGGAGCAACCAGCGCTATTTTGTTTAATTCCTGTGCTTCAAAGTATTTATCATTTACCTTAATGATTCCTTTGTTTCCATACTTCTTGCTACTTAAGTTAGTCCCAAATAATAATTGGTTTGGGATTGTACTCAGCTTTAATATTTTTACAACCTGAAATAAACTTTTAGCCGGGATATGGTCTATAACAGTACCATTTTCAATGGCAGATACTTTTAATTCTTTTCTTACTTCACTCATTTCTTTCCTAAAATTGATGTTAATAATGCCTGACGAACATAAACGCCATTTTGTGCTTGCTGAAAATAATAGGCCATTGGGTTTGTATCTACGTCGACTGTAATTTCATTAACGCGCGGCAATGGATGTAAAACTTTCATGTTTTCTCTAGCTTCTTCCAACATACTATTTTTTAATACATATGCATTCTTTACTTTTTCATATTCAATAGGATCTGAAAATCGCTCCTTTTGAATACGAGTCATATAAAGAATATCAGATTTAGATATGGCTTCACTCAGTTCGGTATATTGATGATATTTTAATTTTGCATCTTTAATATGACGCTTAACATAACTGGGTAATTTTAATTCAATTGGTGAAACAAGATGAAAGGTTGCATTGAAATTACATAACGAAATTACTAATGAATGCACCGTTCGGCCATATTTTAAATCACCTACAAAAGTGATATGGATATTATCCAGTTTACCTTGTGTTTTTCTAATTGAATAAAGATCCAATAGGGTTTGGGTTGGATGTTGATTTGCTCCATCACCTGCATTAACAACCGGAACTGGTGCAATTTCACTGGCATAACGAGCACTGCCTTCGCGAGGATGACGCATCACAATTATATCTGCATAATTACTTACTGTGAGTATGGTGTCGTTTAAGGTCTCACCTTTTTTAACGCTGGTAGATGATGCATCTGAAAATCCAATCACTTTGGCACCCAGGTAGGAAGCTGCGCTTTCAAAGCTTAAACGTGTTCGGGTTGATGGCTCAAAAAATAGCGTTGCCACTACATTTCCTTCGAGCAATCTTTGTTTGGGGTTTTTTTCAAATCCCTCCGCAAGGTTCAGAATCTTAAGCCATTCTGCTTTGCTAAAATCATCGATTGATACTAAACTTCTGTTTTTCATTCCTAAGATTTAAGTTTTGTCAAAAGTAAGAAAATTCAATTGATGAATTGAACAGGAACTATAATATTTTAGGAAGAGCTTGCTTCAAGGAAGGGGATGCCATCCCAATGCATAGCTGATGAGGGATGGCATCCCATAATATAAAAAACTAAATTGATTCCCAAAAAAACCTTGAGATAAGCCGTTTAGATTAGGGGCAATGCCCTCAATTGGAGGGCGTTGTTTCTAATCCATCTTGTATTCATCCCAACTTTTAATTGTAATATCATCCATGCTGTATTTACAAAAGGCAATGATAAAGGCACTTGCCAATCGGGCATTCGTGATGAGTGGAATGTTGTGATCTACGGCAGCACGACGAATGTGGTAATCGTTATACAATTCATCCTGGCTTAGATTTTTAGGAATATTGATGACTAAATCAATTTTTTGATTTTTGATATAATCCAGGGTATTTGGTTGTTCTTTGCTATCTGGCCAGTATAATACCGTTGATTTAATCCCATTTTCAGCTAAAAATTGAGAACTCCCCTTAGTCGCAAACAAGTTGTAATTCCTCTCTTTAAGGAGTTTGGAACTGTTGAGTAATTCAATTTTTGATCGTGCCGGACCAGTCGATAAAAGAATGTTTTTCTTCGGAATATTGTATCCAACAGAAAGCATCGATTTTAAAATAGCTTCGTAATAATCTTCGCCTATGCAGCCCACTTCTCCAGTTGAGGACATATCAACGCCCAAAATCGGATCCGCTTTCGCCAGTCGCGAGAACGAAAACTGAGGTGCTTTAACCCCAATATATTCCAGATCAAATAAAGATTTATCAGGTTTCTCAACCGGAACATCCAACATGATTTTGGTGGCAATATCAATAAAATTCGTCTTCAATATTTTTGAAACAAATGGAAAACTTCGGGATGCTCTGAGGTTACATTCGATGACCTTAATGTCATTGTCCTTCGCGAGATATTGAATATTGAATGGCCCTGATATTTTCAATTCATTCGCAATGTGATTGGTGATTCTTTTAATTCGTCTCACAGTTTCAACATATACCTTTTGTGGAGGGAACATCATGGTTGCGTCACCCGAATGAACTCCTGCGAATTCGATGTGCTCAGAAATTGCATAGGCTATAAGCTTTCCGTTTTTAGCCACGGCATCCATTTCTATTTCCTTAGTGTTTTCCATAAATTTAGAAACAACCACCGGATATTTTTTAGAAACATTGGCTGCCATTTTAAGGAAATGTTCCAATTCTTCTTTGTTCGAAACCACGTTCATCGCAGCTCCTGAGAGGACATAAGACGGTCTCACCATCACAGGAAATCCGACATTATCGGTGAATTCAAAAACATCTGAAATACTGCTTAATTCTTTCCACTCAGGTTGATCTACGACAAGGTTGTCCAACATTTGAGAGAATTTATAACGATTTTCAGCCCGATCAATTGATTCAGGCGAGGTACCCAAAATTGGAACCTTTTGGTTGTGAAGCCGAATAGCCAGATTATTAGGAGTTTGACCTCCCACTGAAACAATTACTCCTTTGGGAGATTCCAATTCGATGATATCCAAGGTGCGTTCATAAGATAACTCATCGAAATACAGGCGGTCGCAAATATCATAATCTGTACTCACCGTTTCCGGATTATAATTGATCATGACAGATCGGTAATTTTGTTCCTTCACTGTTTCCAAGGCATTTACGCTGCACCAGTCAAACTCAACACTACTACCGATTCTGTATGCACCGGAGCCAAGTACAATTACCGAGCGACCGTCATTCTCATATTCGATGTCATTGGTATCACCATTATAAGTAAGGTATAGATAATTGGTTTGAGCCGGATATTCAGCGGCCAACGTATCAATTTGTTTTACAGCCGGGATAATATTATTCGATTTACGAAAGGATCTGATTTCCTGAATTTGTTCATCTGTGCCAATAAAGGCTTCTTTAAAAATTGATCGCGCCAGTTGAAAGTCGGAAAATCCGGTCTGTTTGGCTTTTTTAAGTAGCGGTATTGGGAAATCAATCAGCGAATTATAGGATTCAATTTTTGAATTGATACTAACAATATTGCTCAGTTTCTCTAAAAACCATCGATCAATTTTGGTTAGGTCGAATATTTCCTCAACTGTCCATCCTTGCAACATTGCAGTAGCAATGACAAAGATTCGCATATCGGTGGGCTGCGATAATCCTTTTTTAATATCGCCTGATTCCAGTTCTTTATTTCCAACAAAGCCGTGCATGGCCTGGCCGATCATTCGTAGGCCTTTTTGAATGGCTTCCTCAAAACTACGCCCAATGGCCATTACTTCGCCAACACTTTTCATGCTGCTTCCAATTTCTTTTGATACCCCTAAGAATTTTCCTAAATCCCAACGAGGAATTTTGCAAACGATATAATCCAGAGATGGCTCGAAGAATGCTGATGTGGTTTTGGTTACGGCATTTTTAATGTCCGGTAAGGCAAATCCGAGGGCTAGTTTTGCAGCCACAAATGCTAGCGGATAGCCTGTTGCTTTAGAGGCAAGCGCACTTGATCGTGATAAACGGGCATTGACTTCGATTATACGATAATCTTCAGAATTAGGATCAAGGGCATACTGCACATTACATTCGCCTACAATTCCGATGTGCCGAATGATTTTAATAGAGAGTTGTCTGAGTTTGTGATATTCGGCATTGGTTAAGGTCTGCGAAGGAGCGACGACTATGCTTTCGCCGGTATGAATTCCGAGTGGATCGAAATTCTCCATATTGCAAACCGTTATACAATTATCGTAGGCATCACGCACCACTTCATATTCAATTTCTTTCCACCCTTTTAATGATTCTTCAACAAGGATTTGGTTGGAGTAAGCAAAAGCCTTTTCCGACATTTCTGTCAGTTCTTCTTCATTATTACAGAAACCGCTTCCTTGCCCACCCAGCGTATAAGCCGCACGAATAATCACCGGAAAACCAAGTTCTTTAACTGCTTCTAAGGCCTTTTCGGTTGAATTCACTGCCATACTTCTGGCAGATACAACATCAATTTCATCCAGTTTATTTACAAAACTCTCCCGGTTCTCGGTATCCATGATCGACTGAATAGGGGTTCCTAAAACTTTTACATTATTGTTTTTAAAAACATCTTGTTTGAATAGTTCAATCCCACAATTTAAAGCAGTTTGCCCACCAAAAGAAAGGAGTACACCTTCAGGCTTTTCCTTTTTAATTACTTTCTCTACAAAGTATGGAGTTACGGGAAGAAAATAAATTTTATCTGCAATCTTTTCAGAAGTTTGGACCGTTGCGATGTTTGGATTAATCAATACGGTTTCAACACCTTCTTCTTTTAGGGCCTTTAGGGCTTGCGAACCCGAATAATCAAATTCGCCAGCTTCGCCGATTTTCAAGGCCCCGGAGCCAAGAACAAGAACTTTTTGAATTTTGTTTTCCATTTCCTTTAATTTTAGTTCACTCCAAACTCTAGGCATTTTAAGTGTTCAACTTCTAACTTCTATCAATTTTTGGCCGCCAGATTCTGGCCAGTCCACCCAAACTTGTTTCTTTGTATTTTGATTGTAAATCTTTTCCGGTTTCCATCATGGTTTCTACTACCTCATCGAAACTGACTTTGTGTCTTCCATCTGAAAGTAAAGCATATACTGCACATTCCCAAGCCTTCACTGCAGCGAATGCATTTCGCTCAATGCATGGAATTTGAACATAGCCTTCCAGCGGATCGCAGGTTAGACCCAGGTTGTGCTCAAAACCCATCTCGGCAGCATACTCTATTTGGTAAACAGAACCACCTCTTATCTGAGTTATGGCTCCTGCCGCCATAGTACAAGCGGTTCCAACTTCCCCCTGGCAGCCAACTTCTGCTCCGGAAATTGAGGCATTGGCTTTAACAAAATTTCCGATAATCCCTGCAGTGGCTAATGCACGGAGTATTTTCTTATTCGTTAATTTATCGTGATCTTTTAAAAAATAAAGAATGCCCGGTAATACCCCTAATGAACCGCAAGTGGGAGCGGTTACAATTTCGCCTCCTGCGGCATTTTCTTCAGAAACAGCCAACGCATAAGCAAAGATCAATCCTATATTTTTTTGTGAACCTACCGCATTCTTCGATTTTGCGTAATAGGCCGCTGCTTTACGAGGAACTTTCAATGTTCCGGGTAAAACGCGTTCGTTTTCCAGTCCGCGCTTAATGGCAGCTTGCATCACTTCCCAGACCTTTTTAAGATAATCCCAAATTTCTTTTCCTTCAACTTCGTCAACATATTCCCACATTGATTTACCCTCACGGTTGCACCAATCTAGAAGATCGTTCATGGTTTTTATGCTGTAAATATCTTTACCACTGTGTGTTCCGGTTTCAGAAATATCACCACCACCAACACTATAAGCGATGTAAGTATCTATTAATTTGTTCCCTTTAAATGCTTCGAATTTTAATCCGTTTGGATGTAAGGGAAGAAAGATTTCCGGTTCCCAGATGATTTCCAGCTTTCGATTGATGAAAACTTTGTTGACAGCGTCATCGGTTTGGTGACCCTTGCCTGTAGCTGCAATACTTCCATAAAAATATGCTTTGTAGAAATCGGCATCAGGATGTTTGGCAAGGAAGATTTCAGCGGCTCTTCTTGGAGCCATACTATGACTGGAAGAGGGACCGTAACCAATTTTGTAAATTTCTTTTATACTATGCATAATTTTTTATTTTTGACGATAGATAATAGACGTTAGACTCCTTCTCAATATGATGTCTAAATCTCCTAATCATTTTTTGAATCTCTTGAATTCTCAACGTGATAAAAGATTAAGGAGTCATTAGTTAAACAACCAAGATCGTTTGCAATGATAAGTTGAGATTCTAATTCAAATGCTGATCCAATAGCGATATCAAGAAATTGTTGAAAATCGTTGCTCCTATTTCTACCAGGCTCTTCAGCAATATTTGAACTAATTACACTTCTGTTTATCTGGCTACCAAGAACATATTTCTCTTTATCAGAAGATTTTACCGTAATAGCATAAACTTCTTTAATAATTTCTCTGGATTTCTGCCATATCTTTAATTCTCTAAGGTTGTGCATAATTGAAGGTGTATTTAAATGTTTTTCACCTAAAATATAATATCTTTAATCTATACTCTATTGTCTTTCATCTAATTTCGAAATAAATTCATCAAATAGAAAATCTGTATCTGTTGGCCCGCTTGAAGCTTCCGGATGAAATTGAACCGTAAAAAAAGGTTTTGATTTATGTTTGATACCTTCGTTTGTATCATCATTCAGATTTGTAAAGAAAGACTCCCATTGTTCAGGAAGTGTATCATCGTCAACCGCAAAACCATGATTTTGAGAAGTGATATATCCCTTCTTTGTTCCATTAAGCAGGACAGGCTGATTATGACTTCGGTGTCCATATTTTAATTTATATGTTTTAGCTCCGGAGGCAAGGGCAAGTAATTGGTGTCCCAAACAAATTCCAAAGATAGGTGTGTCTTGATTTAGAGCCTTTTGTAAGTTGGTAATGGTGGTGTCGCACATTTCCGGATTACCAGGACCATTGGAGATAAACAAACCATCGTATTTCTCTTTATGAAAGTCATAGTCCCATGGAACCCTGATAACTGTTGCATCCTTTGAAAGAAAATACCTGATGATATTATTTTTTACGCCACAATCAATCAAGAGTATCTTGTGTTTCCCATTGCCATAAACTTGCTTTTCCTTAATACTGACGTCTGCTACAAGATTATTAATATTTGGATCATAATATTCGCAATCCTCATCATTGACAATTATTTTTCCGAGCATGCATCCTTTTTCGCGAATAAGTTTCGTTAATGCCCTTGTATCTATGCCGTAGATGCCTGGAACTTTGTGTTCTATTAACCAATCACTCAAACTTTTTTCTGCATTCCAATGATTGTATTTAAAAGAATAATCAGAAATGATAAGTGCTGATACCTGTACTTTTTCTGATTCAAAAAATTTTAACATCTCATTCTCAGTTTCTGAACCGGGCACGCCATAATTCCCGACCAACGGGTAGGTTAAAACCAGTAGTTGTCCTTTGTATGAAGGATCCGTTAAACTTTCGGGGTAGCCTGTCATGGCAGTATTGAAAACTACTTCACCTGCTTTTGATCCTTCAAATCCGAATGACCGGCCTTTAAATATGCTTCCATCTTCTAAAATCAGTTTGGCGTTTGTTGTTTGCTCCATATTAATCTTATTATGTTGATAATTTAGTTTTTAATTGTGAATATACAAGCAACATTATCTTGATTACAAGTTCAAGTTTTTGATTTTACCTTTTTTATCGTTATTAAATCAGTGAGATTTTGATTTTGTGAGATAAAATTAATTAGGCGAAGTGATATTCCCCGCCCCTTGGGGCGAAATAAAATAGCATCCATCATGATACCCCGTTCGCTTGCGGCGGGGAGCTTCGTTTTTCAACATCCTGTTATTTCTGTCATTAGTATTCCTGTTAGTAAAAAAAAAGCGGCTAATAAAGCCGCTTAAGATTATCTTTTAAGATTGAATTTATCAATGAAATCATCAACGATTTCTTCAAGATTAGGATTACCGATCTCTTGCAGATCATAGTAAACTCTGGTTGAAGGTTTATTGATTTTGATAATTCGATTTAGATCGATTGGTGTTCCAATTATTACTGCATCACATTCAGCATTGTTAATTGTTGTTTCAAGATCTTTCAATTGTTGTTCACCATAACCCATTGCAGGAAGTAACACTCCAATGTTAGGATAAATCTCGAAAGTTTCTGAAAGTTTACCAACGGTGAAAGGACGAGGGTCAACTAATTCTGCAGCACCGAATTTCTTAGCTGCAACGGTTCCTGCACCTAATTTCATTTCGCCGTGAGTCAGGGTTGGCCCGTCTTCAACAACCAATACTTTTTTACCTTTGATGAGTTCCGGATTATCAACTTTAATTGGAGAAGCTCCGTCAACTACAATCGCATTAGGAGCAACTTTTGCAATGCTTTCACGCACTGTTTGGATGCCAGCGGTGTCCGCAGTATCCATTTTGTTAATTACTGCAACATCGGCAAGACGCAAGGTGACTTCACCCGGATAATAAGATAATTCGTGTCCGGGACGATGTGGATCGACCACAGTGATATTTAAATCCGGAGTGTAAAATGGAAAATCATTATTTCCACCATCCCAAATTACAACATCACATCCATCAGGGTCTTGTTCGGCAGCTCTTAAAATAGCTTCATAATCAACACCTGCATAAATAACGTTACCGCGAACTACGTGAGGTTCATATTCTTCCATCTCTTCAACCGTGCATTTGTGTTTGTCGAGATCAGAAAGTTCAGCAAAGCGTTGTACTTTTTGCTCATTTAAATCACCATAAGGCATGGGGTGACGAACAGCAACAACTTTTAATCCTTTTGCCATCAGTAATTCGATAATTCTTCTTGAAGTCTGGCTTTTACCACAACCGGTTCTAACAGCACCGACTGCAATTAATGGTTTGGTGCTTTTCACCATTGTGTCGTTAGGACCTAGTAGCACAAAGTTTGCTCCTGCGGCATTAACTCTGGCACTCATGGTCATAACTCTTTCATAAGGAATATCACTGTATGAGAATACACAGTCGTCAACTTTTAAATCTTTAATCAGATTCTCAAGTTCTTCTTCTAAATAAATAGGAATTCCTTCAGGATATAAATCTCCTGCTAGTTCTTTTGGATATTTCCTGCCATCGATGTCAGGAATTTGAGCAGCTGTGTAAGCTACTACATTGTAAGCTTCGTTGCCTTTGTAATAGGTGTTGAAATTATGAAAATCTCTACCGGCAGCTCCAATAATTAATACGTTTTTTTTCATCTGCTTATTAATTTTAAATTTAAATATGACAGATTTCAAATCCCGCAATGCGAGAGAACCCCACACAAGCAGTATTTAGCATGTGTGATTCTTTTCATGTAAAAAAATATATCGGGAACAAAGGTAAAGATTAAAGCATTATGGATATAAATTATAGGGAAGAAATGATAAATTTCTTCAATAAATTTGCCAGCCTTTCAAGGGTGTGATTTAGCGTTTTTTGCATAAATGCTTTGTCCGGCCAATTCAATAAGTTTATTAATTGTGTTTAGATTTCGGTTGGTTGCACTGACCTTAAGTTTTTTTTTGATAAAAGTGTTAGTGTGTTTAGCCCGGGAAAAACCATTGGGGCAATGCAAATAAATTGCATTATCGTTTATCCGAAATTCATCCGGAAAAAAATCCTGAGATGAGAGCTGTTCTGTTAAAGCCTGATTCGGTTTTCCTGATAATCATGAGAAAGGTAATTTACCCGAATCAATTTCCGGATTGTGTAAAAACGGATTATTGTATTCATATTGATTAAAAACTAAATTTAGCCTAAATGCACAACAGATCCTTTTATATTTATTATAATGTGCTATATTTACCTTATTATTCCGATATTAGCGGTAGAACAATAATTTAAGTAAAGAAAAGAGATTATGAAAAAGGTTTTATATGGAATATGCATGGTGTTTTGTCTGACAAGTATTGTCTGGGCTCAGGATGCAAATCCTGTTAAAGAAGATGTAATAACCGAAACCAAGGTTGAAGTATTGGCTAAATCGAGTTCCTCTTGGGATGGGGCTACGCTTCCAAACTATTCAGAAGGTAGGCCTGAGATAACGATACTGAAAGTTGTTATTCCTCCGAAACAACAATTGCCACTACATAATCATCCTGTGATAAATGCAGGTGTTTTGTTAAAAGGTGAACTTACGGTTGTGACAGAAGACAATAAAACCTTACATCTAAAAGCCGGTGATGCCCTAGTTGAAGTTGTTTCGAAGTGGCATTACGGAAAGAATGAAGGTGACGAACCTGCTGAAATCATTGTTTTCTATGCCGGTATCGCGGGTAAACCAATTACAATTAAAGAATGAGATTTAAGAAACAAGGGTCTGGCTCTAACCTTTCTGGGTATTCTCATCCGACCACTCCTTTTTAAAGTCTTTCCAATATGTTTTAACGGTCAATTTCATATCTTTTCTTAAGAGCATAATACCTGTTAAATTAGGCAATGTTATAATTACACTTGTGGCGAAATAAAATACCATCCATCATGATACCCCGTCCGCTTGCGGTAGGGAGCTTCATTTGTTGAAGATAAGTACGTATTATATAAAATCAATTTACGCTTGATAGCTTGCTATTTTACTAAATACGAAAATAAATAAGAAAAAGATATTCTATAAAGAAATGCTAAACTGTAAGTTGTAGGATATTTGGTACAAAAACTAATTCGGCTATAAATGTTTGGCATGTTGTTTGTTTTTAGTGTAGGCATAATCACTTAAAATAAATGTTATGAAAAAAATCATCATTGCCCTCAGTATCATTTTTGCGGTCAGCTTCAGTTTGCAAGCGCAAAAAAGAGCAGCCAGATCAGCTGCCGCCAAAGATTATGAAGAATCTGAAGAAGTTGATAAGAAAAGTAATTCAAGCACCAAGTCAGCAAGAACTGCGCGTGTAAGCACAAGTAAAAATTCCAGAACAAAATCAACTGCTGCTAGCAGAAACAGGAAAGCGGCTTCTCGATCTGCTGTTCCTTTAAACGGAAGAAATGGAAATACTAAATCTGCCAGAATATCAACCACTAACTCAAGGAAACGTGTATCAGTACGAGTTGACAAACCCATTCGAAACAGCAGAAGAGCAATTTCAAATGTTCGGGCTCCAAGGGTAAACAATATCAGGGCTCGTCATGGATACATAAATAGATCAGCCCGTAGTTTTGGCTATTTAATGCACAATGTGATTACATTTCCAATGCGCGTAAAATATCCTTTTTATTACGATTATCATCTGGTGTTAATGCATAGCTATCGAATTAATCATGAATATCCCTGGGCGATATACCAATCAGAGGCTGGCGATAATACAACTTCAATCGAAGGAAAAGTGATGGATGTGAGATATAACAGAAGGAGTAATCAATATGAAATCCATTTTGGAAGAAGGGCGCCTTATCAAAGTGCCACTATAATAATTCCTCAGCATTTAGCTCAATACATTAATTATCGAGCAATAAAAAAGCTGAAAAGAGATTATGTGTCAGTATATGGAGTATTCACGAATTATGGAAATGTTCCAACGATTAGAATTAACAGTTTAGATGATTTTTATGTAGATGAAATTAACTTAAGAGATTTCTTATATTATTGAGTCGTTCTAAAATAGGTTGACAGTTTTTATTAAAGGGATTAATTATACAACCCAAGAGAATATTCTCTTGGGTTGTTTCGTGTGCAAAGTAATAAAAGCCTTTACTGAGATTGTTGGGGCTTTTTTTATTTGGTTGAATTCTTCAGAAAATGAATAATGATCTTAAAATCGATAACTTAATCCGGTTTTATATTCGAAAAAACGATCTTTATAATTGCTGATTGTGTTTTTATTGATCGAGCTTAACTGATATTTAAACATAGGTGACAGGTTGAAATAAAGCTTTCTGCCAATCGGATATTCTAAACTTATCCCGACAATACTATTATAAATAAAGGGATTCACTCCTGAGGTGTTTCCTACAGAATTCTTGAGATCTTGTTCAAGGAAAACCTGATTACCAATTAATATATTTGCATTAAACCCTCCTAATAAATAGATCTCTACTTTTACATCGATGAGTTTATATTTCAGTATCAACGGAATTTCAATAAACTCAAACTGTTGTAATAAATTAGAATTATACTGAGAGCCGATGTTAGGATAATCGAGATCTTTCTGATAAACAGGACTGCTATTTAGCAGTGCCGTTTCTGAAGTAAAGTTAACAACGCCCGAAGCAGTGTTTGAAATTAATAAATTATCAGCTGAAGCATTCGACAGCACCGTAAAGTTCTGTACCTCTTGCCCTTGCTTTAAATAATAGATTCCTGATTGTACTTTCCATTTATCAGACAAAATATAATTAACAGCAACACCACCTATATATGAATTAACTGGGATTTCCTGATTAGAGATTGTATTTAATGAACCTCCTTGATCAACAGAGGGATTGTGAAATTCTTTTACTCTTGAGCTGGAAGTAGAAGCATGAGAGGGTGATATTTCTCCGCCAACTGACCAACGATTTGTTATTGCTTGACCAGAAAGCTCCCGTGAATTATCAGCAATTAAGTCATTTTCAAAAAGTGCATAATAATTTCGATTTAATATATTTTCTGATCCCCTGATATTAATTCTCGTTGGAATGACATAATTTATAATGATATGATTGGCCAATAAAGAAATTGAAGGTGTGAGTGTATTCTTAATTCTGGTAACTGCCTTTTCTTTATCTGCGATACTGGCAAGTTGAGGTTTAACAATTGGTGTTGATTTTTCTTGCTCAACCACCACAGAATCTGCTTCAATCTCTGCCAAATTTTCTTCAACAATTTCCGGGATAAGGTGAGGGGTTGAATCATTCTTTATTGAAGTAGAATCCACAACTGACTGAGTTATTTCTGTTGGGGTAGTTTCTTTATTTTTTGTTAAAAACCCGATACCTACAGATAATAGAATGATGATAACTGCTGCAGCACCAATCACCCTTTTGTAAAATACCAAATGTTTGCTTTTGGCATTCCCATCCAATACTTGCTCAAGCTTCTCCCATGATTTTACAGGAGGGCTGACTTCCGAATTTAATAAGCGTTCGCGATAAATATGGTCGATATTTTTTTTCGATTGACTCATTTAATTTTTCTCTCCGATAAATTAAATTGTTTCTTTACTTTATTCTGTAGTATGATCCGGGCCCTGGATAAATTTGATTTTGATGTTCCTTCGGCAATACCTAACATATTTGCTATCTCCTTATGTGAATATCCTTCTATCGCATACAAATTGAAGACTAACCGATAGCCCGGTGATAATTCCTGAATTAATTTTACTAATTCATCACTTGCCATATTGCTGATAATATCTGCCTCCATAGCACTGCTTTTGTAAGCCAACTCTTCATTAATGGGATAGAGAATGCTTTCTTTTCTGAAATGTTCTAAAGCTGTGTTCATAAATATCCGTCTCATCCAGCCTTCGAATACGCCTGTCCCTTTATATTGTCCTATCTTCTGAAAAACCTTTATAAAGCCATTATGCAAAATATCTTCAGCTGTTTCTTTATTATTTGAGTAGTACAAACTAACGGCATACATCTTCCCTGAAAATGCTTTGAATAACTTTTCCTGGAACTCACGCCTACCTTTTTTACAGCCGTTAATAATTTCCTCTAAACTAGTTGTATCCACTCAATTATGTTTATCAATTCCGAAGATATTCAAAGATAATAATATCCTGTATCAACCGGATGGCATTTCATTTAATTTTAGTAGGCAGAAATTTCTATCTTGCTCAATAATTGAATGTTTTCTACATCGTCATAATTATATTGATAAAAGCCGTCTTCGCCAATAAGCAATAAATTGCCATTGAGTGGGATTACATCATAACCGAATATTTCAGGATAATGTGCAATCTGATTTTCATCAACAGTGAGTGGATCACTTACATTGTATATTTTTAAACCGGCATCTCCATCACAAATAAAAAGTACTTCTCCATCAATTCCCAACCCATAAGGACTAACCATTGGATAGGCTTTTACCAAATAAGGTTCTTCGATATTATTAATAGAAATAATGTTTAGCTCATTGATATCACTCCAGCAATTGCTGCCCCCTCGCAATGTAACGTATGCAAGTGTGTCTTGTACTACCACAGGGTCACAACTGGTTACATGCCAAAACTGACTTATGTACATGGGTGATATAGGTACAGAAATGTCATAGATTAGCATTCCGTTTTGGGTGCCGAGAAACATATAATCTTCCAAAATAAACATGGTTTCTATCCCCCAACCAATCCCTGTAGTTTTTACAGCAGTCAGTGAGCTGACATTAGAAATATCATAAATATGCAGTTCGGAACTCTCAACTATGTACAAGGTATTTCCGGTTATACCGAAACGAGCCATAGAGCCACCAACTCCAACACCACTACTGGTAATTCCTCCGGAATATTGAGCCAGATTAACCATATCCATTTCTCTGAACATAGGGTAATAATTAAATTCAGGACTTTGCTTCACTTTTTTTACTTCCCAGCCAATAACTACACCTTTGTCCTCATCTAATTTTGCAACAGGATAATCCTCATCGTAGGGTGGTAAAATATATGGTAAAACATCTTCACTTCTGCTAACTTCAGTGATATTGTTTAAATCGGATAAATCCAAGGCTACTAAATCCACATAGCTGTCGGTATATAATATCTGACCCTTAATTGCAATATCTACCGTTCCGGGAATTTCTATAAAACTTACTTTTTGAGGTGATGTAGGATTTGAATTATCGATGACATGAATGCCCTTCATCTGTTCAACAATAAAAATATAATCATCTTTAAAGTACATCTTTCCCGGTTTAATCAACTCCTGAGATTCAACTTGCTTAATGGATGATCTGAGTTCTTCATAGCTCATATAAATAGGACTGTTTGCTATAAATATTTCTGATATTTTGTCGGTACATGCGTTTAAAGCAATGGCCGTTAAAATGATTAAATAATATATTTGTTTTTTCATCTCCTGTATTTTATTTATTTGAATAATATTCCAACCTTAATTTCGAGTCGGTTCATGTCAATCTCCATCGCTCTATCAACATCAACTCCTTCTTTATCAAAGTTTAATCTTTGAATTCGATATCCTATATTAAAGGTCATTCCTAAGTTCTCGCTGAACATGGCTTTTATGCCAACGCCCGGATTGAATAGCCACCCACCATTTGGTTTTAATAAATCATAACCCGGCCAATATGATGAGTACGACGGGTAATATTCTTGGGTTTCTTCATCAAGCGGAAAAGAATAACCACCCTGAATAAATACATAAGGTGAGAATTTTTGTGTTCGGAAATAATAACGAGCATCAAGGACTAAAGGCAAATAACTTTCAGAAAGGAACTCTGCGCCTATGCCGATTCCCAAAGCAATTTGATCGGTAACTCCATAGCCATTTATCATCATAAATGAGAATGGGGCTGCATTTTGGTTGTCGGTAGATCCAATCAGAAATCCAAAGTTGGTTGCATTATAATAACCTTTGTGCGTAAATGTGACTTCGCCTTCTTCCTGGGCTTGCGAAAATGGGATCATCAACATTAAAGCCAAAACGAATAATAGGTATTGTTTCATTGTTTGAACATTTAGGTAAAAAAATAACTGTTTAAACTATTGATGCATGATTTGGAAAATGGTTGCGTATCGAATTAAGCTTTTTGCATTGGTACTTAATCAGATTTGCTGTACTTTTGCATCTAAATCAACTAAGCGTAATGATCGAGCAAATTATCATTTCAAATGTTGCCAAAGGAATTGAAAGCCTTTTCAATGCAAAAGCAGAAGAAAAACAGATTCAACTTCAAAGAACCAAGAAGGAATTTGAGGGAGATATTACAATAGTTGTGTTTCCACTAATTCGTCTTTCAAAAAAATCTCCGGAAGAAACGGCTACCTTAATTGGCAACTATCTTCATGAGAATGTTGATGAGGTGAATGATTTTAATGTGATCAAGGGATTTTTAAATCTGGTAATCGATGATAAATATTGGCTAGGCTTTTTTAATGAGAATCTTAAAAAATCTAATTATGGAGAGGCTGCTACCCACAAGGATTCTGATCCGGTCGTTATCGAATATTCGGCACCAAATACGAATAAACCATTACATCTGGGGCATATTCGTAATAATTTATTGGGTCATTCCGTGGCTTCAATTTTACAGGCGAGTGGGAGTGAAGTGAAACGGGTGAATCTGGTTAACGACCGAGGGATCCATATTTGTAAATCGATGATTGCCTGGCAAAAATGGGGAGAAGGAAATACTCCGGAAAGTTCACAAAAGAAAGGCGACCGATTGGTCGGGGATTTTTATGTGCTGTTCGATCAAAAATATAAAATCGAAGTTCAAAAGTTAATTGCCTCGGGTGTCGAACCTAAACTCGCAGAAAAAGAATCACCCTTATTGATTGAAGCACAACAAATGCTGCAACAATGGGAAAGGAATGATCCCGAGATTAGAGCTCTTTGGGAGCGAATGAACAATTGGGTATATGCCGGATTTGATAAAACGTATGAGCGAATGGGAATTTCATTTGATAAAACATACTTTGAATCTGAAACCTATTTACTCGGAAAAACCATTGTTGAGGAAGGACTGAAAAAGGACATATTGTTCAAGAAAGATAATGGCTCTGTTTGGGCAGATTTAACAAACGATGGTCAGGATGAAAAATTGCTTTTGCGTGCCGACGGAACATCCGTTTATATGACCCAGGATTTGGGAACTGCCATACTTCGATATAACGATTTTAAAGCTGGGCGATTAATTTATGTAGTTGGAAATGAGCAAAATTATCATTTTGAAGTTCTCGAAATAATTCTGAAAAAATTAGGATATGGATGGGCTGAGAATATTCACCACTTGTCTTATGGAATGGTTGAGTTGCCACATGGTAAAATGAAAAGCCGTGAAGGAACTGTTGTAGACGCCGATGATTTAATGGAAGAGATGTATCAAACTTCTAAGCGCATGACGGTTGAGTTGGGTAAAACATCAGATTTCTCTGAAGAAGAAGCTAAGCAACTTTATGAAACCGTAGGAATGGGTGCCTTAAAATATTTTATGCTTAAGGTTGACCCAAAGAAAAGCATGCTTTTTAATCCGGAAGAATCAATTGATTTTACCGGAAATACAGGCCCTTTTATTCAGTATACTTATGCCCGGATTCAATCTTTACTTAGGAAAGCGAATGAGCTAAAAATAAATTTAGTTAAAACTTCAGGCAAGACATTAGAAATGGCACAGAAAGAAAAAAATGTGCTACGCCTAATTTATGATTATCCAAGTGTAATCCAGAATGCGGCGCAGAATTTAAGCCCGGCGATGATTGCTAATTATACCTATGATTTGGTGAAAGAGTATAATCAATTTTATCAGGAAGTTCCTGTTTTTAAGGAAACTAGCAAGGCTAAAATTATATTTCGATTACAATTATCCAGATTCACAGCCCAAATTATCAAATCTGCGATGGGATTATTAGGGATAAATCTTCCGGACAGAATGTAAATAGTAATTTTATTCTTCTTCTTTTATCTTTTTGATTAATATTGAAAGCATTATCAATATAAGATAAAGCCATTTGGGTGCTGTTATCTTGAATTGCCTTATGTAGTGGGAATCTCACATTCTGTGCATTTATCACAATATTGGCTGTGAACATCACAATCAATAGAAAATATCTGGACATCTTTTTGGTTTTTAATTAGTACTATTAGGCCGAAGCTTTGTGTAGATTATAGCTAAAGATATTGAAAATCAAATACTCATGCTTCAATCGAAGAAGGGAACATTCAAAAAAGGCAACTTATTATGAACATAGGAGAGCTAACTAATTATTCGCAACAAATTGCTACTTTTGTAGCCTTAAAAAATGGATAGAATATGTTTGAAGGATTATCGGAAAGACTGGATCGGTCGTTTAAAATATTAAAAGGGCAAGGCTACATCACAGAGATAAATGTGGCTGAAACCCTCAAAGAAGTTCGTAAGGCTTTATTGGATGCGGATGTTAGCTATAAAATCGCTAAGCAATTTACCGAGCGAGTTAAGGAAAAAGCCATAGGCCAGAATGTGTTAACAGCAGTGTCCCCCGGCCAGTTAATGGTTAAGGTGGTTCATGAAGAACTCACTCAACTAATGGGTTCCGAAAAAGTTGATATCAATGAAAAAGGACAACCAGCCATTATTCTTATCGCTGGATTACAAGGTTCGGGTAAAACAACTTTTTCCGCCAAGCTAGCAAATTATTTAAAGACCAAAAAAGGGAAAACCCCATTGTTGGTTGCGGGTGACGTTTACCGACCGGCTGCGATTAAGCAGCTACAGGTGTTGGGAGAACAAATTGGTGTAGAAGTTTTTTCTGAAGAAGACAATAAAGATCCTGTTAAAATTGCAAAGCGTGCTATTAAGCATGCCAAAGATAAAGGATTGAATATGGTGATCGTTGATACCGCGGGTCGTCTTGCGGTTGATGACGAGATGATGAATGAAATTTCATCAATTAAGAAAACCATTAACCCACAGGAAACATTGTTTGTCGTCGACTCAATGACCGGCCAGGATGCGGTGAACACTGCCAAGGCTTTTAATGACCGATTAGATTTCGATGGTGTTGTACTTACCAAATTAGATGGTGATACGCGGGGTGGAGCTGCGTTAACAGTTCGATCAGTAGTAAACAAACCGATTAAGTTTGTTGGTATTGGTGAGCAAATGGAAGCGATAGATATCTTCCATCCCAAACGTATGGCTGATCGTATCTTGGGAATGGGTGATATTGTTTCCTTAGTTGAGAAAGCCCAAGAACAATATGATGTAGAAGAAGCCAAGAAATTACAACGAAAAATTGTCAAGAACCAGTTTAATTTCAATGATTTCCTTTCCCAGATTAAACAGATTAAGAAAATGGGAAATATGAAAGATTTAATGGGCATGGTTCCGGGTATGGGAAAAGCAATGAAAAATACGGAAATTGACGATGATGCTTTTAAAGGTATTGAGGCCATTATCAATTCGATGACCCCCGCGGAAAGGGAAAACCCTAAACTGTTAAATGGCAGCCGAAAGAAACGAATTGCCATTGGCAGTGGATCAGATATTCAAGAGGTTAATCGCTTGATCAAACAATTTGCTGAAACCAGTAAAATGATGAAAATGGTGGCAACAGGTGGAGGTAAAAATTTAATGAATCAAATGAAGAATGCACAAAGGATGCAGGGAAGAAGATAGCTGTTAGCTATTGGTTATAGATAATTGAACAGCTTTGTTTATCGGGTTAGTTTACTTGAAAATACTTCAAAAATGAATTAATAGTTTAATGCAGAAGCTTAAAGCGAATAGCTAAGAGCCAACAGCCATAAGCTCAATTGTAAAAATAATGAGACTAATTGACGGGAAAAAAATAGCAAAAAAAATTAAATCGGAAATTGCAAAAGAAGTTGCTGTGATCATCGATAATGACGAGAGAGCTCCTCATTTAGTAGCAGTATTGGTAGGAGAGGATGCAGCAAGTCAAACTTATGTGGAATCTAAAGAAAGAGCATGTTCTTCCGTTGGGATGACTTCCTCAGCTTACAAACACCCATCAAATATTACTGAGAATGAATTGCTTGACATCGTGGATTTTTTAAATAAGGATGATGAAGTAGATGGTTTCATTGTACAGCTTCCCTTGCCGGATCATATTGATGAGAATAAAATCCTTGAGCGGATTGATCCCAAAAAAGATGTTGATGGATTTCATCCCGTAAATGTTGGAAGAATGGTATTAGGTCTCCCATCATACGTTTCAGCAACTCCTCAAGGAATTATGATGCTGCTCGAACGATCGAATATTGGCACCCAGTCTAAACAAGTAGTCGTAGTGGGAAGAAGTAATATCGTTGGAACTCCCATTAGTATTTTGTTATCACGCAAGGCAGAAAATGCAAATGCAACGGTTACCATCTGTCACAGTCGAACAAAGAATCTTAAAGAACTATGCGCCAGTGCAGACATTTTGATTGCTGCCATCGGTGTTTGTGAATTTATAAAAGAAGATATGGTTAAGGAAGGAGCTGTGGTTATCGATGTTGGAATGCACCGGCTGAAATCCGAAGAAACCAAATCAGGATTTAAATTAAAGGGAGATGTTGCTTTTGATGAGGTATCAAAAAAATGCAGCTATATCACTCCAGTGCCTGGTGGAGTAGGGCCCATGACCATCGTATCGCTTATTCAAAATACCTTAAAGGCATACAAAAAAGAAATTTATAGCTGATAATCAATTCTGTTTAATTACGCTGTTTCGATGAACAATACTAATGATGATCTGTTGAAAAATGGAAGAATGCTTCCGGTAATGGAAGAATTTTATACCATTCAGGGTGAAGGATATCATACTGGCACCGCTGCCTATTTTGTTAGGGTGGGAGGCTGCGATATTGGATGTAGTTGGTGTGACACAAAACGATCATGGAATGCAGACATCCACCCACCGGTTTCTACGGATAAAATCGTTGAGCGTGCGAAAACACAAGCTGCCAAAGCAGTTGTTGTAACCGGAGGAGAACCTTCCATGTATGAAATGGAATATTTCACCTCTGAGTTGCACAAGTTTGGTGTGAACACTTTTATTGAAACGTCCGGGGCTTATCATTTAAGTGGTGACTGGGATTGGATTTGCTTATCTCCAAAACAGCAATTTCCACCCAAACCTACAATCTTTGAAAGAGCCCATGAATTAAAAATGATTATTCAAACGGAAAATGATTTGCCATGGGCAGAAGAAAATGCCCTAAAGACAAACGAGGATTGTGAGCTTTATTTACAGCCCGAATGGAGCATCGCCCCGAAAGTATTACCCGTCATAATTGAATATGTAAAAGACAATCCGAAGTGGAAAATTTCGTTACAAAGTCATAAATACATGAAAATTCCATAAATTGGGCTATGCATTCTCGACTGATGAAATATCGATTTTTTGTTTTTATCTTCATCTCCTTCTTATTTCCACATTCGACCTATGCTCAGCATCAGGTAAATAAAAGAGCCTTGAAATTGCAAGAACTGGCATTAACCCATTTCAGGCAAAATGATACTACCAATGCGAAAGCATTTGCCATTAAGGCAATTGCTAAGGACAGTCTTTACGCAAACCCTTGGGTTCTGCTTGGCAATATTTACGAAATGCAAGGCCGGAACCATAAGACTGTCGAGGCTTATCGTCAAGCACTAAAGCTCGACCCCATTAATTTCCCTGACTTAAACTATGTGGTGGGTGAGTTGGAATTGCATTTAAAGAACTTTGATGGTGCAATCTCACAATTTGTTACCTATTTATCTGGAGAAATAAAATCAAAAGATAAACAGAATATTGCTGAACAAAGCCTAAGCATAGCTAGATTTAGAAAGTTCGCCTACGACAACCCGGTGGATTTTAAAGCTGTTAATTTGGGAAATCGAATTAATTCCAGTGGTGATGATTATTTTAATTCCATGAGCATCGATCAACAATCAATTTATGTAACCATTAAAAAAATGATAGGTGCAGACACAGAAGGAAGTCCGATAATTAATGAAAATTTATATATAGTTACACCTGGTGATACTGCTTGGAACGAACCACGTTTGTTAACTTTTGCTGATAAACCGCTGAATGGAATTGGTGCAGCATCAATATCCCCGAATAACCGTTATTTATTTTTTACAGCCTGTTATCAGGATGATGGACAAGGTAGCTGTGATTTGTATTATGCAAAAATTGAGGGCGATAAGCTTGGAGATTCAAGAAATTTGGGTGTTATTGTTAATTCTTCGGCTTGGGAATCTCAGCCATGTTTTTCTACTGACGGGAGAACACTTTTTTTTGCAAGCAATAGAAATGGCGGATTTGGCGGGTCAGACATTTGGACTTCCCAATTAGATGAGAATGGAAATTTTTTGCCTCCTCAAAACCTGGGCTCAACCATAAACACTACGGCAGACGAAATGTCTCCCTTTATTCATGCGGATGCAAGATCTCTATATTTCTCATCAACCGGGCACATTGGCTTGGGTGGTTTTGACCTTTTTATGAGTAGAAAAAGTAACAATAAGAATTGGTCTAAACCAACAAACTTAGGCTATCCGGTAAATACTGAAAACGATGAGATTGCTCTTAGTATTTCTGTCGATGGAGTTACAGCCTTCATATCTTCAGATCAGTTGGAGGGTGAAGGTGGGTTTGATATTTATCAATTTGAACTGAGTGAGCCAATGAGATCTGATCCAGTGACTTACATTGATGGGTATGTGTTTGATGTTGAGACGGGTAAGTCATTGGCTGCCGACATTGATCTAATTGATTTGTCGACAAAGCAGCAATTTACGTATACCCAATCCGAATTAGGCACCGGTAAGTTTTTGGTAGCCTTACCTATTAAAGAAATGTTTGCGTTCAATGTTAGTAAGCCGGGTTATTTGTTCTTTTCTGCGCATTTTCCCATTCGCAAACCAAGCACAAAAATGAATACTGTCAAAATTGATATTCCACTTATCCCTATAAAAGCAGGCGAAACAATTATTCTTAAGAACCTGTTTTTTGATACTGATCAATATCAACTGATGGAGACTTCATATCCTGAATTATCAAGATTGGTCTTATTTCTAGCAGATAATCCGAATTTAAAAGTGGAAATTTCAGGGCATACCGACAATGTAGGAAGCCGGGAATATAACCAGCAGCTCTCTGATAAGCGTGCAAAATCAGTCGTTGATCATCTTATACTGGAAGGAATTGAAAAAGACAGGCTGCAATTTAAGGGAGTTGGATTTGACGAACCAATCAATGCAAATGAAACCGATGAAGGACGTGCGAATAACCGAAGAACAGAGGTTAAAATTTTATCAATCAATTAATCTCTATTTCAAGCCAAGTCTTTGATTTTCTTCTAAGAGTCTGATAGATTCCAATAAACGCTTTTGGCGGGTTTCTTCTTTCTTTGCCTGAGTAATCCACAAAGTAAAATTGTTTTGATGAGAAACAGAAAACGTATTAAAATTGAATAAGGCAGGTTCGTTTTCTTTAAAAACCTGTAAGATAAAAAGATAAGAACTTAAGAAGGAAGTGAGAATGATAAAAATTTCATCTTTGGGTTGCGTATAATCTGCAATGATGAGATTATTGAATTTTCTTTCTCAAAGCATGCAGTCATCTTCTTTACTCGATGGAGGGATGTTAAATTCAATGATTCTTTATGTTAGCGCGGTAATGGAGTCCAAAAGTTCGATGGGCGTAATGGTGGAAGCTCCAACAGCCGGTTCATGTAGAACAATTCAGGGAAGCCTGATTGCCGCAGCAGAGCATTTACAAACAAATGATGATGATTTAATTAAAGCAATGCTAGTCGCAGGATTGATTGGTATATTCATTACTGCCAATGCCACTCTTGCTGCTGAAGCTGTTTTGTTAATTTATCGTTAAAACTTAATTCGAGTGTTGGCAATCGATACCCGATTTCTATATTTGTATCACTAAAACTTAATTAAGGAATGAAATACCTTTTGTTAATTTTAATTGGAACGTTTGTAATTCAGTCGTGTACATATCAAGCTGAAGAAGAACAAGCAACTACACCAAGCATTCCTGTTGTTAATTTCGATGAACTGGAGCCACTCCTGCATCATGACAATGACACCACTTATATCATAAATTTTTGGGCCACCTGGTGCAAGCCATGTGTAACAGAATTGCCTGATTTTGAAAAAGTAGCCGAATTTTACAACGATCAGAAAGTAACACTTATTCTGGTTAGTCTTGATTTTCCAAAACAGGTCGAATCGCATGTAGCTCCTTTTATCGCGGAACATAATGTGAAGTCGGAAGTCATCCTTCTTTTTGATACGAAAGCCAATGTTTGGATTGACAAGGTTTCGCCGGAATGGTCCGGTTCATTACCTGCAACATTGGTCTATAATAAGAATTTTAGGAAATTTCATGAGGGTAGTTATTCTTATGAAGAATTAAAATCGATTGTTGAACTAAATAAATTGTAATCTTATGAAAAAAGCAATAACATTCATTTTTACTCTTATGCTTGGTACGGTTGTACTGGCCGGAGGATTAAAAGTTGGCGATAAAGCCACAGCTTTCTCACTAAAGGATGTTGAAGGCAATATGATATCCTTAAGCGATTATGAAGACGCCAAAGGCGTTATTCTGATTTTTACCTGTAATGCTTGTCCTTACGCAATTGCCTATCAGGAAAGAATAGTTGAGTTGGATAAGAAATTTAAAGATCAGGGATATCCTGTAGTTGCAATAAACCCAAATGATCCTGAAGTACAAGCAGGTGATTCTTACGAAGCCATGCGTATACGATCGCATGAAGCCGGTTTCACTTTCCCCTATCTTTTTGATGAAGGTCAGGAAGTGTATCCTGCTTACGGTGCTACCCGAACACCGCACGTTTTTGTATTGGAAAACGCAGATGATGATTTCGTAGTGCGCTATATTGGAGCGATTGATGATAATTATTCAGATGCTTCAGCGGTTGAAGAAAGCTATCTTGACGATGCTGTAAATTCATTATTGGCAGGACATGAAGTGAAAATTGAAACGACAAAAGCCGTTGGTTGCTCTATTAAAACCAAATAATAATAGGTTCATTGTTAATTGAAAAGACCCTTTTTTTTATCGAGGTTTTTTTTAGGAGTAAGGTTTATGTGTCATGAATGAATGGAACTATATGGTGGGCGTTTCGATGCATCCTGCTTCACAGCGCCCTCAGCGCCCTTGTTATATCGCTCCCTGAGTGATCCCGATTTATCGGGATAGTATCGAAGGAAGCAATTCTTTAAAATCCATTGCAGGAAATTATCAGTATTAAGAAAACTTAATCTCTGCTTTTACGTTTTTTACGGCTGTCACCACCTTTGCTTCGCCTGTCGCCACCACCTGAACTACGTACATCTCTGCCACTTCTTCTGCCATCTCTTCTGTGACCACCATAATCTTTAGATTTAGAAGATTTCTTCTTTTCAAATGAAGTTTCTTGTGGGCTGTTTTGTGAAACTTCAATTAATATTGGTTCCCCATCAAGATCTTTCCCATTCAAAGATTTAATGACTTTATCATACATCTTGTTTTCAACTTCGAAAAAGGAGAAATTCCGCATAATATCGATTTTGCCAATATCGGCACTTCCAGAACCAATAGCATCGTTAATCAACCCGATTAATAGTGTTGGACTCAATTTGTTTTTGGTACCGGCATTAATGTAAAGTCGTGTAAAGGATTCTCTTCTCTTTTCAGTTTTTAGCCTTCCATCTTCCCGACGACTTCTGCCACCTCTGTCATCGCGGGTTCTTCCATCATTCCGGCCTCTTTCTTTATTATCTTTTTCTCTTGATGAACGTTCCGCAACATTCAGATCGCGGGCGTTTTTATAATAAGACAAAAATCGGTTAAACTCTGCCGAAACAAAATGTTTGATTAATTCTTCACGACTCAACCATTCTAATTTTTTATAAATGACCTCAAGGAAAGGTTCGATTTGGGCTTCATTAACTTCTGCTTTCTCAATTTTATCTATGAGAGAATAGAGCTGTTTTTTACAAATATCAATGCCACTCGGCACAACTTCTTTGGAGAATCTAATTCCAAATTTCCTTTCAATATCCCTTATCTTTCCACTCTCACGGGTGTGAACAATGGAAATCGATGTTCCACTTTTTCCTGCTCTGCCTGTTCTTCCACTGCGGTGAATATATATTTCTGCATCGTCAGGTAAATTGAAGTTGATGATGTGTGTTAATTCAGTAACGTCCAATCCACGTGCAGCAACATCAGTAGCAATCAATAATTGGAGTTGCCCTTTTCTAAATCTACTCATTACTTCATCACGTTGGGCTTGTGAGAGCTCTCCATGCAATGCATCGGCATTATAGCCATCCTGCATAAATTTACTGGCAATCTCTTTGGTTTCACGACGGGTACGGCAAAATACAATCCCATAAATTTTTGGATTCATATCGGAAACTCGTTTCAACGCTTCGTATCGATCTTTCGCCTGAACCATATAATACATATGCTTCACATTTTCAGCAGCTGTATTTTTTTGTGTTGCAGCAATCTCTACAGGATTGTTCATGTATTTTTTAGTAATGGCAATCACTTCTTTCGACATGGTTGCCGAAAATAATAAGGTTTGTTTGCTATCCGGAGTTTCGCTTAAAATTTCATTAAGATCCTCTTTAAAACCCATCGATAACATTTCGTCAGCCTCGTCGAGAACTACGCGGGCTACTTTGCCCAATAATAATTTTTTTCGACTGATTAAATCTTTTGCTCTGCCCGGTGTTGCTACAACAATCTGGGCTCCTTTTTTTAAGGCCTTAATTTGAGTATCCATACTGGCACCGCCATAAACAGCTACAACACCAAGCCCCGGGCTGTATTTTGCGTAATTGGTAATATCTTTTACAATCTGCATGCACAATTCTCTGGTGGGACAGAGTACGAGCGTTTGAGTACTTCGATCTTCGATATCAGTAAGATGGATTGCAGGTAATCCAAAAGCGGCAGTTTTTCCTGTTCCTGTTTGGGCAAAAGCAAGTAAATCCTGATCGGATGTTAATAAGTGTGGGATGCTCTTTGCCTGTATAGGAGTTGGGTTTTCAAAGCCTAGTTCCTGGACTGCTTTGAGGATTCCGGTATGCAGACCGGTATTTTCGAATGTGTTCATTTATTTGTTTTCAAAATTTTTGCAAAGATCGGGTTTTTATTGGGGCAAATTACCAATTGAGTAAAATAGTTTGAAATCAGTGAAATAAAGAATTTTATTGATGTGATAATTTGCATCTTTGCATAATGATGATCAAAAAAGTACTTAGCATCATTGAAATGCCCTGGATTTTAATTCCCGGCTTATAAGGCCATTCTACTACTTTTTATCTTATATTTTTAAACATCTTTTTAACCTTTAAAATTTTTAACATGAGTAATGTAATTATATTAGGTGCCGGTATGGTAGGAAGTGCCATGGCAATAGATATGGCAAAAAATCATAAAGTAACACTCACCGATTTAAGTCAGCGCGTATTAGATAGTGTAAAACAGAAATATAATAGTTTAACAATTCAGCAATTAGATGTACGCCGTAAAGAAAATTTATGGCATACTATAAAACAATATGATTTGGTAATAAATGCGGTGCCTGGATTTTTAGGTTTTGAAACGCTGAAAGCTATTATTGAGGCTGAAATGAATGTAATTGATATTGCATTTTTCTCCGAAAACGCCTTAGAATTGGATGCGTTGGCAAAAGAGAAAAACGTAACAGCTATTGTTGATTGCGGTGTAGCTCCGGGCATGGATAATGTGATATTAGGATACTATAACGAAAAAATGAAACTGACTGATTTTGAGTGTTTGGTTGGGGGATTACCTAAAGAAAAGAAATGGCCTTTTTACTATAAAGCACCTTTTTCCCCTATTGATGTAATTGAGGAATATACCCGACCAGCACGCTATGTTCAACATGGAGAAGAAGTTGTTTTTGAACCATTAACAGATTGTGATTATGTTGAGTTTGATAAGGTTGGAACCTTGGAATCTTTTAACTCGGATGGATTGAGGTCAATAATTCATACCATGCCTCATATTCCGAATATGAAAGAAAAAACCTTACGTTATCCTGGCCATGTAGAATATGTGAGGGTATTAAAAGAAAGTGGTTTTTTTAGCGAGGAAAAGGTGGATGTGAATGGAGTGCAAGTATCACCCATGGATTTTACCAGTAAAATTCTTTTTAACGAATGGAAATTAGGTGAAACAGAAGAAGAATTAACCGTGATGAGGGTTAAGCTAAAGGGAGAAAATGCCAACGGACAAACGGAAGAAATCGTTTATAATATGTATGACGAATATTGTAAGGATACCAATACCTCATCCATGGCCAGAACAACAGGTTATACCGCAACGGCAGCAGCCAATATGTTTTTAGATGGGCTGTTCACAGAGAAAGGGATTTTCCCTCCTGAATTAATTGGAAAGCATGAGGCTTGTTTTAACTATTTCTTAGAATATTTATTGGAGAGAAACATTCGTTACATTAAAAGTTCACACATTCTTTAATATATTTCAGATTTCAAATTTCGAGGTAATTTTTTTATTTACGTTGTTTTGTAAATGACATTGTTTCATTTCAGGCATAATCAGTTTTAATCAGGTGTTTTTTAATAATTTCTAGTGAATTGAAAAGGAGCCGAAGTCTTTGACTTCGGCTCCTTCCCATTTTGATTATGCTGGTAAATAATGAAGGAAATCCAGAAAAAAGATCTAATGGGGAAGAAGTGCTGAGTGTAAAAATATTATAGCAAGACTGGTGGAACAAATACGGAGAAATAGAAAATGAAGAGAAATCGAAAACAAGGGCAAGGATAGAGCACGTATTTGGTTTCATGGAGCAAAGCATGAATGGCTTAACTGTTAAATCTGTAGGAATAAAAAGAGCAACCGGAATTATAGGGTTAATAAATTTAACATACAATCTGTTCAGGTACGAACAGGTAATTCGCCTGAACGTATATATTTGTTGGTTAGTTGGTTACCTAAAGTATTCAACAAACTAATTATTTTTCATAGGATGCCTATAAGTTCAAATTTTTGTTATAAAAACAATGAAACCCACAGCATTATAAAGCAGAACCTTATTTCTTAAAATGAGATGTAAATCTACCCCATTTGGATTAGTAATTATTGGCTTGTTGAAAAGTTGTTAATTACTAATTAATTTTTGAAAAAACAGTTCATAATTATCCATGGTGCGTTCAATCGAGAAATCCTCATGGGCAGTTTTTCTCGATGCTTCCGAAAGGCGGGATGCTAATTTATCGTCTTCACGAATGGAGCTAATCTCGTCTGCTAATTTTTCTACATCTCCGTCTTCAAATAGTAAACCGTTTTCGTTATGCTTAATTAAATCCGGATTTCCTCCTGCTTTAGTGGCAATAACAGGGAGTGCCAAAAACATAGCTTCAAGTATGGCTTGGGATAATCCTTCAGTAGTGGAAGGAAGTACGTAAAGATTAAATAATTTATAATAATTGAGAACCTCTGTTGGATCGATACTCCCACAAAAGTAAATGCGATGGCGTTTGGTTGCAGCATCGTCGGGATTAACACCTAAATCATCTGCAGATATTCCAATAAAAAATGCAGTTAATGGTTTTTCGATATATTTTAATGCTTCATAAAGTTGGATTTGTTTCTTCAGCCTGGAAACAGTTCCTACAATAAAATCAGATTCATTAAGTCCGTATTCTTGTTTTAAAGAAATCGTTTTTATTTCATCGATATTTGCATACTTTTCAGCAGGTGTTCCGTTAAAAATAACAGTTATATGATTGTCGGGAATTCCTTTTTTAACCAAAGCATCCTTAACTCCTTTACTCACTGCAATAATCTGATCGGTACCGTTGGTGTAGAACCAGGATTGTAATCCACCAACAGAAAGTGGCATTTGACGACGTGTATGAACTAATTTAACAGGTAGTTTATAGAGCCATTTTGCAAAAATCGACAGATAACGATCGTAAGAAGATTGGGCATTAATAATATTTATTTGATCACGATGCACAATGTCTCTGATAATTCTAATACTCACCCGATCCCATTTATTTGTAAAAGGTATGTGTTCAATTATAACATTCGTTTTTTCTAATAAGCTTTTATAGAGACTGTTTTTTTTACAGCCCAAAGTTACATGATGTCCTCTTTCTGCCATCCCCTTTGCCAAAAAACTAACCGACATGGTTGAGCCGGCAATGTCACCTTCATGTGTTAGAATAAGTATTCGTAAAGGAGCAGGGCTTTTCATTGATTCAATTCCTTTAATTTGACTAATTATCTTAAAACAAAGGTCGTTCGTTTTATCGGAAATAACTAGTCTCTCAGGTAAACTATTTGCCCATCAACAATAGTCATTTTAATGTTCATTTTTAAGATATCCGTTGGATCAATCTTCATTAAACCAGTGAGACTTTGATTTTGTGAAACAAAATTAATTAGGCGAAGTGATATTCCCCGCCCCTTGGAGCGAAATAAAATAGAATCCATCATGATACCCCCGTTCGCTTGCGGCTGGGAGCTTCATTATTTGACGTATATTTACATCGAATATTTAATATTTATATCAATGAAAAGATTAGTTAATTACATTATCTTTTTAGGATTACTTATAGGATCCTGTAATCCTTATTCGAATTCAAACCAGAGATCATCTTTAGTTGATTTCAGCAAATTAGACAGCATCAATCAATCAAAAGCAAGAATAGATACAACTCCACAACTTCGCGTTGCTGTTTCTGCAATGATTTCACCAAAAGAAACCTTTGTATATTATCAAGATTTATTCCGATATATTTCTGAAAAAATAGGTTATCATATTGACTTTAAACAACGAAAAACTTATTTGGAAGTAAATGAATTATTAAGAAACGGGGAAATAGATGTTGCATTTATCTGTTCAGGTGCATATGTAGAAGAAAAGAATATAAGTGGCATAGAGATTTTAGCAGTTCCTATTTGTAAAGGAGAACCATTTTATCAGGCATATATCATTACAAATAAGCATTCATCAGTCCAGTGCTTTGAAGACTTAAGAAATAAATCTTTTGCATTTACAGATCCACTTTCAAATTCAGGAAAGTTATATGCAATAAATCAATTAGAGAAAATAAATTCAAATCCCGATAGTTATTTTTCTTCTACTATGTATACTTATGCACATGATGTTTCTATGCAGTTGGTATCGAAGAAAATTGTTGATGGGGCAACTATTGATGGGTTAATTTTTGATTATCTCCAGGAATTTCGCCCTGCTCAAGTTGCTAATCTTAGAATCATTAAAACCTCACAGAAATTTGGGATCCCTCCAATTGTGACCCCTTCTTCGATTAATCCAAGTCTTAAAACAAAACTCGAGAATGTTTTTTTCTCAATGCATAAAGACTCTATTGGACAAGCGATTTTAAGTAAGCTTCTAATAAATGAGTTTCAAATGGGAGTGGACTCCAATTATAATGGCATTAGAAAAATGAAACAAAGTGTAGATGAAGAATAATACTTTGATCCCTCTATTTTGGAAATTCGCAATTGCAATTGTGTCCACAGTAACTATCTTTGGAATTATAAACCTATACATTACCAACTCTGAAGTGTACAGGTTATACGAATCAGAGCTCACTAGACATGGTAGAACTTCTGCAATTACAATGGCCGAAAGAAGTATCAATCCAATCATCTATAATGATCTGGTAAGTCTTAATAATATAGTCTCGAGTCAAAAAAACATCGATTCCTCATTTGCTTACATTTTTATAACTGACAAGAAGGGCGATGTTATAGCCCACACCTTTGACTATACTGTACCTGTAGAATTAGTGAACCTGAGATCACATAGAGGAAAGGGAATGAATCTATCTACGCTGAAAGTTAAGGCTAAATATAATCAAAACATTATAATATGGGATATAGTAGCACCAATATTGGATGGTGATTATGGATTCGTTAGAATAGGACTATACGAAAGAGATTACAAAAAGAGCCTGAAGGATACTTCCCAAAAGTTTATTTTAATGATAGGAATGTTTGTTGTTTTTGGTATAATTGGGGCCTTATTCTTTTCATACATAATAACAAAACCAATTAAAATTATAAGTAATATTTCTAAAAAGATTGAACTTGGAACGCTTGATATACAGGAAGATGATGTTGAATCAACCTTACTTAGAACAGCCCTGGTAAAATGGAAAAATATTCTTAATATTAATGATGAGATTGATGTTCTGATCTCAAGTTTTGGAGAAATGGTTTCAAGACTAAAAGAGGCGTATGAGGAACTTCAAAAGACTGAACGTTATTTGATTCATTCAGAAAAAATGGCATCACTTGGTACTCTTTCAGCAGGCCTTGCACATGAAATCAATAATCCAATAGCAGGGGTTAAGAATTGCATTAGAAGACTTAAGGAATCACCAGAGAACATTACTCAGAACACTTCTTATCTTGAGCTTATGGAGGATGCAGTTAACAGAATAGAACTTGTAGTTGGGGGATTATTGAATTTTAGTAAAAAACCAAAACTAGTTTTTACTCAAATTAATCTGAAGGAAATTATAGAAAATGTACTTTTATTATCTGCATTTCAGTTGGAAAGATCAAGAATTGCCATCGAAAAGTCATATAATTATAAACCAATACTTATTTCTGGAAGTTCAAATCAAATTGAGCAGGTTATTTTAAATATTATCTTAAATAGTATAGACGCAATTGAAGAAAAGAAAGACTCTATTGGGAACTTTCCAGGAAAAATACATTTTAATATAACACAAATCGAATCTAAAATATGTCTTGAAATTTCTGATAATGGAATTGGGGTTCCGAAAGAACACATAAAAGATCTATTTAATCCATTCTTTACCTTAAAAAAAATAAGACAGGGAACTGGTTTGGGATTAGCAGTTAGTTATAATATCATGGAACAGCATAATGGCAAAATTGATTGTAATAATGTAGAGAAAGGTGGATTAATTATTACACTAACTTTTCCGACAATTTAAATTTGATTATACATGGAGACAAAAATTAGTATTTGGGTTGTTGATGACGAAAGAATTGTAAGAGTAACTCTTGCTGATGATCTTAGAGATGCTGGCTATAATGTTAAAGAATTTGCAGATGCTTCATCAGCAGTCACTTTGTTACCTAGTGAGACACCTGATCTCATAATTACTGACTTGAAGATGCCAGGAATCGATGGTATTGAATTCTTAAAGGAAGTTAAAAAACTATATCCGGAAATAGCAGTTTTATTGATGTCTGCCTATGGAACTGTCGAAAACGCAGTTGAAGCAATGAAACTTGGAGCTTATGATTATTTCACTAAACCATTTAATCGTGATGAGGTTATTCTTACTATAGAAAAGGTCACTCAATTTCAACAAATTAAAGAAGAAAACAAGATTCTTAAAAAGCACATTGAATCTATATATGATTTTTCATCATATATAGGTGACACTAAAATAAATAGCGATCTATTTAAAAGTATTAAACTCGTTGCGAAGAAGGATAGTACTGTTTTAATTACAGGAGAAACAGGAACAGGTAAGGAACTTGTCACTAATATTATTCATTTTAATAGCAACCGAAAAAGTAAACCTTTTATAAAAGTTAGTTGTGCTGTCTTATCCAGAGAAATTTTCGAAAGTGAACTTTTTGGTCATGTAAAAGGCGCTTTCACAGGAGCTGAGTTTGATAAAAAGGGAAGATTCGAGTTAGCAAATAATGGTACACTATATCTAGACGATATAGATGACATTCCTTACGATTTGCAAGTAAAGTTGTTAAGAGCTATTGAACAGCGTGAAATTGAGAAAGTTGGTGATTCAAAATCAATCCCCATCAATGTTAGAATAATTGCGTCCACAAAAAAAGACCTAAGAACATTGGTATCTGAAGATAAGTTTAGAGAAGATTTATTTTATCGCTTAAATGTATTCCCTATTAATATAAAGGCTTTGCGTAATCGTAGAAAAGATATCATTTTAATCCTCAATCATTTTTTATCAGAATTCTCAGAAGGCAAAAAAGTAGAAATATCAGACGATGCTTTAGACCTTCTATTATCCTATCATTGGCCAGGTAATATTCGAGAATTAAAAAATATTGCAGAACATTTAACAATTCTTGTAGGTGATAAGGGTATTAAATCTACCCATATACCCATTGATATTAAAGATCAGAATCGTGTTGATATTTGTCAATCAACTGAACAAAAACCATTAGATCAAATACTATCTGAATTAGAAGTTGAATCGATAAATACTGCACTAAAGAGATGTAAATATAATAAATCAAAAACTGCTGAATTATTAGGAATCCCAACTTCAACATTACGCACTAAAATGGAGAAGTATAAATTCACTAAATAGAATTGTTACTGACAATTAAAAGCGGAATTCCGACTATTATGCGGGATTCCGCTTTTTCCTTTGACTCAAATGCGTTTATAGAAAGATTAAAATATTTTATATTTTTTCCTCAAATAATTGGTTTATAACGTTTAAGTATTTTTAATGATTATAAATTAATAATTGACTTATTCATGGTCTGGATATTGCTATTACGCGAATCAATGAAACAAACCAAATTAAACAAATTATTATAACAATTAAAAAATTATCGAAATGAAAAAATGTATTATCGCATTATTAGTTTGTGTTTTTAGCATTCCTGTTATTTATGCTCAAAAAACAGAAAATGAAGAGTTTAAACCAAATGGCAAAGCATTTGCTAAAGTATTTTGGAATTATCATTATGATTTCACAAGTAATGCAAGTCAATCAAGTGCGTTTGAACTTAAAAGATCATATTTAGGATATAAATACTCATTTAGTGAAGCATTATCCACAAAAATTACATTTGATGCAGGGTCTAATAGTAGTGGAAGTGCATTTACAGCTTTCTTAAAGACTGCTCAACTCGATTGGAAAATTGACAAAGGGGTAAAGTTATCCATGGGTCTAATAGGTCTTAAACAACATAGTGATCAAGAGAAACATTGGGGTTATAGATATATCTATAAGTCTTTTCAGGACCAACACAGTTTCAGTACTAGTGCAGATTTAGGTGCAAACGCAGAATTTACACTACACAAAACTGTAAAAATGAATGTTTTTATGACAAATGGCAGAGGTTATAAAAATGCACAAGACGATTTTGGGCAACATAGAATTGGTGCAAACTTAGTTATGAAACCAACAAGTCATTTAGTTTTTAAAGTATATGTTGATATGCTTAAAAATCAACATGAAGAAAACGATGTTATTGTTGATGATCCCACAATTACTAATCTAGCCTTCTTCGCAGGTTATACATCTGCAAATTTCAGATTTGGCATTGAATATGATATGCTTAAAAATGGAGAAAAATATAGCCTAGCCGCTGAAGACCATAACCTAAATGGGTTCTCAACTTATGCAACATATATAATTGATAAGAAATTTGAAGTTTTTGCTCGTTATGATCAATTAGCTTCTAATACGTTAGTTTCTGAAACTGATCCATGGAATCTTTCAAAAAATGGCAGTGCAGTTATAACTGGTATTCAATACAAAGTTGTTAAAGGTGTAAGAATGGCACTAAACTACCAAGGATGGAAACCAAAAGACTCTACAAAAGATAGCAATTCATTAATGTACTTAAGTTTTGAATACAGTTTTTAGATTCCTAAAATATAATTTGATATGGAAAACAAAAAGAATCAAAGAAGAGACTTCCTAAAAAAGGCAGGACTTGGTCTTGCAACTATTGCGAGTGTTTCCGCCTTTTCGTCCCCTTTACCAACTAATGAAGAGAAGAAAAGATTAGCTATGATTGTTGATCTTCAAAAATGTACAGGTTGTGGTGCATGTACATTAGTTTGTAAAAACGAGAACAATGTTCAAGATGGTGTTTTTTGGGCAAATAAGATTTGTAAAACTGAAGGTAAGTTTCCTAATGTAAGATATGATTATATACCTACACTTTGCAACCATTGCGATAAAGCTCCTTGTGTAAAAGTATGCCCAACTCAGGCTATGCATAAAGATGAAAATGGGATCACAATGCATGATACTGAGAAATGTGTTGGCTGTCGATATTGCATGGTAGCATGTCCTTATCAGGTGATCTCATATAATGGAGAAAAACCACATAAGCGTTGGCGTAGCGAAGAAAAACTTATGGTAGGAACAGCTTCACCTAAAGAATTAAATGAAAAAGTTGGTGGAGATACAATTCCTTACTATAACCCAGAACGAGCTGAAACCTATCCAGGAATTAGACCGAAGAATGTCGTTGAAAAGTGTACTTTCTGCGATCATTTAGTAAAAAAGGGTGAAAAACCCAGATGTGTCCAGAGATGTCCTTCTAAAGCAAGAACATTCGGCGACTTAGATAATCCGAATGATAAGGTTGTAAGCCTATTGGGTAAACATTCACCTTTCCGCTTAAAGGAAAATTTAGGAACAGAACCTAAAGTATTTTATATACGAAATTTCAATCCTGGAAAATACCCACGTTAATTTTTCAAGCATTTAAGATTTAATCAAAAAAAAATACAAATGAAAAATATAAAAAGTATAATTTGGTATTCCTGCTTGATAGCAATATTATTGTTGGGAATATATGGAGTGATTGTTCAAACTATTGAAGGTCATGCTGTAACTGGTATTAGCAAACAAGTCCCCTGGGGTATTTATATTGCAGCCTTTACTTTCTTTATTGGTATAAGTGCAGGATCAACAATCATAAGTTTTATTATCCATGTATTTAAAGTGGAGCATTTAAAATCTATTGAATTTAAAACCATTGCAGTAGGTCTTATATCATTAGTTGGAGCAGTCTTATTTCTAATTGCAGATGTTGGAAACCCAATCAGAATGATGAAGGTTCCTATTATTATGCGAAATACATCTTCTGTATTCTTTTATTCTTCAATAAGCTACTATATTTTCGGCGGACTACTTGTGTATCAGCTAGTTAATTATGTGCGGGCAATAAAGAATCCTAAGAACGAAAAGTTCAGAAGAAATGCCAGAATACTTGCAATTATATTATTCCCTTTAGCTATGGGAATAGTCTTAGTTCCTGATGGCGCTCTTTTCAGTTTTGTAAAAGCAAGAGAGTTTTGGAATAGACCTTTATTACTTCCACATTTTGCAAACGCAGCACTAGTATCTGCAGTTGCAGTGATGGTTGTTATTGCATACATAAGCGAGAAAATAGAGAAAGTAGAATTATTGAATCTCTCAGCAAAAGTGCTTATAGGCTATATGCTTATTTTTCTAGTTGCAGGGGTGCTATTTCTTGATCTGTTTGATATTCTAGTACTACGTTATAGTGAGAAACCTGAAGGTATTGAAGCATGGAAGGCATTAACAAATGAACATCTTGTTTTCTTCTTAGTAAATATTTTAGGGTTAGTATTTGCTGGTATCTTATTGTTAATCAGGAAGGGTAGAGAGTTCCCTAACTTATTTTACTCAGCAATTCTAATCATTTTAGCAATCTCTGCGTATAGATATAATCTTATAATTATTGGTCAGGAGATTCCTTTATTTAAAGGTCAAAATGTGGAATTATATTTTCCTACATTAATTGAAATATATATTTGTGCAGGAGTGACATCATTTATGACGCTTTCGTATCATATACTTATTGGGAAGCTAAAAATCAAGAGTATCATAAAAAACAATATTTAGTTCTTTAAGAACATAAAAAAGAATATTATGGAAAATTCAAATAGAAGAAATTTTATAAAACGTGCAACTCTTGGTAGCGTTGGTGTAGCGACCTCTGCAATGATATTGCCAAAATTGAAAGCGTTTAGTCAAATGACTAAAAATAGCCTGCCTGTTGATTCTGAATGGAAATCGACTACTTGCCAAGGATGTACTTCATGGTGCTCTCAACAAGTAAATGTTATCAATGGTCGCGCTGTAAGAGTAAGAGGTAATGCAAGCTCAAAAGTAAATATGGGTGAGGGCTGTGTTCGTTCTCACATAAGCCTTCAGCAGGTTTATGATCCCGACAGAATTAAAGTACCAATGAAGCGAACTAATCCTAAAAAAGGGAGAAATGAAGATCCTCAATTTGTTCCTATTACTTGGGATGAAGCATTGGATACTATTGCTGATAAGATAATGGAACTAAGGGATAATCAAGAGACTCATAAATATATGTTAATGCGAGGTAGATATACCTATATGCGTGATTTAATTTATGATCGGATGACAAAAATAATCGGATCCCCCAATAACATATCACATAGCGCTATTTGTGCAGAAGCTGAAAAGTTTGGGCCTTACTTTACAGAAGGCGAATGGGCATATAGGCAATATGACATTAAAAATGCAAAATATGTACTGATATGGGGTGCAGATCCATTATCTGCTAATAGACAAGTTGCTTATTATTCGGCATTCTGGGGTGATTCACTTGACCATATGCAAGTTGCTGTTGTTGATCCCAGGTTATCAATAACAGCTACAAAAGCTTCAGAGTGGTTACCAGTAAAACCAGGAGAAGATGGGGCATTAGCTTCAGCAATTGCCCATGTTTTACTTACTAAAGGTTTATGGTATAAACCATTTGTTGGTGACTTCGCAGAAAATTCAGCAATTAACAGATTTGAGGCTGGAAAAGAGATCCTTGAAGAAAAACCAGGAGATGTTTTTCAAGAAATTCACACTCATGGATTAATAAAATGGTGGAATCTTGAATTAAAAGATAAAACTGTTGAATGGGCAGCTGAAAAAACCGGTCTTTCTGCTGAACAAATAACCAGGGTAGCTGAAAACTTTGGGAAAGCAGCACCACAGGCAATCTCCTGGGTCGGTGGTGGACCTGTAATGCAAGCTAGAGGTGGGTATGCAAGTATGGCCTGTCATGTTTTAAATGCGTTAACTGGAGCAGTTGATAATGAAGGTGGAGCATTAAAAGCAAATAAAGAATATACAATTAGTTTTCCGAGTCCAAATGATTATATTGATGCTATTGCTAAAGCTGGTAAGAAACATAAAAAGATTGATCATAGAGGTCGAAAAGAATGGCCGGTTCTTTCTAAGGGAAAATCTGGTGGTGGAGTTATTACAAACAATGCCGCTGAAGGTATAATTAATGAAGACCCAAATGAAATAAAAGTGGCAATAGCCTATTTTAATAATTTTGCGTTCTCCTGTCCTCAATCAGAGCGTTGGGAAAGAGCATTATCTAAAATCCCTTTCCTTGTTCACTGTACTACAAATGGTTCTGAGTTTACACAATTTTCAGATATTGTACTTCCATGTTCCCATCATATGTACGAAAAATGGGGATATGTAAAATCTTACGCAAATGGATACAGACACGTTACATTATTACAACCATCAATAGAACCTTTCTGGGATGTAAAAATAGAAGAGACTGAAATTCCATGGCTATTAGCGGAGAAACTAGAAAAAAGAGGTTTTAGTAATTTATTAGATTACTATAAATCTATTAAAGATCCAGAAACCAATAAAGCTCCAGAAACGGATAAAGAATTTGCACTCTTCTCTCTAAAGTATGCAACACAAACCCTTTGGGATCCGAATCAATATAAAGGAGGGGATAAGTTCTCTGGCTGGGATGAATTTAGTAAAGTTGGTGTTTGGAACTCTGATCCTTATCCATTTAGAAAGCGATGGGGTAAGATGAAAACGAAGACCAAGAAATTTGAATTCTTCTCTGAAACCTTAAAAGCCTCACTAGAAGCTCACGCTGAAAAACATCATACAGATGTTGATGACATTTTAGAAACATGTAATTACCAAGCACGTGGCGAAAAGGCATTCGTACCACATTACGAAGAACCTCTAATGAAGGGTACTAAAGAGGAATTTCCTTTAGTTCATGTAGATTTCAAATCTCGATTTAATAGAGAAGGTAGATCGGCCAATTGTACATGGTATCACGAATTGAAAGACCTAGATCCAGGGGATAATGCGAACGAGGATGTTGCCAGGCTAAACCCAATTGATGCAAAGAAATACAATATTAAAGATGGTGATAGAATTAAATTGGTATCACCAGTCGGAGAAATTGAATGCAATGCAAAAATATGGGAAGGTAACAGACCTGGAACTATCTCAAAATGTTATGGACAAGGTCATTGGGCATATGGAAAAGTTGCATCAGAGGAATTTGGCAAAAAGCCCAGAGGAGGTAATAATAATGTTATAATTCCCGCGGAATATGACAGATTAAGTGGAGCTACCGCATTCTATGGTACAACACGAGTTAAAGTTGTGAAGATTTAAAGTTCTAACTATTTTAAATTATTATTGAGGGACACCTAAGGTGTCCCTCATTCAAATTTGTTTTATGGAACTATTAGAAAAAGAAAAATCAGCTTCTTTATATAGATTTTTAGCTGAATGTTTTTATTATCCTGATGAGACGCAATTTTCTCTAATAAAAGAATTGAGTGATGAGTTGATTGGACTAGATAATAAATTTAAATTAGAAGATATTGAGATTGATGCTTTACAAATAGAATATTCTCGCTTATTTGTTGGTCCATTTAAAGTATTAGCTCCTCTTTATGGATCAGTTTATCTTGAAGAGGGAAGGAAAATTTTTGGTGATTCGACAATGGATGTTATGGATATATACAAAGAAGAAAGCTTAAAGGTTGACCTAAAAGAACCTCCTGACCATATATCAATAGAATTAGAATTTATGAGTTATCTCATTTCTAAAGAAGTAGAGTGTATTCAATGTGGAAACGTTGAATTATCGAGTTCTTATTTTAACAAGCAAAAAGCATTTTTAATTAGGCATCTAGAAAAATGGATTGATGATCTCTTCGAAAAAGTAATGTCACAAACTGAAAATATCTTTTATAAAGAATTAGTAAAATCTGTTAAAGATAAAGTCTTTAACGATTTAGAAAACGTGTATTCAAATTAATAAAATATTATGACACTTCTTACTATATTATTAGGAATGATTGGCCCCTGGCAAATTATTATTATCGCTTTATGTGTAATATTACTATTTGGTGGTAAAAAAATCCCTGAAATGATGAAGGGGGTTGGTCAAGGTATTAAGGAATTTAAAAAAGGAATTAAAGACGTCCATGATACTGATTAATAAAGTGTATAGATAAATTTAGTTACTGTAACCTCCGAGCTTGTATTTCTAAACTAAAAGCATGAAATGCAAGCCAAATGGACTTGTTGGAAACAATTAGTCCTCCCGAACTCTGGAATTCGAAATGAATTGGAGAGGGGAATCTTAACAAGACTTTTAGTCGGGCTGTAGAGTAATCCAATTTCCAATTAATATGATTTAATATAATATTGGGAATATGGATTTATGTTAGGTATAATTTCCAACACTTTCTTCAACCACTGGAATGGATTGACATTACATGTTCCAAAAAATGAGTAGTACATGGCAGCACGCTCAGCTCCTCTGGAGGATCCAGCAAACAAATAGTTCTTTCTTTCAAGGGATATTTCTTGTTTTCGTCAAGTCCTTAAGTAGGGCTTCCTCAGAAAGTCAAGTTTAGGATGTTTGCAAAATTTACGATATTCATCACAAAAAGTGTTGCGCCTATCCAAGATTCGGAAGTGTCTTTAAGTTTTGCTTTTATTTGATTG
>PIVJ01000909.1 GCA_003353955.1 Bacteroidota bacterium | reverse complement strand
CCGGCGCTCCAGCGCCGATCCTTTTCGTTCGGTTTGGCGGACCCTTCACCGAGGGAATGGTGATAATGGGCTTTTCTGTATAGCATGCAAAACACTTGATCCGTCCTTGTCGGTTCGACCCGGCCGGAGCAGAGGGGATTCTTACAGTGTTGGCCGTCGCCCAGCGGTTGGCTTCGCGCAGAGGGAGGCTTGGCGTTCAGCAGAGCTAGGACGGCAGTCAGGAGAAGTCTGACTTCCGCCCGGCCCTTGCCGAACGCGTGCGTCGTTGCCGTAACATCGTCCATATGGGAAATGCTGAGCATATGACGGCGGCTGCTATTCAAGGAGGGGGGAACCATGTCCCTGACAGTGGTTTGTCCCTTCGCTCTCGATGATGACAATGGTTTAGGTTGTGTGTAAAGGGGGCGAGGGGTTGAAGTTCCCGCCCGGATGTGGCCCAATCAAGCACATCAGGAAGCAGCGCAAGCATATCACCCCAACGCGCCTGACCGACGACATTGGGGAATCCCCCATTCGCCATACGCCCCCTCAAGGGGATCATGTGGCGTTCATGAGCGCCTTGAGTTGTTCTTTC
>PIVJ01000908.1 GCA_003353955.1 Bacteroidota bacterium | reverse complement strand
CACAGCGTCAACGCCGGAGGCGTGGATAGCGACGCGCATAGCGTGACAGATCGTCACGTCATTTTGTCCCCCCCATTTTTGCAGACAAACTACGTTCACTTTTAGATAATATAGTTGTAAGTAAGTAATTAATATAAATAATAAAATAAAAATAAATTAAGAAATTATTTAATAATACAAAGTTGCAGACTAATCACGTCTATAAATCGATAATATAATTGAATACTAATAATAATAATTAATAATTAAATTCTAATAACTATGCAAAATTCAAACGAAATTTTACAAAATGCACTGAAATCAATGTCCAACGAAGATAAAGCTAAAATCTTCCCGCCGATCGAGCGAAAGAACTTCGTAGTCCGAGAAAGCTGGATGAATCGAAATCAAGTAATAACTTTTATAAATAATAAAAATCAAAGAGTTACTTACAATCACGACGTGATACTCGAAGCAATGCTTCCGAAACTGAAGTTCCAAGCTTGCTGGCTTAAGCGAAAGTACTGGTCTCAAAGCACTAACTTGCCGACGAATGTGAGGCACTTGGCTACGATCGAAGAGCTAGAGTCTACTGA
>PIVJ01000907.1 GCA_003353955.1 Bacteroidota bacterium | reverse complement strand
TTGCCTTAGCAATAAAAAATAAAAATATAAAATGACCTTGACCTTTGACCTCAAAGGTCATTGTGACCCTTAGTCTAAATATATTAAAAATCATGGTTTGGGCACTTCTAGACTTCTGAGGTGGAATTTAGGGGTACCTACTCCCTATTCAAGGGTCACAGAGTTTAATTATGACATGACCTTGGCATGACCTTGGAGGTCAAAGGTCAAGGTCATGTCCAAAATGGCCACTAAACATTGAAAATCCCATGTAAAGGCTATTTATCCATTTGGTAGCCCTTCAAAACCACTTTAAAACTTGCCTGAGCAATAAGAAATGAAATTATAAAATGACCTTCACCTTTGACCTCAAAGGTCATTGTGACCTTTGGCCTAAATATATTGAAAATCCCAGTTAGGGCACTTCTAGACCCCAGAGAAGGATTTTGAAGGTACCTGCCCCCTATTAATGGGTCAGGGAATTAAATGGTAACATGACCTAAGAGGTCAAAGTTCAAGGTCATGTGTCATGTAATGAGAGATTAGGCAAGATCTGTTAACGCTCTGCATTGACCATTTTTCTTGTTATAGTATAG
>PIVJ01000238.1 GCA_003353955.1 Bacteroidota bacterium | reverse complement strand
CGAAAATCTAGGGGATAGGGAACATATTATAAATTATTGCCAGAAATGTATTTAGTTGACATTACTTTTACATACATTTAGTAATAGGCAGATAAGGGGGCAATTTTATTTTGATGGTATCATTTGCATCAGGGTAGAATCTTCTGTGAGAGACTGTCAGAAAGTTCAGATTACTGATGAAAACCATCAGTTTTTCACCCACTGTGACTAATTTGTAATATGACACCTATATGAAACAGTGTGTGTCACAATTGTAACCAACTTATATTCTGCATAGCATACTTGTGCATATATGTGAGAGCCCATATTCTGCTGTTTCTCCATTATGAGTAATGGGCATAGCAATCTGAGCAAGGACAAGATGTGCCAAGGAGCAAAAGTGTGACAATACTGTAAGGGGGCGGCCATGATAAATTGATTATAGCTAAAAACCTGGCCATTTGCCAAAAATGTTACCATAATATTTTTTCTTCCTAATATATCATAGAATTTAAATACAAGGAGAAATACGAGATTCTGTGCAAAAGGCAGGACTTACAGGGTCAAGGTCACAGTTAAGCTTCCTACCGGAAATTGAGCTCGTTACAGACGAAAGTAGATCTGGCATACTTAAAAACAAAGTTCCTCCCACGGCAGTGGGAGGGGGTTTTGAGTTGAAATAAAAATAGGGTTGTGTAAAGGGATATATGTGTTGTTCATTCCAATAACTTTCCAGTAGATCCACTGACAGGTGTAGACAACATTAATTTTATGGCAACTGGTGTAAATTCCATTACTGTCAGTTGTGAATTCTTAGTGACAGGGGGGTACCTGTGAAAGTCAATACCGTTCTTTCTTATTTGGTACCAAACTGCCCCTAAGATTTTAACACAATTTTGGCCAAAGATGGTTCTATGCCAGGTATTTTTTATTTCGACCTTTATAGACCAGTTTTTGAAAAAATTGACCAAAGGTTAAATAAGCCAACTACTGACAATTCAATAGTTACCTTGACTCTTTAAGCCTGGTTGCCATTGCTAATATAGCCATTAGATGGACCACATGTAAAACAATTCCTTATGTTACTATATTACCTTTTGTTACCAGTTACATCAAATTATATAAGTAATATGTTAATGACTGTGCATTGTCATGCTATGCATATCAAATTACATTCAGTGGGGTCACTTGGTATAACTTTTGCATGTAATATTAACATATGAAAATCGACCGGAAAAAAATGAAAAGTGACTGATATTGTGCATAGAACAGTTTTACAGTTAAGATATTGACATATTCCTGTTGCCAAACACAGAAATACTTGCATATCTGCTAAATTACATATGCTTAAAGCCTAGTAAGTATACCTCTTACATGATTTTACACTGTTTTTGGCCAATTTTGAAGGGGGGCAGGCTGGATATTATTTTAATTGCAAAGCCTGTGTACACCATAGATAAAATATATTGGTATGAATGAAGGCTCTGATAACACACCATGCCTGATCATGAAAAATAACAGCTGTAGTTCATTGTTTATACAAGTAGTCACAGTGTTTCTAGCTCCCCTGGGGTTAGAATTATGAAATCAGCCCTTTTTCACCTGTAAAATCAGTGTCAAATGATACCAAAATGACATAACTTGATGATTTTCATTGCATAATTTACAATATGTCTAGATATATGACAATTCTGATAAACAATTAGATCACATAAATCAGACAACAACATTTTGTGGGCAATTTATGGACAAATTTCATCATCTTTTTCTCCTCGAAAATCTAGGGGATAGGGAACATATTATAAATTATTGCCAGAAATGTATTTAGTTGACATTACTTTTACATACATTTAGTAATAGGCAGATAAGGGGGCAATTTTATTTTGATGGTGTCATTTGCATCAGGGTAGAATCTTCTGTGAGAGACTGTCAGAAAGTTCAGATTACTGATGAAAACCATCAGTTTTTCACCCACTGTGACCAATTTGTAATATGACACCTATATGAAACAGTGTGTGTCACAATTGTAACCAACTTATATTCTGCATAGCATACTTGTGCATATATGTGAGAGCCCATATTCTGCTGTTTCTCAATTACGAGTAATGGGCATAGCAATATGAGCAAGGACAAGATGTGCCAAGGAGCAAAAGTGTGACAATACTGTAAGGGGGCAGCCATGATAAATTGATTATAGCTAAAAACCTGGCCATTTGCCAAAAATGTTACCATAATATTTTGTCTTCCTAATATATCATAGAATTTAAATACAAGGAGAAATACGAGATTCTGTGCAAAAGGGGGGACTTACAGGGTCAAGGTCACAATTAAGCTTCCTGCCGGAAGTTGAGCTCGTTACAGACGAAAGTAGATCTGGCATACTTAAAAACAAAGTT
>PIVJ01000906.1 GCA_003353955.1 Bacteroidota bacterium | reverse complement strand
GGACAATGTCTGGTGGGCAGTTTGACTGGGGCGGTCGCCTCCTAAAGAGTAACGGAGGCGCGCAAAGGTTACCTTATCCTGGTTGGAAATCAGGAAGTAAGTGTAAAGGCATAAGGTAGCTTGACTGCGAGACTGACAGGTCGAGCAGGTACGAAAGTAGGTCTTAGTGATCTGGCGGTAGCGCGTGGAAGCGCCGTCACTTAACGGACAAAAGGTACTCCGGGGATAACAGGCTTATTTTGCCCAAGAGTTCATATCGACGGCAAAGTTTGGCACCTCGATGTCGGCTCATCGCATCCTGGGGCTGAAGCAGGTCCCAAGGGTTTGGCTGTTCGCCAATTAAAGCGGTACGTGAGCTGGGTTCAGAACGTCGCGAGACAGTTCGGTCCCTATCTGCCACAGGCGTTGGATTTTTGAGAGGATCTGTTTTTAGTACGAGAGGACCGAAACGGACAAACCTCTGGTGTATCAGTTATCGTGCCAACGGTAAGTGCTGAGTAGCTAAGTTTGGGAGGGATAACCGCTGAAAGCATCTAAGTGGGAAGCCCGCCTCAAGATGAGAAATCCCAGGCACTT
>PIVJ01000237.1 GCA_003353955.1 Bacteroidota bacterium | reverse complement strand
CAAAAAAATGGACACAGGAGATTTATCAGAAGAAGCACATAGAGCGATAATGGTAGAAGCAGAAATGTTCAATCATGACTTGACATTACAATTTGGGCTATTATCAAGTCACTGCACAGATGAAGATGATTTCGTTAAAAAATCTATTCAATTGATTAGTGAAATGAAAGAATATGACGATATTGACCTTGATGATATTTTTTTTGGAGATCCTCCAGAGGTGAGTAAATTTCAATCAGCACTTAAAAGAATTCTTGATAATATTGTAGAATTAAAAACGATTCCAACAGAAAAAAGGACATATGACTAAAGAAGAAATCAAAAATAAAGAAAAGAAATTATTAGAATTGACAGGTTCATTCTGCACTCAAAAATTAGACGATGATTATTATCAACTCTGTGAAAAGCTAATATTTAAATTAGGAAGAAAAAGAGATGTGCCATTTAAAAGTGGGAAAATTGAAATTTGGGCTGCTGCAATAATACATGCAATTGGTTCTATAAATTTTTTATTTGACAAATCATTTGAACCATATGCAACAGCAGAACAAATAAGTGAATACTTCGGGACAAAAAAATCGACTGTTTCAAACAAAGCAAGACAGATTAAAGACATGTTTAAAATGGGATATTATGATTCTGATTTTTCAACTCAAAAAATGTCAGGAAATAATCCATTAAATGACATGGTTATGGTTAATGGGCTTATTGTTCCTTTATCGTCAATTCCCGAAGACTTACAAGAAATGGTAAAGAAAGAAAGAGCCGAAGGGCGTGATATAGAATTTACATCTCAACAAGAATAAGAGAAATGCCAGTTGGTAACAAAAGCTAAAAATCATGGCGCAGAAGGAAGTATTTCAAAACTCGGTTTACGCAATCAACTTTTCCTCACAGAAAAATTACAGCTTCGATAGCGCCACGACTTCTTAGCTAAAACGTTATGCACGCATTAAAAAAAAAGACAGAACCCTGCATAAAATGATGGAAACAAAGATTAAAGATAATATTGACAACTCTGAACAACTTGAAAAGTTGTATAGAGCAGATAAGAAAGGATTTCAAAAAGCATTTTCAGAGATTTATTCCGAGATTGCTGATTTTAAAATGGCTGACTTTTGGAAAGCCAGATTAGACTTTGATTTCCAAAGTGATACTAAAATAAAAGTACGAAAGACTGATGTTTTATTTCTGATAACAACCTGCCTGATAACGGGATTTTTGGTCAAATTTCCACAAATTCTTGATATTAAACTAAATGATTACTTCTACTACGAAAAGAATGTCGGTTTAGTAATATTATTGGGATTATCAGCTTATTCATTCCTTACAAAAAATCAAATCAACGTTAAGCATCTGATAATTTCAATTGTAGTCTTTATTCTTTCAGCTATTTACATAAATCTCTTGCCATCTGACAGAGATAGTCATTCGATTAATTTAGCGTATATACATTTGCCATTACTTTTGTGGTGTTTATACGGCTTGATTTTCATTGACTTTGACACAAAAGACAAAACTAAGCGGATTGATTACATCAAATATAATGGAGACATTGCAATTCTTGCAGCTATAATACTGATTGCAGGTGGAATACTAACAGGGGTAACTCTTGAGTTATTTTCAGCGATTGATTTGAAAATTGAGAATTTCTATTTTGAATATATCGTAATTCTTGGATTAGTATCCTCACCGATTGTTGCGACATATATCGTGAAAAACTACCCAACTGTAACAAATAAGATTGCTCCAATTATTGCAAGTATTTTTAGCCCATTGGTACTGATTACTTTGATAGTCTATCTGATTAGTATTGTAATTACTGGAAAAGACCCCTATAATGACCGAGACTTTTTAATTGTTTTTAATCTCATGCTTCTGGGAGTAATGGCAATTATCGTATTCTCTGTTTCAGAAACGTCAGTGAATAAAAGACAGAGATTTAATGAATTGACACTTTTTATTTTAACAATTGTAACCCTGATAGTTGATTTAGTAGCATTGTCAGCAATTCTATACCGACTTGGGGAATTTGGTTTTACACCAAACAGGACTGCTGTTTTGGGTTCAAATCTCTTGATTTTTGGAAATCTCATTTTGATAATGGTTGATTTGTATAAAGTTGGATTTAAAGGAAAAGAGATTAAGTCTGTTGAATTGACAATTGCAAGATACTTACCAATATACATGGTTTGGACAATTTTTGTAACATTTGGATTACCGTTTATATTTGGAATGAAATAGGAATAACACATGCTAACCAAGGTAGCCGTTGCACAACCCTATAAAGTCAAGATTTAGTAGTTTTCAAAGCATCTTTGAGTTCGATTAAGCTCTTTTGAGGGCTTTTTCTTTTTGTGTCAAATTTGCAATTGATAATA
>PIVJ01000905.1 GCA_003353955.1 Bacteroidota bacterium | reverse complement strand
CAAGATTTATGCCCAATGTGCCCAAGATTTATCGACAATGTGCTGGACGCAGTACTGCCATCGATTCCGGTTCTACGAGGCATACGCAAGTTCAAAATGCTCGGCCCATTCGGCCTGTTCCCTCGCAAGTTCAAAATGTTCCGCCTGTGCCGCCCGCTCCACTTCCGCTCGGAGGCGCAAGCCATACCCAGCTCGATTCCGTGATCGCTGCGCTTCAGCAACAGACCGCGACCTTGCAACGTTCTCAGGAGTTGCAGGCCACCGCAACGTTCAGATCATGGACAACACTGATTTAGTTTCATGCAAAGATTATGGGCGTTTTTCGAAGGTCCTGGATTGCATCGTTTTTACGAGTTCGATATACTCAAGTTTTGTGGACAGCGCTCCACTATGTTCAGCTTTTGTTTTCATGCCTTCGCATCGTTTTACGAGTCCGATATACTCAAGTTTTGTGGACAGCGCTCCACTATGTTCAGTTTTTGTTTCATGCCTTATCTAGGGGACTATCTCCCTGGTTCGCAAAATCCACCCTGTACTACCAAGAAGTAGACAGGCCAATCACCAAAAGATAGAGAAC
>PIVJ01000904.1 GCA_003353955.1 Bacteroidota bacterium | reverse complement strand
CCGTCAGCTCCAGTTTTTTGTTAGCACTTAAAACTCTGGATTTATGTTGTTTTTCTAATTTCATTTTGATTAGAGACCAGTTCTCATTTCTGTACTTCCTCGCGTTTTTCTTAAATTCTATTTGCTCAAAACCCAACTTTTTATAGCATTGAAGGGCTGATAAATTGAAATCAAATACTGACAAGGTCAAAGCAGTTAATCCCAGATCTTCAAATGCAAAATCAATAAGTTGTTTTAACATTTGTACTCCTCTGCCTTTTCCTCGATCTCTAGTAGAACCAATTAATACTCTGCCTATGTGAGCTAACTTCGTTATATGGTCAATATTCATCAATTCAACATGACCAATTACCCTATTTGATTCTGTGTCAACCGCCTTGAAAACCATCTGTTTAGGTTGACGTTCGTTTGATGGAGTGAATGTCTTATGCAGTTGTTGAGCGTCTAATGGGAACGAATACTCTGGACCAGCCCACTGAAGCAAAAACCGATCATCAGGAACCCAAGAAATGAGTCTATCTATGTCACTATTCGTGAATCGTTCTAGCTTTATCATTTTTTCTCTCGCGGTGCTAAC
>PIVJ01000903.1 GCA_003353955.1 Bacteroidota bacterium | reverse complement strand
AGACTAGGCCGGTCCTGATGTCCTCTACGTCTCATCAGGGGCTCCTGCCCGGCGGCTACTAGCTGCTCCTCCAGGTCTTCAAGGTCAATCCTTCTTAGGCCCTCGGCTAGTTTCGTAGCGGCTCTGGGGTCGCCCTCTGAGAGTTTTATTCTTGGGGGGACATCCGATCGTCGGTGCACTGCTGGCGAGGGCCTTTCCCTCTTAACCTGCAGTGGGGTCGAGGCAATCGGCTGCCTCGGCAGGGCTCCCTTCCCGCCCTTCCCGTAAGGCATCTCCTTTTTCGGGTGGGTTTCCTTCCTCGGTTGGGAACTCGCCTTCGGTTGGGCATCCTTCCTCGGTTGGGATCCCATCCTCGGTTGAGCGCCATCGGTTGGCGCGTTTGACTGCAGCGTTCTCCGCTTCTCGTCGGTACTATGGCGTCTTGCAGCTTCGGCTCGGAGGTTCCTGTAGGCATCTCTCGGGTGCACTACACGGCCTGTCTTCGGGTCGGTGAGGGGTAACTTACCATCGGTTACTGTCTCACCAGGCAGGGGGTAGAGGTACTTATCCAGACCAGCACCCAAAGATCCTGTGGTTCC
>PIVJ01000902.1 GCA_003353955.1 Bacteroidota bacterium | reverse complement strand
AACCCAACAGAGGAACATTTAGATGCACTTTTTCAATCATTTTAAATAATTTTCAATGAGAAATATAATTATAATAATTGTAATACTATTAATTAGTAGCTGTGGTAAAGGCAGTTTCACTACATATGAATTAATAAACGAGACTGGATACGGTTTGGTTATTGAGGGGTATAGCCACAGGGGGGTAAGCGATATTATTTTGGCTGCAGAGAAAATGTTTTTAGAGGAAAATTCTACCATTTCTTTTCAGAGAGCAAAGGGAGAAGTTACTGACGAAAGGGGGTTTTTTTCAATTCCTGCAATAGATTCTGTACGTATTATATTTGACTATAACAAATTATTAGTACTTAGTTGTCCGAGGATAACAAATCGTAATTGTCATTCAATTTTTAATTATTTTGTTGCGAAGATTACCGAAGAAGATTATAATAATGCAGTTAATATTAACACAGATTAAGGTTACTAAACACAACAAGAAAGCTAAATACCATAGCGTCTCATTGGGAATTAGGTTACTCAACAGGGCATATGTTGTTGATGCTATATTTGGAGAGCCTAAATTGCCCGAAAGCTGGGCA
>PIVJ01000901.1 GCA_003353955.1 Bacteroidota bacterium | reverse complement strand
TTGGTCTTTAGAACAAGACTGACATGATTTACTGCATATCATTTCCCTTATAAGCCCTCTGCCGAATACTTAGAGCCCATAGAAGCACTTAAAAACGTCCCATGTGCTCACAATCTGAAACAGTTTACGGCATGGTCAGATTTTCACCTGCACCCACTTTTCATGACCTTTTGACCTCTGATGACGTCACTCATTAACATATTTGATTGAATTTGATTTTGTCTGATTTGGGACATCTATACCTTTCATTTGATGGGTCACTTGTAATTATGTGACAAATAGTTATCAAATGGCATCAACTTTAGTTTCCCCTACCCCATAATTTTGGTTGCAGTAATGACGCAAAGGGTCAGTATTGTGACGTCATTTTCTCGAAATCGTCCACGCTCCCAGATGTCTACCCAAGTTTTTTTGACTTCCCAAATGGTCTAGTTTGAGAAAATGAAGAGAAACTTAGGGCACATAAAAGTCACACAGAAACCACCCCAGCCCTAGGACTAGCTGGATTTGCTAACAGCCAGAGCACCTTTCACAAAGCCATTAATGGTCGGGTGATATTAGCTGGTTAACTGAGGGGC
>PIVJ01000900.1 GCA_003353955.1 Bacteroidota bacterium | reverse complement strand
ATTAAAAAAAGTCAAATTTCACATGCAGGGCAAAGATCAATCATGCATCTATTCTGCAAGACAAACCTCTTAGTGAGTTGGATATCAATTTTGGTTGAAAGAAATAGGCCCATGAGGCCTTGGTGGTTCACATGGTATGCATACACTGTAGCATTTTGGATCTAATCTGACAGAACATAGATCAAAATGCCCAATACATCTGACATGTGGCCATTAGTGGTCAAATGAGAGATCATTTTGAATAAACGCGTTTTGACCTACATCTCTGAGAAAGTAGGTCACAGCGACCTAAATTTCGGTTTGCAAGTAGAGGTCACCCATGTGTCATATGGCCTATATAGACTTCAAATACCTCCATTAGTATAGAAACGTGCCACCATTGTTGACGGACGACGGACGGACTACGGACACATGGCTATTCCTATGGTTCACCTTCGGTGACTTCGTCACCATGTGAACCAAAAAACGTGCCACCATTTACTGCCCAATGCATTGAAAATAGAGTTTGACCTATATCTCAATGAAAGTAGGTCACAGTGACCTAATTCATGAAATGTAGGTCAATAAGGCCTAGAGGTG
>PIVJ01000236.1 GCA_003353955.1 Bacteroidota bacterium | reverse complement strand
ATTTCAGCTACTGACACTCCTGATTTTTCTAACTTAACTAATATAAATGAAATGTTTAACAAAGCACAAATGGGAAATATTAGCACCTCTGGTAATTTAGCAAACTGGGATGTAAGTAATGTTACAACTTTACAATATTTTGCTGAAGGTTCGTTAAATTTTAACCCTGATATAACAGGCTGGAATACACAAAGTGTAACTACTGCTTATTTCCCTTTTAGTAGTTCTTTTAACAGAAATTTAAGTAATTGGCCATTAAATGCAAGCCTGACAAATTTTGGAGCTATTTTTTTAACAACCTCAATGTCACCTGAAAACTTTACAGATACAGTAGTGGGTTGGGCAGTTACGGTTTATAAACAATCTGCTCCTTATACTGTAAGTATGATAAATCAAGCTGGTAGAACTTTTGACTGTTCAAGAACTTCAGATAATGCTTCTGGACAAACGTATGCTGCTAAATATGGAAGTGATTGGACAGCAACAGGGTGGACAGATGCTGGGGATGCTTTTGATTATTTAACTGGAACTACAGCAAATTGGAATATTGGTAATATAGGTTATCAAAATTGTTAAAGAAATGAGATATACAGTAGAAGCAGATACTTGGATGATAGCACTAAACAATGATGCAAGTTTAATATATTATGATTTTATAAATGCTGGAAATGGTTTTGCAAATGGACAACCAATTATAGAAGAATATGATAATGAAGCTGATTGGCTAGAAAGATTAAAAGAATTAGGAATAACACCAGAGTAAAATGGCAGTAGTAATAAATAGCACAACAGGAGAAATCGATTTAGATCAGACTACACCAGGAATTTATGTAGTTACATATACAGTTCAAGGAGTATCTTCTACTCAAGAAGTTACTGTAAATGCTGTTGATGATGCTACATTTAGTTATTCTGCAAGTAGTTACGAACCAACAGATGCAGACCCAACACCAACTATTACAGGATTAACTGGTGGAACATTTAGTGGAACAACTGGTTTAGTAATTAACTCAACTACTGGTGAGATAGATTTAAGTGCTTCTACTGCTGCGAGTCATACGGTTACTTATAACACATCTTCAAGTGGTTCAAGTGTTTGTCCAAATACATCAACACAAACTGTAGAAATTGCTGCTGCTGGAATTGCTAATAATTACAGTATGAATTTTGATGGGGTTAATGATTATTTAACATCAATTAACCAACCAGCTTTAGATGGACAAAGTGCTATAAGTGTTTCTTTATGGTTTAATTACGACTCTGTTGGTGATGTGATTATGTGTAACTCAATTGGTTGGTATATTCATTTAACTTCTGCTACTAATCTTGATTATTATAATGGTTCATCAAATAATATTACTGTTTCTACAAGTGCTAATACTTGGTATCATTTAGGAATTGTACACAATGGAACAAGTTTAGAAGTTTGGCTAAATGGCACATCGTTAGGAACAACAACAGTAAGCACTCCCAAAAACAATATAGGACAAAATTTAACTATTGGAGCATATAGATATACAAATGGAACTTTTGGTTATTACTGGGATGGAAAACTTGACGAAGTAGCAATCTGGAATACAGCTCTAACATCTACACAAGTATCGGAGATATACAACGGAACAGGAACTAATTTAACTAAAGACTTAACCACAGTATCAGGTTCAAACCTAAAGTACTGGAATAGAATGGGAGATTAATATGAGTACAGAATTTATAAATGACCAATGGCGTTTGCCTAACAATGAGAATAAAGACAAGCAGAGTAACTATTCTATGGACTTTAGTGGGAGTAGTCAAAAAATAGATTTAGGAAATACGGATGCTGTTAAGTTAGGTGCTGGAGATTTTACTTTTTCAGCTTGGATAAATCCTGACTCTTGGGGTTCAAGTTTTCAGGCAATTTATGCTAATGCTGGCACTAATGGTGTTTTTATAGGTAAAGATGATGCTGGTAATTTTGTTTTAAGAATATATTATGTTTCAAATATTATAACATATTCAACACTACCAACTGTAGGTGCTTGGACTCATATATGCGTAACACGTGATAATGGACAATGTAGTTTATTTTACAATGGTTCTTCTGTTGCAACAGCTACTTCAACACACAATTTTAATGCTTCTGCAAATGTTTTTGTTGGCTCAGATAATGGTGGTGGAGATTTTAATGGCAAACTTGACGCTGTATCTATTTTTGACTACGCTCTCACAGATGGAACAGGTGGAACAGTAAATCAGATTGCTGCTCTTTATGGTTCAAGCTCTACTGGTATAGGTAACCCAATGAGTTTATCTCCAAAGCCAGTTGCTTACTATCCTTTAGGAGACCAAGATGCTTTTAACGGTGCAAATTATTTAGTGCCTAATAGTTCACTAAAAGATTATGTTTTTG
>PIVJ01000235.1 GCA_003353955.1 Bacteroidota bacterium | reverse complement strand
GTGGCTCATCATCGGGTGACAGCAATCATCGGTTGTGGTATATCATCGGTTACGCACAACGCCCACTTCTAGGAATGCCTTTCCACGTGGTCCTTTGTCTTCTCAGGTTACCAACAGGCCACTATTACCAAACGGTCTCGGGGGTCCTGTAAGGTCACAGGCAGTACTATCCCACCATCAATGTTACCTAATCATCCCAATGGGTGAAAGGTACAGAGTGGTAGGTATAGCTACAAGCCTTAACCAACACAGAGAAAGAGAGAACCAGATGGAAACAAGTAAACAGGCATCCTGCACCCAATGACCTAGATGAACCTTCTTGTCAACAAGTCCTCCAGAACAGTTGGAAAACTCCCTCAAAACTCAGTAAATCCTGGTCGGGGCACCAATGTAGTATTCTACCCAGTTGCTAATACTGGGAGGGATGTTACTACTCCCGAGAGACAACTATACCCAACAATCATGGAGTCCAAATAGGGCCGAGAAGCTATCACAACTGGTAATCCTAGTGGGACTCTAAGACCTGAGGGATTCACACCATGGGCTAGATCATATAGTGGTAATATCTCTATGGATACTGTAAGGAATAACTCAAGACTTGTTATATAGTATAATCATTGGTTTATGTAACTAAACATACATAATGGGTTATCATGCCCTGCTGTTTACAGGGGTTAAACACTGACCTTTGTCTACCTAATCCAGTCTAAGTCCTGTCCAAGATGGCGTCGTCCTAGCTCTGTCTGTCCGTCCAGCGTGTCCCACATCCTGGTCCCAGATGACCATATAAGAGGAGGTAGGCATCGGTTGGAGCTGGTCCCCAACCGATGATGGACGTCCATGACATACCAGAGCACACTACATACCCCTCCCCTAAATTACCCAAATTACCCTAATTTAGTATAATTTAACCCAGAGAGAGTGTAATAAAAAGAAGTGTGCTAAGGTATGGCATATGTCAGTTCGTCACAAATAACATTGGTTAAAATTACAAAAATACATTCTGGAATGGTAATTTAACCCTGAAAAATGCCCAAACGAGTTACTAGCATTACATACTCGAGCATATACTAATAAAATAGTACCCTGTTACGTGTTATAAAACTGTGAGAATTAACATATGTTTTATATTAAAAACTTTGACAGTTAACAAATGTTTTTACACAAAAACTTTGACAGTTAACAAATGTTTTTGACACAAAAAACTTTGGCAGTTAACAAATGTTTTTTACTAGCTCTAACTGGCTAATAGTAAAAAATTTCTCCAGCTCATACCCTTTAGGTATAGCGTACAATCCTGCAGTATAAAATCTAGGTTATCTATACATAACAAATGCACTTCTAACATGCATAACTTCTTTGACAGCACCAATAATGCTCTAGCACCTAACACTTTACATAATAATTCAAGTGTGGAATCACTCATCACTTTTATCAACTGAACATATTCAGTTTTCTGTTACTGATACATATAAGGCAAAAAGTGCCTGTGCCCTGAGGCAATAACTCTAGTATCAAAACTTTAATACAAAATCCTGAGATTCACTCATTAACGAGTATTAAATGCAAATCTTATAAATGCAACTGAGGTAGTTATAAACTACTTGGCACCGTAGTGCAACTCAACACCATTATAGCGTGTTGCTAACAACTACGTGAACACATTAACATTCTGCTGCTGTGACTGCTGATCACTGATCACTGATAGATATATAAAACAATACTGATATGCATAATGACAATAATCACTAATACTTTGTGGCAACTATTTCAATAGTTGAGCACTAAAAAGGTTCCTTCCTATCTGCACAATTGCAGTAAGGCCACTTATGGCCAGCACCAAATATTTAATCCTACCATTACTGGGGATGTTGTCGTCCAGTAATGGCTAACTGCTACAGTTTAAGTCCGGTGAGAACTACCGCTCCTCCGGACAGGGGAAACGGGCGTCCTGTCTTACCCTTCGCCACTTTGAGGTACCTCGGGGGACAGGGGCGTCCCGTTCTCCTACTCCATGGCATCGTCTCCATCGTCGTCGAGGTTCAGGATGTCATCCTCCTCCTCCTCGTTGTAGTCGGGGGCGAACGCTGCCTCTCCCTCAGGATCAGCCAGTAGGGCGGCCTCGGCTGCCTCAGCTGCCTCCTCCTCTCGGATGGCGGCCCTCTGCGCGGCCACGGCGGACGGCGCGACTGGATCCTCAGCTGGTCCGGGGAAGATGACGTCAAAATCGACGGCACCTTGCCTTGCCATCAGGGGGCGGTGTCCCGCAGGCAGCTCTCCTTGGTTGCGGAGACGCTCCCGCTCCTGTTTCCCATCACGAAACCATTGGTCGATCTGGTCCTGGGGTGGTCTTGACACTCCGTGAGCGTCAAAGAGGTGCAGGACGCGCTCAGA
>PIVJ01000234.1 GCA_003353955.1 Bacteroidota bacterium | reverse complement strand
CAATCACTATGCAATTTCCAAAAGTTTTTTACCTGTTGTAGATTTCTGGCTATGCAATCTCTACTTCAGTGACGCGACGGACGGAAATTCAATGTGCGACGGACGGAAAATCAACAAACTGATATAAGGCTTAATATTAAGGTCTGCACAGACTGGCAGAATGCATTACGGCAATTCACAAGCATGACAGTTTTTCCCTATAAAGTGATATATGCAGGACAAGCCAAATCACAGGCAGGTTGTCACCAAATTAGGACATTCTGGCTGGTCGGCGTGGAATTCAGTCCGTCGCATTTTTTTTCATGTTTTCTTAGATAATTTGTACAATCCTTAAAGGGGGTTCATTACTTCATGTAAACTATCTATATTTGGCAAGTTAATAAAAGTTCTATGCAATTTCCAAAAGTTTTTTACCTGTTGTCGATTTCTGGCTATGCAATCTCTACTTCAGTGACGCGACGGACGGAAATTCAATGTGCGATGGACGGAAAATCATTAAGATTGCCAATTATGCTGAGAATTTTCAAAACCATTGCTATAAAATCATATTCTGTGGCAATCAGAACAGTTTAAGATTGAATAGGATACTTAAAATCCCAATACTCTCAAAACTATTTTCCATGTGTTGCAAGTCAACATTATATTCCGTCCGTCGCATCTTCATTTTCCGTCCGTCGCAATTATAATTTCAATTCTAAAAAGTTACTAAAATAATTCAGGTTGGCAAAACCAGTCACAGTCTACAATTTTGATATCCATCTTGCTACTCCAGAATAAATTCAGCACATCTAATGCCAAACTTCGATAGAAATTGAAAAAAGATTTTTTGATTTCAAAATAGCAATTCTATCGATTCCATCCGTCGCGCCGACTTTTTTCGATATATTTTCATGAAGACTGGTTAAAAATTAATTTTCTTTTCAGGAACATTACAAGACTACCTTGGCCTATAAAACAACATGCAGTCAAGTATATTGATGCATTACTTTAAATGTAATTAAGGAAACAAGTTATCAAATTTCCGTCCGTCGCAAACGAGACTTTTGAATATGGCCCTGGTTGTAGTCTAAGGTGGCTCCAGGCCCATACTAATGTAAATGTATGGGCCTGGATACCAGGTCTACATAAAGGCCAAAAGGGTGATCAACATTCTACGCATGACTGGAAAATGCAGGATAAGATTTTATAGATTCAATGCGAAATAGCGCCGGGACAGGGAAGCTGGCCACTCGCGCGAAGACGGCATCTGTGCATGCGCTATATGCATGCGCAACCGGAAATCACGGCGAAATAGCAGATAAGACAGGAAAACCGTCTCACGGCAAAATATCCACTGCGTAATATTTTTGAATTAAATGCTGCTTCTGGGACGGTAGTTCCAATCTGCGCCCGGCCAGACACGACGTAATGATGACGTCTGTCTGAATGTGAATCACTCGACGTTTAAAAGGTGTGGCGTCATATTGGTACATAGCATTGCCTGACGCCCATCTGCGCTATAGCAATTTACGAGCGTCATGAACTGGGCACCCAAAGGGTCATTTCAAAAGCCCATTTCAACACAGTGCTTTTTAGTTCAAATGTCATTTCACTACTTTCCACTGGCGCGCACGTCAGAAATTGTTTGTTTACCTCAGCCAGACACGACGTAACCATGACGTCATTCTGAACATGAACGACTCAACGTTTTACTCAAATCCACAAAGTCAAGCAATGCTATTTTTATTGACTTTTGTCTGTTTATTCATGCCTATTGGCCACTTATAATGTAAATTTACTGTCAAATGCCATTAACCTTAATATTAAAATTTTGTTATCGTGGCAGAACTTAGACCTGGTATCTAGTGGGCCCATACATTTACATTAGTGTGGGCCTAGAGCCACCTTTGAGAAAAATCATAAGTAAAAGCCGCACAAATTTTGGCATGGGTTTGCACCAATATAGCATGCGATTAAAAATCATGTCACCTACTGTGAACAAACAGATGTTCAAAACACATATTCCAGGCCATTCTAACATTCAACATCAAAAGATCAGAAATATCTTTGAAACAGAAGTTTTAATTATTTGAAAAAAACTGAAAATAAAAATAAACATTTATGAAAATTTCCAAATGTTAGAGGCGGGTGCTGATGAGAAACAGCTAATGTGGCAGGTGACGCAGACGGGGACAATAAAGCTCATATTTTTGCATGGGGCCTAATGGTAAGTACGCGTCACACCAACATCAAAAGCCACCATTAAACCTTAGTCGTATCCTAAATTGGTGCGAAACCCAACCCCCATGATCCTATATTGACACAAACACCAACGCAATCCGTTGCTTTTACTTGCTGTTGAAGTCTAAAGTGGTTCTATGCCCATACTAATGCAAATCGCAAATCTACACGCTTA
>PIVJ01000233.1 GCA_003353955.1 Bacteroidota bacterium | reverse complement strand
TAGAAACCGACATCGTAGAGAAAGTAATTTCTAGCCACACAGTGTGGTCCACAATACATCTATCCGTTCTGGAAGCAGTCTTACACTTGTCCTACCGTGTCACCACCCAAGAATACACAGGTTATGAGCCCAAACGAACATATGGCGTACAGGAACGAGAAAGGCGCGGAAGTCCCGATCTGGACGGGGAACAGTAGACACCCTGGCGCCTGGGATGATTTCCGCTACGCTCTCCAGGGTTACTGTGGGGAGAGAGGCCTGGCGGCATTGCTGCGAGACGAGTTTGACCCGAAGAGCGCAAAGCAAGACCAGCAGGACTTACTTATTAGTATACTGCTCAGGGTTACCAGGGGAGAAGCTGGAAAGGTTGTCAGACCTTTTGCCCGAGCAGGGGACGGCGTCGGAGCATGGAGAACTCTCATGGCACAGTACGGCAATGAGAGCAAAGAGCTACGCCAGGCCAGGCTCTTGGAGTGTATGAGGAAGCTGACTAGACTGAGATGTGAGTCTAGAGAGAAGATAGCTGCGTTTGTAGTCGAACTGGACTACCTCTTCGGGGAGTTTGAAGCCCTGGAATGCAAATATCCTGAAAGCCTGAAGAAGCTGGCACTCCTGGAGAGGATAGAGAGCGCAGCGCCAGATGTTTATGGAACAGTGATAAAAGATGAATCCCTGGGGTACACGGCCCTCACCTCCACAGTTAGGAGAATGGCGGCCCTGGACTCTGCAATGGGCAGGGCCAGCAAAACGGAGGAAATTGAGTCGCAGGCCTTCCCGATCAACACATACAGGGAGAAAGGGAACAGCAGGCAGTTCCAGCCCCAGCGCAAGAAGACGAGCTGGAGGCCTGTAAGGGACCAGTGCCTGTGGTGCCTGAAGAAAGGGCACCACCTTGCAGACTGCCGAAGCAAGAAAAATGGGGAACCCAGCAGGATCCGGCCGGACGGGTCCAGGTTTGAAGACTTTAAAAGGGGGGGACCTCAGGAGACCGAAAACTTTGCCACTCAGTGCTTCACAGCGCTGTCCCAAAGGGGTGTGGGAGAGGAGCAGCAGTTCTGGCTTGTGGACTCTGGCTGCAACCGCCACATGTCACCCTTTAAGGGCGATTTCAGTGACCTAACGGTAGACAACACACCATGTAGGTTTGGCGATAGCACCACGGCCAGAGCAGAAGGCAAAGGTCACATATCGCTAGAGTGTAGCAATGATAAAGGGGAGGATGCAAAAATAATACTAGTAAATGTTCTGTACATGCCTCTCCTACCGTACCGTATCCTCTCCACCCCCTGTCTCCGTAAGGCAGGCGGAAGATACATAGACGGCCCCAACAGGGGGGAGTTGACCCTAAAATCCCACCGTAGATTACCATTAGCTGAAGTAGATGGATTCCAGTGGCTGGAGGGCAATAAGATACACCATGATAAGCAAAATGCCATAGACATGCACAACGGCACCCTTGCAGCAACAGTTTTCGCTCCTGGGGGCCGCGAAAGCGCTGAGGCATCGATGATTGACTGGCATGAAGCTCTAGGGCATCCACACCCGGCCAGCATACTATTTTTAGAGCAGAGAGGGCTTATCAGGGTCACGGGAGCCAAGACCGTAGATGAATTCAACTGTAGAATATGCAGCGAAGCGAAATCCACTGTACCACATTACCAGAGGGGAACCAGATCCATCAAGAAGCCTGGAGAGATGGTTCACGTGGACTTGGCTGGCCCCTTTGATCCTGATATGGACGGAAAGACCTACCTGATGATCTTTATAGACGAGGCGACAAGATTCAAGAGCGTTTTCGGTCTGAAGACGAAATCGGAGGCCTACAAGCAACTGAAGACCTACCAAGAAGGCATGTTGCTTGCAGGAACCAAGATACGGTGCATCAGGGGCGATGGTGCCGGCGAATTTGGCCGTTCCAAGATCTTTAGGGAAGAACTTGGTAACCTGGGTCTGAGTTGGGAATCCAGTCCACCTTACACGCACCAGCAACAAGGTTTAGTGGAACGAGCAGTGAGACAGATCACTGAAGGGGGGAGAACCCAACTTGCTAGATCATACTTAGGCAACGAGTATTGGTTCTATGCTTGCCAGGACTTCACCTTCAAAAGCAACACACTTCCACATCAAGCCATTGGAGGAGACTCACCGTACGAAAGATTACACCCTGGCAGAAAACCACGATATCAGGCCTTCAGAAAGTTTGGCCAGACAGCGTATGTACATGTAGACAAGACACGCCAAGGAGAGTTTTCCAGGGGAAAATCAAGCAAGATGAGACCCAGAGCAGAAAGAGGGGTCTTAATAGGCCATGCATCAGGAGCAGCAGCCTACGTAGTACACCTGACCCGACTGGACAAGATTGTGACATCCAGTGCCGTCACATTCGATGATATTCCA
>PIVJ01000899.1 GCA_003353955.1 Bacteroidota bacterium | reverse complement strand
CTTTTGTCACCCTTTGTTTTTACCATTGTAGCATGTGTGTAGCCCAGTTCATTAGGGCCATAAGGACTTGACATCATCTCCCCCTTCCCCCAAATAAAAAAAGTATATTTGGTAGTTTTGGTGGAGTGCTGAACTTAGACTATATAAAATAACCTAAATTCCTAGCAACCACCAACAGAGGTTACGCTCGTTAAGGGAGTTAACCAAACATCTTACGACACGGAGCTGACGACAGCCATGCAACACCTGTGTAAGGGCCTTCCACCTAAAACCAAGGCATTCGCTAGGGCTAAAGCCCTATTTCCACTTACATTGCAAGAACTGGTAAGGTTGGACGCGTATTATCGCATTAAACCACATACTCCACCACTTGTAAAGGCCCCCGTCAGTTCCTTTGAATTTCAACCTTGCGATCGTACTCTTCAGGCGGAGTGCTTTAGGTTTCCCATCGCTATTTGAAATGTACTATCTCAAATGGAGCACTCATAATTTACGGTACGGACTACCAGGGTATCTAATCCTGTTTGCTACCCGTACTTTCGTTCCTCAGCGTCAGTAATGGTCCAGAAAGCCGCCTTCGCC
>PIVJ01000232.1 GCA_003353955.1 Bacteroidota bacterium | reverse complement strand
ACAACAAGACCAATCAAGTTAAGGAGGCGACCATTGAAGTATTGGAGACCTTACACTAGAGTGCTCGACAACAAGACCAATCAAGTTAAGGAGGCGACCATTGAAGTATTGGAGACCTTGCACTAGAGTGCTCGACAACAAGACCAATCAAGTTAAGGAGGCGACCATTGAAGTAGCATGGAGTCGGGCGAGTTGGCGCGTCGGCTGTTTGGTTATATTTCACATTTGAAATATGCAGTAAGGTTTTGGCGGATTTCTCAAAAACTGTTCATTGGAATTTCGTGAAACTTTCAGGATATTTCAATTATTCATCTGTCTAAATGATATTATATTTTTAGCTGATTTGACCGAGTGGTATAGATTCTATGAATCATGTGTTGTCATCTGGCATCATTTTGGGACACAAGTTTTAAGGATGTTTTCAACATTCAAAACATGCTTTAGTTTTAATACAGGAACTTTAAATCTTTATGACAGAATGGTAAATGATTGGACTGTTTGCATGCATAATAAAATAATAGTGGGAATTAATATTAACTAATTATAATGATAGCTTTTGCTGAGGGACATATTTTGATCATTTTTCGTTGAAAAACGCTAAAATCAGCCTCAGCGAGGCACGCTGTTTGAATCAGTTGCCTACTGTTCAGGGCAATTTCCTTTCTACACCAGGATGTATCATCCTTCCAGTCTGTGCACACGAGTTTTTAGCGTTCCAGGCCTATTAATAATTGACCAGTGGCAGTTTTTTGGGGCCGATGATTACACGGCAGATTTGGTGCAAATCGCGCTTATCGCGCATATAGCGCTTAAATTTGCCTCCGCGTGCACGCTTTTTGAATCAGTTACCTATTGGTCAGGACAAATTCCTTTCTACACCAGGATGTATCATCTTTCCAGTCTGTGCACACGAGTTTTTAGCGTTCCAGGCTTATTAATAATTGACCAGTGGCAGTTTTTTGCGGCCGATGATTACACGGCCAGATTTGGTGCAAATCGCGCTTATAGCGCTTAAATTTGCCTCCGCGTGTACGCTTTTTGAATCAGTTGCCTATTGGTCAGGACAAATTCCTTTCTACACCAGGATGTATCATCCTTCCAGTCTGTGCACACGAGTTTTTAGCGTTCCAGGCTTATTAATAATTGACCAGTGACAGTTTTTTGGGGCCGATGATTACACGGCCAGATTTGGTGAAAATCGCGCTTATCGCGCTTATAGCGCTTAAATTTGCCTCCGCGTGCACGCTTTTTGAATCAGTTGCCTATTGGTCAGGACAAATTCCTTTCTACACCAGGACGTATCATCCTTCCAGTCTGTGCACTCGAGTTTTTAGCATTCTAGGCCTATGAATAATTGAGCAGTGACAGTTTTTTGGGGCCGATGATTACATGGCCTGCGTTCGGGCAAGTCGCGCTTATAGCGCTAAAATTAGCGTCCGCGATGTACGCATTTTGTATAAGTTCCGTTCAGTTCAGGGCAAAGGCCTTTTAACCCTAGCAAGAAGTGTTATCCCAGTTTGTGCACAAGAGTTTTTAGAGTTCTATGTCTTCAAACAAATGAACAGGGAATTGTTAATGCGGGTCATCTTTCCCGCGCGTAAATCGCGAATTGGCATAAAAATTGCATTTTGTACGATTTTCCAACGATATATATGGAATTGTTAGATAACAGGCAGCCCTTTGAGAATTTTTTGACAGAATGTAGACTTCATCAGCTTACCTGACGTGAGTTTTGATGGTACTGGGTTTAAGCACGAACGAATTATGATTTTTTCCCAGGGCCGTTCTATACTGGGACGGCCAGCCGGTTTTCGATCATTTTAGCCGTGAAAACACGCTTCCCGCTTCCCGCTATTTGAGGGCGTTGCCGTTAAATCAGGGCAATGGCCTTCTCAAACTAAAAAGTAGTCCTATTGTAGTCTGTGCACAAGAATTTATAGGGTTCTAGGTTCTCAAATAATTTAGTAGTGACAATTTTCTGCGAGCAATGTTTAATGATCGGCCCCACGTAAGTCGCGTAAAAATTGCATTTAGAACGAGGTTTATTTGGAGTTGTTACATAATGGACAGGGCTTTGAGATTATTTTGGCATAATCTACCATCCATCAGCTATAGACAAACGAATTTTCAACGCTCTGGGTGTCCGAATTACCCATTTATAGGCACTTGCTAGGGGTATGCTTATTCGTCGACAAGCATCATATTTTTTTGATATTTTACTTGCTTCGGACTGTCATATCACTAGAACTAGGCCCATTACTGTCACCATGGCGACCCGGACCTCGGTCAGCAGAGAATGGAAATTTTTACCATAGGGTCGATGGTGAAAAATTATCCCCTTTCAGTGAATATAAATGTCTTCAACAAATTATCACTTATTATAGAGTTATGTAAGAATCAGGTAGATG
>PIVJ01000898.1 GCA_003353955.1 Bacteroidota bacterium | reverse complement strand
GGATCAATGAGCTTGATCTCCGGCTCTACGACGGACTCGAGCAGCGGCGCCATGACGATGCAGACTCCTTCGGGTGGATCGACGGGCGACAGCGGCGCCGTCTCGGTTACTACCGGGTCGGCGAGCAACGGCAACTCTGGAACCATGACCCTGTCGACGGGCGCCTCCACTGGCTCTGGCACCGCCGGCGATATGACCCTGAGCATTGGTTCGGGTGTGCAAGGCCAAGGCGGCTCGGTGAGCGTGACGGCGGGCGACGTGGTGGACGCTCTGTCGGGCGGTGTTGGAGGAGATCTGACCCTCGAAGGTGGCGATAGCAACGCCTCGACGGGCGGATCGAGCAGCCTGTCGGCGGGAGCTTCGAGCTCGGCCGATGGCGGCACCTTGAGCCTGAGCGGCGGTTCCGGCGCTACTTCTGGAGGTGCCGTGTCGCTTTCTGGTGGCTCGGGCTCGTCGGGCGACGGAGGATCAATGAGCTTGATCTCCGGCTCTACGACGGACTCGAGCAGCGGCGCCATGACGATGCAGACTCCTTCGGGTGGATCGACGGGCGACAGCGGCGCCGTCTCGGTTACTACCGGGTC
>PIVJ01000897.1 GCA_003353955.1 Bacteroidota bacterium | reverse complement strand
CCTCCTTAAGAATTTTGAAAACTTCTGATGAGAAACAGGGAATTTATTTTACCTGGCCTAATGGACTTTACAGTCGATATCTATGTGTTGACACAATATAAAAACAAATTGTGACTGATAAAGTACTTTAGAATTGCATTCTACAGCCCCATAACATTTAAATTGAGGAAGAATTTAGTGCTTTAGGCCTAAAATCTAAAACATGATTCAGTAAAACATAATTGTGCCATAACAACATCAAAAGTCACCATCAAACTTTAATCGCATCCTAAATTGGTGCAAACCCATGCCAAAATTCGGGCAGTTTTTACTTGTGATTTTTCTCAAAGGTGGCTCTAGGCCCATACTAATGTAAATGTTTGCGCCCGCTAGATACCACGTCTAAGTTCTGCCACGATAACAAAATTTTAAAATTAAGGTTCATGGCATTTTACAGTAAATTTACATTATAAGTGGCCAATAGACATGAATAAACAGAGAAAAGTCAATAAAAATAACATTGCTTGACTTAGTTTCAAGATTGAGTAAAACATTGAGTCGTTCATTATCAGATTGACGTCATGGTTACGTCGTGTCTGGCTGAG
>PIVJ01000896.1 GCA_003353955.1 Bacteroidota bacterium | reverse complement strand
TAAAGGATATCTTGCTACAAAATTACAGAAAACGACTACTAAATGCCTAACTAGACACTGGAAAGTGTTCAGTAAATATGGCATTGGACAAGACTCTATTTTGACCAATATATCGACAACGATTAGTTAGATATAACCTACTACACTATAGGAAATTGCAAGCACAAGGAGTCGAGACACTGTTAGCACGCTTTGCACTTGCAAGCACAAGGAGTCGAGACACTGTTTACACGCTTTACACTAGCACGCTTTGAAGTAGTGAATAGGGGAACGTTGTGCACGTAAAACATGTTTAACCCAGCTTCAATCTGTTGTAAGCCAGATAGCTACTTATTCATCATAATAGACATACTGTAGTGACCTTATGGACTACGACATATTGACTTAACCATAGCTGATCAGCTTGACCGTACTGACAGATATAATGTGATTTAATATCACAATGTATTGGATGTATTCTTTTGAGACGTCCGTCGTCCGTCAACAATTTTGAAAATCATGGCACGTTTTTTCGTTAATTGAGGTATTTGAAGTTTGTATGGCCCATATGACCCTCCTAGGTGACCTTCACTTCCACACCAAAAA
>PIVJ01000895.1 GCA_003353955.1 Bacteroidota bacterium | reverse complement strand
TGCCCCGGGAGATACCTATTAACACCCCTTTACCCTTTAAAACGAGTTCCCGTTCGAATGAAGCCTGCACTTTACATCCGGATTGACATGGGGGGTCTGAGATGAGAACGAACACATCTTTGATGTTAAAATACAACACTTACTAATCACCTATATTCAATATAGTGGGTAAAGGGTGATCAATAGTTGTGCCAAGCACCATGCTAGCCACTTTTTAGGGATGAGTGCCCATTTTTTTATGAGTTCCATGGGGCCAAAGGTTGCCAGACGTTTTGTGTCATAAAAAACGATTAAAATGCTTAAATGCAGATTGGGTGCTATTTATGTGTTTCGTGGTGTGCACTGAACATATGCATGTCTGAGATTTTTGAGATATTGGCATTTTGAGTAATTTTCCAATTACTGCGAAAAAAGGTTATACTGGCCCTTAAGGGCCAGTATTAACCTTTTTGTCTCACCTGTTGACGTAGTCACCGCAAGGTGAGACTTTGCATTGGAACATATTATTCGTTTTTTATGACACAAAATCTTTGACAACCTTTGGCCCCATGGAACTCATAAAGAAATGGACACTCATCCCTAAAA
>PIVJ01000231.1 GCA_003353955.1 Bacteroidota bacterium | reverse complement strand
ACACCTCTGTGTGTAATGTGTCATCAACGTAATCCCAATAGAAGTCCGTTATGTCCATACCGTTTAGCTCGACACTTGTTATTTCCATGTCTGCTTCTGGTGGTTGCTCATATGTGCCAGTATTATAATAGTAAGTATAGTCTATACTTAATACATAGTGGTCTTGCTCGATTGTGTATGTTCCTTTTGTGTTTATATTCATATCTTATTCGTGTATGTAATCATTGTATATAATTTCTTCAGCCCTTCCCTCAATATATAAGTCCGAAAAATGTGTTTCTCCTTTAGTCATTACTTCCCAATCCCAATCATTTTTTTTATAATTGATTAGTTTTTGTATTACATCATCTTTATATATTTCGTATGCAATCTCAGGTATAGCAACACTTGCGCTTTCTATATTGTCTTGTGGCATTTCGTTATATGGTTGCCTTAACCTTATTCTTTCCCAAGTTCTTGCAACGTGTACTAAAATTATATTGTGCATTTGTTCGTCTGTTATCATAACTCTATTTATTTAATTGATTAATAAATTCTACTACTGCTTTGTATGTGTGGTCTATATCGCAGTCTAATAATGCGTGTGTAATATCCCCTACTTCGTTTTCATCTGCTCCATTATCATAGCACTTCTCAACCACAGGCATTAGCCAATCCCATGAGGTGTGAAATTTTAATTCATCGATTGGAGTCGGTGGATGTAAGTTTTCCGCATCGTCATAATACATATTGTCATTTGTATGGTCCTGACCTAATTTCATTCCCATAAATTCTGCTATTAAGACATTGTTTTTTGCTCTTAAATCTAATGCCCTACGCAACATTACATCTGCGTGAAGGCTTACTCTTTTTTCTTGTTCCATTTCGTTCATGGTGATATTGTATAAATTACGTGATAGTTCTCTTTATTTGGTATGTCTTCGTACAAGGCTGCGCCTCCTTCGTTACCTTCATCGTCCGATTGTAATATGATGTAGCTTTCGTCTGTGAATACTATAATCAATGGACGTTTGTACCAACCAAACTGGTCGGCTTCTTCTCTAGTCATGTATCTACATGAATTGATCTTCTTACCTCGCAACAGTTTGTCAAACTTTGCCGAGTGCGTTTCATCTTTTGTTCTCATAATGTTTATTTTTAATTAGTATTATTAAATAGTAGTATGAGTGTGAACAGTCTGATAACAGATGTCACAGTATAACTCCCCTATATATTGATCTTCCTTCACCTCTGGATTAGCACAATTACAACCCCCATTTTCTTCAAAACATAACTCATCATCTTCCCAACCATGTAAATATGTATCATGGTCTGTATACTCTTGAGTGTATTTACAATGATGCATTCCATTGTCTTCTACTGTGTCATTGAAATATATGTATGGTCTCATTACATCTCCATTTTCAGATAGTATAGATATTTTCTTTCTATAGTACCATGTGGGGTGACCTTCTAATGAGTCTACGTTCTTTAGTTGTTCAGAATTAACAAGGAACATATCTACCTCTACATACTCTCCAGTTCCCTTTTTGTTTAGTAAGTAAGGCAATCCGTTAATGATTAAAGGATATTTGTTTAGCGTCTCTCCTGGACCTACATACTTTGCTTGTGTAAGATAGTTGTGGAAGTTACTGTACCCATACTTCAGCGTTCCATATACTGCAATCATAGTTAAGTTTAACACGTTATTCTTACTGTAAAGTATATCGTTATTAGTAACCCAATCCATCTCATTGTATAGTTCATACGTCCTCTCTTTAAGGTTTGCAGTAACATACCTACAGTCAGTCATCTCTAGTACTTCACACCATCTATCTTTAGGTATGTCCTTTAGTATCTCAGCCATGTGCTGTGTGTCTGTCTTATCTTTGTTGCCTAAGTTATGTACTGTCCCATTCTGAAACAATATCTCATCATCATTTATCTTGAATGGGTGGCAATTCTCTACAGATATCTTACCTACTGTCGCATATCTAAAGTGTGCAATGTATGGTCTTTTTGTTTTTAGTAACATATAATCTTTACTGTCATGATACGTTACCTTGTAACTATCTAACCACAGTACGCCCAGTCCATGTTGGTTTATTGTTGCTGAAGCAATCAGCGTGTCGTTACTAATTAATTTGTTATTGTCTTTTACTATTATTATACACATGATTTATTTATTTAATTGTTATTAATATATTGTTCTATTGAATCTGATACTGTTTCGTTGACAAGGTACTTTCTAAAGTCCTCAGCTATTGAGTATATCTCATCTACTTTTTCTTGGCTTCCATACATTCTAACTACAATGTGTCTTACATTGCTTAAGAACTGCTGGAATGACACTGGCTTAATCATAGAGTGGTACATTATCTTGTACATAAGGTCGTACCTTAACTTAAGCTGCTTAACATCTTTTACTCTAGAAGG
>PIVJ01000894.1 GCA_003353955.1 Bacteroidota bacterium | reverse complement strand
TCGTTGGTGGTTCCGCGCTGCCACAGCCCCGTGTCCAGCCCCAACGCTTGGGCCAGGAACAGACAGCCAACGTTGAGGGCGCCGACCACGTCCCGATTCCACATGCGATGCTCGTGCTGGCCTCGCGGCCCATGGTTATGGTAGCACACATCGTAGCGGAACTGGGGTCTTAAGTGATTAGCACACCACAGCCCCACGGCGCGTTTGGCGTCACATCCCGAGCGGTGCGCGCAGAAGCAGCGACAGCCCAGGGCACCCTTGGCGTGAGCCTCGGCCTTGCAAGGCGCGGGACGCATCCGATCAGGACGTGTTTCGAGGGGGTGGATGACGGGGGAACCGTACACATCCAGCTTGGATGTGCGGAACTCATCAGCCCAGACGCACACGGCCTTCTTGCGTCGCACCGCCGTGTCGAACAGCTTGCGCGCAGGTCCCTTGACGTTTTTCTTCGTCTTGCCAAACAGGTTGGTACTGGCGCCGTTGCCGTACACGAGCAACGTATGGGCGTCGCCCGCGCGCGGGGCGCACAACCGATCGACTTCCTTGTCCAAGACGCGCTGGGCGTCGACGCCCGCTCGGAAGCGCA
>PIVJ01000893.1 GCA_003353955.1 Bacteroidota bacterium | reverse complement strand
AAAGCTATGGTAGAATGTAGAAAATGTACTGCAACTTAATACATCTTCTGTTGAACCTTATATTGTAAAAGCAATAGAAGGGACGGCATCCCGACATCATCGGGATGCCGTCCCTAATTTTTCTTTCATAGTTGACATTTGAATAAATTTGGTATAAACTATTTATTTACCGTTTAATTTTGATAATTGATTATGATTTCGTATCTTGCATATGAACATATGATGCGCTAAACTGAAATTTGCTTAGCTTTTCTGCTTATAATTATTTTTTTGTGCTTACCTCTTTTACTGCAAGTCATCATATGAGTACTTGATTATTAATTGTATTTAATTAAGCCGATTTTGGCCATAATGATATATTAATTCTTCGCATATGAGGACAATCAAAGTATTTCTTTTGGACTCAACAACAATAAGCCTGTGTTTAAGCCTGTTTGATTGGGCAAAATATAAAACAGCCAAAGGGACCGTAAAAATGCACACATTGCTTGATTTTGATGGTAACTTGCCTGCTTATGTTAATATTACAGATGGTAAAACAGCAGATAATAAAGGTGCTTATGATATCCCACTGCTTAAATGGAGT
>PIVJ01000892.1 GCA_003353955.1 Bacteroidota bacterium | reverse complement strand
TATGATATAAATATTCAACAAGGTCAAGAAAACGAAAATATTTTCAAAGGCTTTGTTGATATGAAAAGCATTGAAAACCTTTATCCAGCAGAACCGAAAATATTAGCAAAGGTAATAAAGGAGGATGGCATTGATAATATTTCAGAACGATTAGAGGGTTTAACTTTTGCATTATTAGAAGCAACCGGAAGTATCAAAAATTCTGATTATGTAGATGTAAAAACAATAATTGAAAAGAAAGTTACATTTATAGAACAAGCCTTACTTGCTTTATCTATTTACTTAATGGTTAAAGAAATAATTGAAGCAGCTTATCGAATTGCTGATATTATTGCTACAATTTCTTCAATTACTTCGAGTTCTTTAACTGGCGCAGTAGGAGCTTTAATTTATGCAATCGCTTCATTAATCTTTGAAGCTGCTTATGTTGCATTAATGATAAAGGCATTATTTACTTTAGTAGAAGAATTTGTAAACAATTTAATTCCTCCAACAAAAGAACTAAAAGGAATCACATTAATAACAGGGTTAAAAGCTATTTTTAAATACTTAGGTTATAAGTTTATTTCTCCTATAAAAGAACTTGA
>PIVJ01000891.1 GCA_003353955.1 Bacteroidota bacterium | reverse complement strand
GCCTCGCCTTAGGGGCCGACTAACCCTGGGAAGATTACCTTTACCCAGGAAACCTTAGGTTTTCGGCGGGCAGGGATCTCACCTGCCTATTCGTTACTCATGCCTGCATTCTCACTTCTGATATCTCCAGCATTCCTTACAGAACACCTTCATCAACCTACAGAACGCTCCTCTACCACCAGCAGTAAACTGCTGATCCGTAGCTTCGGTACTATGCTTAGCCCCGTTACATTGTCGGCGCACGACTACTCGACCAGTGAGCTATTACGCACTCTTTAAAGGAGTGGCTGCTTCTAAGCCAACCTCCTGGCTGTCTGGGCAATCGTACTTCCTTTTCCACTTAGCATAGTTTAGGGACCTTAGCTGACGGTCTGGGCTCTTTCCCTTTCGACCATGGATCTTATCACCCACAGTCTCACTCCCATATTTTGTTTTACGGCATTCGGAGTTTAACTAAGTTTGGTACCCGGTGAAGGGCCCTAGCCTAATCAGTGCTCTACCTCCGCAAAAAATCATATGAGGCTGATCCTAAAACCATTTCGAGGAGTACCAGCTATCTCCGAGTTTGATTAGCCTTTCACTCCAAT
>PIVJ01000890.1 GCA_003353955.1 Bacteroidota bacterium | reverse complement strand
TTTCGTAAAATCGTCAAATATTACATGTAGGGTCTAACATAACTCTGTCAACGACACATGAAAGACCAACGTCTCTAGTTTTGCGCTATTGTTTGCCAATAGGATAGTTCATGTTTAACAGGGCGTGAAAAATCATTGTAATTAGGTCATCAGAACGACACCAGTAGAAATGAAAATCGTCATCTTCTATTCGATCTGTGGGGAGTTTCCGCCGAGACAATGATTTCCGAATTAAAACATTTGATAATTAACCTTTGTACGCCACTTTGCTCGAGGGATGTGTTATTCGGTCAATGTAGCAAGGTGATACGGATGCGGATGCAAGGGGATGCGAAACAGACAAAATTGATATTTTTTCTGACAACTGCCACTAGAATCAAAAATGAAGCACGTCATTCAACTTGGCCATATACTGGCCGTTTTCAGTGTTGACAGAAATGACCTCTGTTAAACCATGCGTGAATGAGTGACGTCACAAATATTGGCCATTTTAGCACTTCTTCTCAGGTGACGCTCGACCACTTAATGACGTCGGAACCATAAAAAAATGAAACTGTGGTTGGGAACAGGCCTCGACGACTCGCTCG
>PIVJ01000230.1 GCA_003353955.1 Bacteroidota bacterium | reverse complement strand
GAGCAAATTTAACATTTTGCGATGTTGTTATCGTTTTATTATAGTTGTTTGCTCCTCCAATTCTATTTTTTAATTGATTATCAAGTTCGTCCCTTTCTTCAGCAGTCATTGGGTAACCTTCCTTTGAATCACTCGAAATCATTCCGGTAGCTCCTCTATTTTCAATCATTGCTGATTCTGCTTTATGCACTTGATTAGAAGTATCTAAAGCTAAATAAGAAGGTTGTAACATAGAAAGTCCTTTTCTATCTTGTGGATAAGAAGGATCTAACTTTTTAGCATGAATTAATTGTTCTGCTTCGTATTCTGTTCTGTAACCAGCATAAGAAAAAATATAACTTGAAGGCTTTTCAAAAAATCTTTGATTTGTAATTGTTGAACACTCCATAAATTGCGAAGGCAAAATATAGAGCGAAGTAGGAATCGTAAAACCCAAAGCAGTATCTTTTAACTCAAAACTATCTCCAGTAAGCAAGTAGTTTGTGTACTGCTCAATTCTATATTCTTTGTTGGTTTGGTCCTCGTTTGGTTTATTTAATAAGCTATAAAGCGAATTACTTTGATCCTCAACTTTTATCCATTCATCAGCTTTCTTTTCATATAAGCAAAACGGAATACTTGCCGAAGTTTGGACCAATTTATCAATAACAGAAAAAACATCTTCGTTTGAAAGATAGCCTTCATTAATCAGCTTTTCCTCAGAAATTTGATTATAACCAAAACCACCAAAGCCGAACCATTTAGAAATAGAGCGATTGTTAAAGGTTTGTGAATGGCTTTTTATTGTAAAAATTGATTTTATTTTATCTATTATAACCATATTTTAAAATTTATCTGTCAAGATAGTCAAGTGCATAACGTAAAGGATCAATTAAATGATTAAAATTATCTATTGGTGTATCGCTTTTTTTGTCAAGCCAAATATAATTATTTAGCTCACTTATCAAATTTATACTATTTTTTTCTACAATAATACGATATTTTTGCATTTTTTGTATTCCAGTCAGAACCGAACCGGCTTTTTTTACGCAAGGAATTAAATTAATGCTCTTCCTGTCCTCTGTTGTTTTACGCCTTAAGCTCTGTATTGTTGTTTTTGCTGCGCAATCTCCTATAATTAGTTTATTGTCAGCGTGTTTATAATTTAAATCAAATATTTGCTGTTCATCTAAAGAGGATAAATAGAAACATTCCTTCACATAAAGAAGCCTATTTTTTTTATCAATCGCAACTTTTACTAATGTCGTTGGATCATCATATCCATAATCTTGACCAAAAATATAAGGTAGCGAATCGTCAAACTCTCCAATTTCCCAATTATTAAAAATTGTTCCTTCTGCTTTTTCTCTCCAACCTCCAAGAACGATATATTTATACCATTTGTAAAGTCGCTTAACCTGATCACTTTCTTTTTCTTGGTCCTCTTCGCTTAATTCAATGTATTTATAATATGCCTTTTTCCCTTCCTGATATGCTGCCCAGTTCTCAGCAGTATGATGCTCCTTTTCAACATCTAAATAAGAAGTATGAATATAACAAACATCGTTTATTATTGCGTTCGTTCCCTCTTGTACGTTTCTTTCTTTGAAGAACTTTTGGTAAATCCAATGTTCAGCAGTTGTTGGATTCAATAACAAAATAGAATAATTAGGAAGGTCGTCACGCCTTAAAGATAGTTTCATTTTGTCGAACTCTTCAAAACTTGGATGCTCTTCTGCTTCTTCAACTACCTGAACATTAAAAGAACTTAATCCTTTTCCTCCAGCAGTTTGCGCTTTTGATCCTCTTTTCAATCCCTTAAAATATATTAGTCCTCCATTTTTATAATCTATTTTATTTTTTTGGAACTCACAATTCAAAGGAATTAAATCCATTATTTTGTCGAAGTCAGCTTTTACAGTCGTTTCAAGCGAATCATTTGTATATCTTGTATAATAAGTATTATGACCAAATTTAGCACCTCTTATATGAGCATCAGCTTCAACTACAAACGATTTTCCAGACCCACGTCCTCCCGTAATCACAAAAACAGTTACTTTGTCAAGTTTGGACCAAAATTGTTTCTCTTCCTCACTCAATAAATGAAACCCCTCACTTTGTACTTTGGTCCTTGCTTGTGGCTTCGCTAATAATGGCTTATACTTATTACTAAACTTCATTAATCTTCGTTAAAATCTCCAAAAGAAATATTTACATCTTTTCCGTTCGTTGTGATGTCTGTTTCTGTGTATGTCATTGCTAACTTTTTACGTTCCTCATCTGTACAAATCAATTTCATTAATGCCATTTGTAAAGCTGGAGCATTTGATTTAAACCATTTAGAACGCATTGAAACTTTTAATTCAACTCTGTTAGTTTGAAGTAATTCTTTTAGTTCGTTTATTTCGTTACTTTCTAAAGGGAAGTATTCGTAAAATGTTTTCTT
>PIVJ01000229.1 GCA_003353955.1 Bacteroidota bacterium | reverse complement strand
CGTTTAACACATAGCAATACAGGGCTAACTGTTACCTATTGCATTCACTGCTTTTTTGTGTATTCACTGGTAAAATCTAGCTGTACAAAAAACGTACAATTGATAAAAAATAATAATTGAATCCATATTCAATAATACACCTATAAACAATCATAAATTTAATTAATCGATAGAAATTAATCGATAGTTTTTAACTATAAGCCTCTGAAGTCGGCATTCTGGCTAAACGAAAATAAAAATCTGTTTTGATTCTTGATCCATTGCCCACAAAGAAAAGCGGGTTTTACGCAATTCCTAGACTTATTGAGCCAGCGCCTACAATCTCTCATTATCGCCCCCCATAAAGCCCCCTTTATAGAAGCCCCCTTGTAAAGCCCCTTATATAAGGCGTTCGTATGGGTACAGTCTAAAGGCCAGTCTATAAAGGGCGCTTATATACGTTCGTATATGTACATATGCGCCTATACGGTACATGCACCACTGAAGTCTAGATCTATACGCACACCCCCACATACATGCACCCCTGTATAAGTACCCCCTATATAGGCTCTATTCGCAATCAGCAAACTAGCCCTGTAAGGCATTGTGCTATTCACCACTGAATAATAAATAAAGTGACACTTTGGGTACTGGCTATAATACCGTCCACTGTAGGGGTGTTAGGATTCCACCTCGTGGACGTTGATCAAAAATTAACCTATATTATCAGTGTGACAATAATTGTCACCCATATTGTATAGCCTAACTATTTGTGTAAGACCGAATAAGCAATGTTATTTTTATGGTATGCTTTGCTATTAAAAACATTTTTAAATGCAGCACAGAGCAATACAGACACCTTCATGGATATTTTTAGATTGTATCAGGGACTGACCCGTACCCATCCCCGGCGCTCAACGCAAAGTTGCCTGTTACAGCATATTTCAACTGCCTGTTACAGCATATTTCTAATCCATTTTAAAACTTGGCCTATTGTGTTGATTTAACATCCAGATTTAATATATGATATTTGAATCATGCGAAGAAGACGTAAAATCAAGGAAATAAAAAGAAAAATACCAAGAAAGCCAAATCCCGTAGCGAGAAATCTCGTTCGCAAAGGTGGCTGGCATAATATCAGGACAAAATATAATAGGCGTAATAAGCATAAAGCTACGCCAGATAGTTGAAGGAGAAATTTGGTATGGGGTGGAATTATGATATTCGTATTTGGTAGTAACTTAGCTGGTAGGCACGGAAAAGGTGCAGCGTTATATGCTAAACAAAATCATGGTGCTGTGTATGGTGTTGGTGAAGGCATTACTGGAAGCAGTTATGCAATACCAACAAAGGATGAAAATCTTAAAATTAGATCATTAGATGATATTCAGTACAGCGTGTATAAGTTCATTGAATATGCCTGTAATAGCCCTGATCTTGAATTTGAGGTTACCAAGATTGGTTGTGGTTTGGCAGGTTACAGTGAGCATGTAATTAGGCCATTCTTTAAAGATGCGCCTGAGAATTGTCATCTACCAGATGGATGGCGAGATTGATTAAATTAGTCAGAGAGGTTGTTAGGCAATATTTTGAACCACTTGGCTCTATATGGTTTTGGCTGTCGTTTACTGCTCTACAGATTATATGGGCTGTGCTTGTTTATTACGATCCTTTAGATCTGTTGAAATAGGATATTTACAATGTACCAAAGAAAAATCGTTATTCTCAAGAATGGTAAGCTCAGAAAACCATTTATGGGTAGAACCAGTAATAGGAAAGCAATTCGCACTGAAAAAGATATGTTAGCTGAATTGTGGAATTGTCATATAAGAGCAATGAAAATTGTTGATTATAACTCTGAAGGTATTAATGAGGTTTTTGATGATCTTCGTGATGAGTTTATTCTTGATAAATTGTTTAAGAAAGCAATTTGTATCAGGTTGGATGAATTAGAAGAAGCAAATTATCAGAAGCAGAATAAGCTATAAAACGTACAACACAATAAGCTATAAAATAAAATGGATATAGAAATGAGTTCGGAAAAGAGTTCGGAAATGAGTATGCAAGACACAGAAGAACAAGATATAGAAATAACGTTTGATAATGGTAAGCGTGAAATCCATGCTTTTGATACGATTTCATTTATTGCCCTAACATCAATGTTCAGTTGTCTGCTGGGTGATGACAAACCAGAACCTGAAGAATTAGATCCAGAAGGTGAGTTGCATTGGTTGTTAGGTAAGATTTACACAACAGGTATTACTAAAATTAAATTCGGTACTTTCCGCACAATGTCATTCGTAATTAATAAACAAGAAGATGGAACATTGGGTGTTGAGGTGCGGTTTCATATATCCCCGGAGAATACGGACTTTTCTGAGATAGAAGAAAAGATTCTAAAAGAAAAGCCAAAAGTCTCTGATCTTTTACAAGGATTACTCTCAGGC
>PIVJ01000889.1 GCA_003353955.1 Bacteroidota bacterium | reverse complement strand
AAAATCAACAATAACGATTTGAGCAATTTCAACTATTTATTATATGATGTAAATGGGAGGCTGATAAGATCGAATCAAATCACTTCTAACGAAAGCTTGATTCCATTCAGTTTTTTAGCTCCCGCAACCTATTTCTTAAAAATAATTGACAATCAAATTGAAGTTAAATCTTTTCAAATCATAAAAGTTAAATAAATGTTTCTAACCTAAATCAGTTATTATGAAAAATATATATCTTTTTATTATGGCTCTGTTTGTAAGTTTTACTGGTTTTGCTCAAAATGGTGATGGATTTAATTACCAGGCCATCGTTCGCGATGCTAACGGAGATGTTAATGCAAACCTAAGCATGAATATGGAAATTTCCATTTTACAGGAAAGTGTTGACGGCGCTGTTGTTTTTACTGAAACACATACCGTAACTTCTAATGCTTTTGGCTTGGTGAACCTAAACATTGGTTCTCAGAACCCAAGTAGTTTTTCCCTTATCGATTGGGCAAACGGCCCCTATTTTATAAGAATAAGTATTGATGGCGTGGAATTCGGAACCAGCCAGTTGATGAGAGTCCCTTATTCCCTGTATGCGAA
>PIVJ01000888.1 GCA_003353955.1 Bacteroidota bacterium | reverse complement strand
TTTTCCATCAATGTTTTTTGAATTTCTTTTGCTCTCTCAGTGGTAATTCCTGATATTTTCTTTGCAACTTCTTCCGGGTGGTGCTTCATCATCTTGAGTGTTCTATCCCCATATTCATTTACAATGGCATTGCCGACGCTATTGCCAACAAATTTACAGACCCTGACAATATATTTGTGTATGCCGGTTGTGTCTATTGGTAGGATGGTTTCATACGAGTTAAATCTAAACTGTTCTCCATATTTGTGATCTTTTACCCACTCGCCGTCAAATATGTAGTCAAGCGAAATTTGTGGGTTGATCATGTTCCCAACGGCTGTAAATTTATTGTTATGCTTATCAGTAAATGCACCGATAAGAAAACCAGAATCATTTTTAAATATAACCCTGGACAAGGTTCCTTCTATTTGTTCTTTCGTGTGTTCTTTCATGTTTGAGTATCTCCTTAACTTCATATTCAAAATATTCAACGGGAATAATTGTGAAATCGGTAGGCGTATAATAAATGAGCGCCCTTTTAAATCCTGTAGCATCCGGAAAATAATTTTCTTTTATTAAAATATATTGGTAGGTGGAGAGTTGAAGGGA
>PIVJ01000887.1 GCA_003353955.1 Bacteroidota bacterium | reverse complement strand
ATCTTGATAAACAATAATACTCCCGCTAAATTGTATATATATATATTAAAACTAGATGTTATATAAATAAAATTTATAAATTAAACTAAAATTAAATAATGTATATAGATATAATCACGCATTTTTACGACATAACTACACGGTATTATGCTAAACTTTTAAAAAAATAAATATGAACTCAAATGACAAGTATAATGAGGATCAACAACTTCGAATTTCTAAAGTAGAAAAATTTAACGAGTGGATGCAAGAAATAAATTCCATTTACTATGCTAACAACAAAGCTATGACCAACGCTTTTAATAAAATATATAATGAAGAGATATAATATAAACAACTATGTAATATACCATAAAGATCTTGAACAGTCGATGCCTGAAGGTAAAATGTGGGATGAGTATACTAGAGATGAATTAATAATTAAGTTCATGCCTTTAGTAGAAAACTTAGCAAGAAAGTTTGCAACTTCACATCAGGCTATAGGTATACTATCTATAAATGATTTAATTCAAGCAGGACACATAGGTTTAATAACTGCGGTTGATAAACTTGAGTGGGATGTTTTAAACCAAAGTAATAACCTGGAACA
>PIVJ01000886.1 GCA_003353955.1 Bacteroidota bacterium | reverse complement strand
GCCGGAAATGGATTTTGAGTTAATGATATGACCAGATAGAGGACAATTCCCTGAGCAGAATGCAAAAAACCACATCTTTCTAGCCCTATTATGAGCAAAGTTATGGCAGTTTGAAGAGCCGATTTTCCTGAAATTTGCTATAATTTATGCAAAATATGCTAATTTGGTGCAACTAAGTTGTTGATTATTTAAGGAATGGCTTATGCTATCATATACATGTATACATTTTCTTGATCAGCAGATTCATATCTTTCATATTAGACATTAAAACTTAAGGCATGTCACTCAATAAAAAAAATCATATTTAAATTAGCTAATTAAAATGCAAATTCAGCTATTGAATCAGAAATTTCATCTTGCCAGAATGATCCACTATTGTTACTTGATAAGTCTACCAAGTTTCAGAGACAGAGATGAAGTATTATAGGAGTTATTAAGTTTTTTCTGTCTCCTGTAAAATCAACTTCTGCTACATGTGACTCATTTCGTCGTGGTGGGTCACATATCTATCTCTAAAATTGACTTCAGGCAGCGAAGCAGTCAGAAGGGGGTACCCTTGTATTTGTCTGACTGGTGTGCTTGTTATTGCA
>PIVJ01000016.1 GCA_003353955.1 Bacteroidota bacterium | reverse complement strand
TTCACCCAAAACAATTGAAATAAATAATAAAAAAATTGCAAGTCCGCTTGATAGTTTAAGTAAGAAACATTAACTTGTAGCCATATACGATATAACTACAATGTGGTTATACAATTGTTGTATGCAATAGTAGATTACCAGTGAATAATACTGATTCGATACACAAAAACTAGATATTTACATTAACGATATATCATTAGATTTATGATTTTAAGTGTACTAGAAATTGCTTTACTGATAATGCTACCTTTAGTTTTATTCTATCAGCGGAGTAGTTGGACATTTAAAGAATATGGATCAAGTATTGTGATAATATATCTGATTTGGTATCTAACATATGCCTTATTCCATGAATTATCACACATGTTTGGTGCATGGATTTTTGATAAAACTATATTTGAATTCCAATTGATTCCGAAATTTTGGAAAGGAGAACTTGGGACAGGATATATAAATTATGATTATAAAAGTGACTCTAAAGATTTTATAATTATACTCTTGCCATATGCAAAAGATATCATTCTCTTAGCTGTTGGATATTTTGTGATAATCAAAATGGAGATGAAAAAACCATTTATTCTAGGTTTAATATTAGTTTTACTTATTCTTAGTCCGCTTTTTGATATAGGTAATAACTATTCAGCTTATTTATTAGGCTCTATGAATGATTTTAATGCATTAGGAGAATCTAGTAGTAAGTTAATTTCTCACTTGATTGGAATATCGTTTTTTATGACATCGGCTTTAATTACATTATTGATAATAAAAAAATTTAAGGATTATCCTGCACAAAACAACAAGTAGATTTGAAAACGTCGAGTAGGTAAAGGGGAATCTCACCCCTTGATTCGCATTATTAATTATTGCTGCTCTGACTCTTTTTTGCATTAGTTGTGAAAAAGACGAATTTGATTTTTACAACCCTGATATTGAGAAATTTGTACATCAAAAAAAAATGGAACTTATAGTAGTTATGAGAAAGGAGAAAATGGTAAAAACTTATGGATAATAATGCCTAAATTTTCAGAAAAGCATATTCAATCTCTTATTGACTTTTCGAAAGATACAGCTCATATTACTAATTTCCCCTTAAATCCTATTTCTTCTAGGACTCCCTTTTCTTTTGGTCGAGACTATCATATTTTGGGCGAATGTTTGCTTTGGACTGTTGAAGGAATAAGAAATGGAAGTGGATATGACTCGCTTAGCCCATGCTTAATTGATGCAACATTAATTGAAAACGAAAGAGTAAAGGGTCTTAACGGGGCAGAAATCCATATCGTTAGAGATTTATATAAAAATTGGTGGAATAATAATAAAGATTGGGAGCATAGTAACCCATTGGAAAATTCTACTTATGTATGGTTTTAGATTCTGACAAGAAAAAAGTCGGGTAGGTAAAGGAACGTAAATAGGTAATGTTGATATTTAATCAGCCTGTTTTGAAAAGCAATAAGTTCTTTGTCATTTTCATTCAACGTATAGTTGAGTAATATCATTAATCGGTTTTCTAAGGTTGTCCTTCGGGGATTGTGCACATAATAATCTGCTTTACTCATTTGCTTTTTTAGTTTAATGGCTGAGATAAACAGCATTTTACAACCCCTGCTCCACTTATGATTATAGCGCTCGCCCAGGTAGTTCAGTTCTCTTAATAAATGAGCTATGCATAGTTGATGGGTCAGTGCTTTGGTGTTGAAGTGGCTTCTCCAGAAATCGCGCACTAAAACAGATTTCTCAAAACCACTTTTATAGTTTTCTGTAATACTCTTTCCACCCCTGTTGTCGGTAATAGAAATAAATGTGGCTTCATCGTTTTGCCAGGTCCATGCCCAATATTTATCACCAGAAACCTTTATGCCTGTTTCATCGGTTCCAATTGCAAAACGATCACCCGATATTAGTTTCTCTCTTATCAATTCATACCCAGGCTTGGATTTGCTTATAAGTTTGTTTAATAAATAATGAATGCCATCTTCACTGATTTAACAAAAGACCACAAAACAATATTGACAACATTGTTAGATTGTTAATAATGGCTTATTTTTGAAAGATTATTGCGCATACTGATTAGTTGCAATAATCTTTGTGCTTAAATATTCTTCTTATTGGTTTCTTTTTGGGTAAAATATGTGGATAAAGTAGTATCTTTGCCAAAATATTGATTCAAGTAAATGCGCTATCATTACTTACGACCTCTTGTTTAACAGCTAAGTCCAGTTCAATTCTTAAATCATAATTTACAATTTATTATTACAAAAATATTAGAAAATGAAATCATTTTATATAGGCGATCTAAAAATTCCGGTACCCATCATACAAGGTGGAATGGGTGTCGGTGTTTCATTATCAGGATTGGCTTCAGCAGTGGCTAATATGGGTGGCGTTGGGATTATTTCAACGGTTGCCATTGGTCTTACAGGTGAGAAAGCCAATGTGAATTACAGATTAAACAACATTGAAGTTCTTCGCGATGAGATAAGAAAAGCGCGAGAAAAGAGTGTGGGCGTACTGGGTGTAAACATCATGTCGGTACTGACCAATTTTTCGGATATGGTACGAACTTCAATTGATGAAGGCATCGACATTATATTTGCAGGTGCAGGACTTCCGCTTGATTTACCTAAGTATTTACAAAAAGGAAATAGCACCAAACTGGTACCGATCGTATCTTCGGATCGGGCTGCTTCGATTATATGTACAAAGTGGAAACAAAATTATGATTACCTGCCAGATGCCTTTGTGGTTGAGGGGCCAAAAGCCGGAGGCCATTTGGGATTTAAAGCAGACGTATTGAAAAATGAAAGCAATAAATTAGAAAACTTAATAGCGGATGTTTTGAAGGTTACCGAAGACATTCGTAAGCGTTTTAATAAAAATATCCCTGTAATTGCGGCAGGTGGTATTTATAGTGGAAAAGACATGTTTAAGATCATGCGAAGGGGCGCAACGGCAGTACAATTAGGTACCCGCTTTGTAGCAACAGAAGAATGCGATGCTTCTCCAAATTTTAAAGATGCCTTTATTCAAGCCAAGGATGAAGATATCAGAATCATCAAGAGTCCGGTAGGATTGCCCGGAAGAACCATTTTTAATAACTTCCTTACAGAAACCGAAGATGGTAAGCGAAGACCTACTGCATGCAGGTACCATTGCATCAAGTCTTGTAATCCAAAAACAACCCTATATTGTATTGCTAATGCTTTATTGGCAGCTTATAAAGGGAATATGTCCGACGGTTTCGCATTTACCAGCACGAATGCCACTAAGGTAAAAGCAATTACAACCGTAAAAAAAGTATTTACAGAACTTACAAGTGAATTCAATCAGGCGAAGGCCAAGTTTAAAAATGCCACAACAAAAGATAAATCAATATAAAACACATTAATTACGTTTAAAAAACAAATGGGAAGATCACAAGAATCGTTTAGTAAGAAGGACATACAGGCAAGAAAAGAAAAAAAGAGAAAAGATAAAGAGAAGAAAATGCTCGCCCGGAAAGAAAATGTAAAATCCGGTAATCTGGACGATATGATTGCCTATGTTGATGAACATGGAATAATTACTTCCACAGCACCTGATCCAAGTAAAAAAGACAATACAAAATTAGAAGATATTGAATATAATGTCCCTAAACGCGATCGCAGCAAAGAAATCGACGAGCCCAACACAGGTACAGTAACTTTTTTCAACGACGAAAAAGGATATGGTTTTATCAGGGATAATGATACAAAAATTAGCATTTTTGTTCATGCCAATAATCTGTTACAAGAAATTAAAGAAGGGAATCTGGTAAGCTATAAGATTGAAAAAGGACATAAAGGACCTGCTGCTGCTGAAGTAAAACTTATAAAATAATACTTTCGAATTACTCTCCAAACACAAGACGCAAGACACAAGATGTTAGATTAGTTTGATTCTTGATTCATAGATTTAAGATTTAAGATTTTAAATCAGAGCACTTTCATATCTTCGCTAAAAATTAGTCTGTGAATAAAGAAATTCTTAGGATTGCCATTCCAAACATTATCAGCAATATTACCATTCCGCTATTGGGCATGGTAGATTTAGCAATACTGGGGCATTTGGAGTCGGGAATATATATTGGTGCGGTGGCCTTGGGAAGCATGATTTTCAATTTCATTTATTTTGGCTTTGGTTTTTTACGAATGAGTAGTTCTGGTTTTACGGCTCAGGCCTATGGTGCCAACGATAATAAAGAAATCATTTTAACGCTTAGCCGTGCCGTAATCGTTGCACTCATTGGTAGTTTCTTAATTCTTATTTTACAATATCCCATTGCTCATTTTGGCTTCAACCTAATTTCCGGCAGTCCGGCAGTAGAAACTATGGCGAAGGAATATTTCCAAATTCGAATCTTTGCTGCCCCTGCAGCCATTAGTTTGTTTGCTATAACCGGATGGTTTTTAGGCATGCAAAATGCAAGATATCCCATGATTATTGCCATCAGCATTACTTCGCTTAACCTTATTTTCAACTTTATCTTTATTTATGGTTTCGGGATGAAATCGGAAGGTGTAGCCTGGGGAACACTGATTGCTCAATATTGTGGGCTTGCCTTAGCAATTGTTTTATTTTTAAAGAAATACCGTTCCTATTTACCATACTGGAGTTATCAATCGATGATGCAGCTAAAAGCACTTAAGCGATATCTCATGGTCAACCGTGATATTCTCATCCGCACTATTTTACTATTACTCACTTTATCGTTTTTCACTGCAGAATCTGCCAGTATTAGTGATGAGATATTAGCAGCAAATACTATTTTATTACAATTCTTCTTTTTGTTTTCTTATTTAATTGATGGCTTTTCGTATGCTGCCGAAGCCTTGGTAGGAAAACAAATTGGTGCCGGAAATAGCTTCCAATTAAAACGAATCATCAAGGACCTGTTTAAATGGGGCTTGGGTATAAGCCTGCTCTTCACTGCTATTTATTATTTAGGTGGTAAAAGCATTCTTTATTTAATTACCACTGATAACAATGTAATTGCTAATGCTACCCCCTACCTGATTTGGATAGTAAGTGTTCCATTGCTCACTTTTTCAGCCTTTATTTGGGACGGCATTTATATTGGAGCTACTGCCAGTTCTTCACAACGAAATACCATGCTCATTTCTACGGTAGTTTTATTTTTCCCCTTCTATTATTTCATAGGTAAAGACTTAGGTAATCATGGCCTGTGGTTATCATTTATGCTTTTCATGGTGTCAAGAGGCATTATGTTAACGTTATTTTCAGGAAAAATCAGGGCTTAGTTATACTACAAACTTCCCATTTCCAGAACAGTGTTTAAGTAGAATATTTCAAAGATATTGCTTTTTCCTCAATGGTAATATCCCATTGAGGAAAATTTCAGCGTACCGAATTAGGCTCAGATCTTTTAAGCTATCATGAGGCCGTTTGTTATTATAATCATTAAGTATAGCTAAATACCGTACCACTTTTTACGTCATTTTATTTAAATTGAATAAAAATAAAACATTCTTTAAAATTTCAAAAACCACCCACCCTTCTGTATTTGAGCGATTTACACTTTATATAGTATTAGGTTAAATAAATTAATATCATTTATTTAGTACTTTGTGTTGCATAGTACTAAAAAATACATTATATTTGTAGCATGAATATAGAAAAAACAAAAGCACAGATGAAAAAAGGGGTTCTGGAATTATGTATCTTATCCATAATTACAGGCAAAGAAGTTTATGCCTCCGATATTCTGGAAGAGCTAAAAACATCAGAGCTAATTGTTGTTGAAGGCACTTTATATCCCCTACTTACCCGTCTTAAAAATGACGGTCTTTTAAGTTATCGCTGGGAAGAATCAAAATCTGGCCCACCTCGTAAGTATTTTGAAATTACAGAAATAGGTAAGAAAGTCTTAAAAGAGTTAAACATTAATTGGAATGACCTAGTAAAAGCAGTTGGGCATTTGACTAAACCTAATAAAAAAGAAACAAAAACTCAAAGCAAATAACGATGAAAAAGACATTCACTATAAATATAAGCGGCATAATTTTTCACATTGATGATGATGCGTATTCAAAACTGAGCTCATACTTAAGCAGCATTAAAAGACATTTTAATAACCTGAATGGAAAAGAAGAGGTTATAGCTGATATTGAAAATCGTATAGCCGAAATTTTACAAGCTAAATTAACGGATACAAAACAGGTTATCGGAATAGAAGACATTGACGAAGTGATACTCATTATGGGACAACCAAGTGAATTTGCCGATGAAGAAGAAGATAGCTCCGAACCAAGTCGAGCTCGTCATGCTTACAAAAGATTATATCGTGATTCGGAAAATAAAATGATTGGTGGTGTAGCCAGTGGTATAGCTGCGTATTTACACACAGATCCTTTATGGATCAGGATACTATTTATCATTTCACTTTTCACCACTTTGGGAATTTTTATTTACGTTATTCTTTGGATAGCACTTCCGGAAGCATTAACTACCACGGAACGACTTGAAATGAAAGGCGAGAAAGTTAATATATCAAATATCGAAAAATCGTTAAAAGATGAATTCGATAACTTAAAAGGAAAAATTAACGATTTAACAAAGCAAGCCAAAGAGACCGTTAAAAAAAAAAGTGATATTCCGAAAACTTTTTTTGAGGACATCTTAGAATTATTCATAAATATCGTGAAGGTATTTTTTAAAGGCTTGGTGATTCTGTTAGGAATAATCATCTTACTAACCGGTCTGGGTTTGGTTTTGGGATTCATCGGATTATTTTTCAATCACGGCTTTTTCTTCTTCGACGACGCGCATGTCGGTATATTCCCTGCTTATCGCTTAATAGATATCTTTTTATCCAGCTCCGGAAATATCGGATTACTTAAAGTTGGTTTGTTCTTCTTTATTGGGATTCCGGTTATCATGCTTATTTACGCTGGTATACGATTAATATTTGGTTTTGAGAAAATACGACACTTAGGGCTGACAATGTTTATTCTTTGGATTATGGGATTGATCTTTACACTCACATTCTCATTCAGGATATTCCAGAATCTCAAATATGAAGTAGATGATAAGCAAGAATATGCAATTGAGCAGCCATCAACAAATGAAATATACTTGGACACCCAAGATCTGAACCGAAATTCCTATAGTAATTATGAAGATTATATTACTATTGATGACTTTGAAATGGTAATCACCCATGAAGGGTATTTGATTAATCAGGTCAGGATGGAAATAACAGAAAGTTATAATGACCAACTGATGCTTATCAAGCATTCTTCAGCCAGGGGAAGAACAGGTTTCGATGCTAAAATGCGCGCTGAGAAAACCATTTACGAATTTGAGCAAGACGACAATAAATTATTTTTTAATGATTATTATATGATCTCAAATGACGTTGATTGGGCCGATCAACAGCTTTGGTTAGAACTAAAAGTACCTGTTGGAACAATAATACATTTGAGTGATGATATGTATCGCATGCTAAAACATCGTTCACGTTATTACTATTATAGTTGGTCAGATCGAATTTATATGATGACAGAAGATGGATTGGAGAAAATCGAAGAAATAGATAAAACTGAAGAAATTGAAGAAGTTCCTGAGAAAAATGATTCTGTAACAAAAGGGTACTCAAATCTTAATTTCACAATCTTAATTTATAGTGAATATCCGTTTTAATCAAATAGAAATACTGTTTATAAAAGGCAGCTTATTTGCCTAAATAGGATTTGAATAAATAGATCGCTCATAACTTAATGCTGCGTTTTCACTTTAATAACTGGTAACAGTAGCGGTAGAGTTCATCTATCGCTACTTTGTTTTCAGCAAAGTCACAGGCTGCTAATTTTTTATTTTCAAAATACTTTCCTGAGATGTTTAGCACAGATGAATCTATAGCTAACCAAATAGGTGTGGTAGCACCTGATTCAGGAGTTTCGTGGCCACCATATCCTAAATTATTACTTAGTTTAGAATTTACGTCACCAGGATGACAAGCATTGACTGTTATTCCATCAGTGTATAATAATTCTGCAAATGCAACTGTCAGCATTCTATTTGCCTGCTTCGATTGTTTGTATGCAACCTCATTACAATAATTTCTATTTTCAAATTGAAGATCATGCATATCAAGTCCACCTGCCCAATAGCTGGCAACATTCACAATTCTTGCTTCCGTTGATTTCTCCATTACTTCACTTAGATAATGAGTCATCCAAAAATAACCCATTACATTCGTGGCGAATTGAACTTCCAGGCCTTCCCGGGTAATTATCTTTTCACGTGGCGTTGTTCCGGCATTATTAATCAAAATATCTAAGGGTCCCTCCCACTTTCGGCATAAATTTTTTATTGATTGTTGATTCGATAAATCCACTAACTCATACCAAACGTTCGCTTCCTTCTTAAGTGCCAGTATGGTTGAAACTGCTTCTTCTAATCTGCGCTCACTTCTTCCTACCAATACCACCTCAATATCCCTAAACGCCAACTCCTTGGCAATCGAAAAACCAATTGCTCCATAAGCTCCGGTTACTATTGCCACTTTTTTATTAACATTATTCATAACATTTTTTTCGTTTGATTAAAGGCGTTAAGTCGAATTACTTGAATACCACACACTTGAGTAAGCTATTATTAATAAAATTGTCAAAAATCTAACTGATTTAACTAAAAAGCTATGCTTTTGGATTGAAATAGAGGTATACTTTTCGGTTAATACAGACACCTGGTCTTGATTTTATAGGGTTGTGCAACGACTGCCCTTGCTATTAATCATCATCATCATGTTTATCATGCTCATAGTGTTCATTATTTTTAATCTTGTTTTCTTTGTTTTTTGAATTAACTTGTAGTCCATAAGCCAAATAAAAAATATAAAATGGAACTATAAACCATAATAAAACAAATGCTTTATGGAAACCATTTAACTTGGCACTTTTAGTTTCAATATTTTTATATCCCGTAAAAATTGATTGAAGTGTACCCGTTTTTCCATGAAACAATATTTCTCCTAGTATCCCTAATAAATGAATACCTACTAAAATCAAAAGAAGATTTGCTAGCACCTCGTGTGATTCTTCAAGAAAATCTTCGTTCACTCCAATACTTACTATGTTGTTCTCCATTGCGTATAAAAAGAAGCCAGAAATACCACACATAAATCCAACGAAAAGAATTACCAACATAATTACAGATGCTAAAGGATTATGTCCTGTATATATTTTTGTTTTTGAAAAATATGTCGTAATAAACTCTTCCTGATTTTTCAATCCAATGGGAAAATCTTTAAAGCTTGAATATTTTGGTCCAAATAACCCGAATAAAAGTCTAAAAAATATCAATGTGCCAACAAAAGCACCGAAAGCAAAATGCAAACTTTCAAGATTGTCAAAATCTCCTAAAATGTAGGAAATTGCAAATCCAATGGCTAATAACCAATGAAATATCCTAGTTGGAAATGTCCAAATATATGTTCTCATAATATTTTAATTTTAGTTAATAAGGTAATATTTTTATTCTTATTTTAATAAGAAATAACGACTGAAACATAGTGTGTTTGGCACTTTAACACTCCAATTTATCAACTTACTACTATGTTTATTTATTGCTATCATATTCATATTTAGCACTGTTTGCCAAATGTAATATATTTTTTGTGAAGCATTGTAATTTGCATCAAATTACAATCACCATATATAGTATTTCCATCATTTTCATATTGCAATTGCAAAGTAATCTTAGTAGAATCTTGAAGGATGCCTTCCATATCATATGTCGCACTTGCCTATGTTTTAAAGTTATTTGTTGATAGAGATTGTATAAAAGCACCTTAAAATAATTCCTAGAGTATAAAAAGAACCATTAGTTTAACTGTCATAATCTTCAAAGTACTCATAGAAGTTGTCAAACGTTGAATATTGAGAAGAAAGAATGGTCTGTTTATTTTAACAGATAGCCGTGGTATCCCACTGGCTTGCAGTGAAGCAATCTCAGGAAACCACCATGATGCGCATTCATTGGAGAAGACTGTTGAATATAATAGTTTCTTGTGTCATTTTAATTAGGCAACTTCAAACAACTTTTATAAGTAATTTGGGATACGGATTTTTATTTAAAATCATTTTAATTAATTTTGCGTTATTCGGAAACATAAATAATCAAATGACAAAAGAGTTGGCACGGAACAAAATCCTAAAAAATATATCTAAACAAGAAATTCTGAACGACTACCGAATTGCGAATGAAAGCAGGCAGGTTAGTTTGATGGGGCGAAGAGAAGTATTAACCGGCAAAGCCAAATTCGGTATTTTTGGCGACGGTAAAGAAATTCCTCAATTAGCCATGGCAAAGGTATTTCAGAAAGGCGATTGGCGATCAGGTTATTATCGGGATCAAACATTTATGTTTGCCAGCGGCATGATGAAGTTGGAAGAATTTTTTGCCCAGCTTTACGGAGATACCGATCAGAATTTTAATCCGGGTACAGCTGGCAGATTGATGAACAACCACTTCTCCGTTCCTTTCCTTGATCAGGATGGAAATTGGTTAAATCAAACCTTACAAAAGAATTCTGCTGCCGATACTTCTCCAACCGCAAGTCAAATGCCTCGTTTATTAGGATTAGCTTTGGCCTCTAAAGTGTATCGTAATGTTAATAATCTTGATGATGCAAGCAATTTTTCAACGAATGGAAATGAAGTAGCTTTTGGTACGATTGGCGATGCCAGTACATCCGAAGGTCAATTCTTCGAGACAGTAAATGCAGCTGGTGTATTACAGGTACCCATGGCTATTTCGGTTTGGGATGATGGTTGGGGAATTTCAGTTCCCAACAAATACCAAACGACCAAAGAAAGTATATCCGAAATATTAAAAGGCTTCGAAAAGACAAAGGATAAAGCCGGAATCTTAATTTATACCGCAAAAGGTTGGGACTATCCTGGCCTGGTTAAAATGTATCAGGAAGGAATAGATAAATGTAGAACAGATCACGTGCCTGTATTATTCCATATAACTGAAGTTACACAGCCCCAAGGACATTCTACTTCAGGATCTCATGAACGATATAAAACAAAAGTTCAGCTCCAGCAAGAGAAGGATCTTGATGGCATAATGCTATTTCGTAATTGGATTTTAGATGGAAATATAGCTACTTCCGACGAATTAAACAAAATTGAAACCAATGCTAATAAAAGGGCAAAAGAAGCGAAAAAAAATGCCTGGAATAATTTTCAAAAACCTATAAAAGAAAAACAGAAAGAATTTTTAAATATAGTGGATATTACCAACTGCAGCTGTACAAAAACAGATAAGATTAATGAGATTAAATCAGAAATTTCAAAAATAGGCGATCCGATCTATAAAGACTTAATGTCGTCCGGGAAAAAAATCCTTCGACATATATGCAATTCATGTAGTAATCCGAACAACTCTTTTAAAACTGATGTAACCAAGTGGTTAGCTAAAGAGATGGTTGGAAGTATTGATAAATATCATTCACATTTAAACAGTGAATCAAGTTTATCCGTAAGTCACATTGAAGCGGTCAGTCCATCCTACAAAGAGGATGCACAGCTTGTTCCGGGAAGAGAAATTTTAAAACTGAACTTCGATCATATCTTTGAGAATATTAAAGAAGCTATGATTTTTGGTGAAGATGTCGGGAAAATTGGAGGGGTTAATCAATCACTCGAAGGTTTGCAAAAGAAATACGGAGATTTGCGAATTTCAGATACAGGAATACGTGAAGCTACCATCATTGGCCAGGGAATCGGGATGGCCATGCGTGGGTTACGGCCAATCGCTGAAATACAATATTTTGATTATTTACTTTATGGTCTGCAATTATTAAGTGATGATCTGTCGACTTTACTATATCGCACGCGCGGCACTCAGAAAGCACCACTGATTGTTCGAACACGTGGCCATCGACTGGAAGGAATATGGCATTCAGGATCACCATTGAGTATGGTAATAAACTCTGTGAGAGGCATGAATCTATTAGTTCCAAGAAATATGACCCAAGCAGCCGGATTTTACAATACCATGCTTGCTTCCGATGAACCGGCAATTATTATTGAACCCTTAAATGCGTATCGAATTAAAGAACGATTACCATCAAATTTTGGAACGTTTAAAATAAAACCCGGGGCAGCTGAAATCCTAATAAAAGGGAACGACATTACATTAGTCACTTATGGGTCTTGTGTGAGGATTGCTGAAGATGCGGTAAATCAATTAAAGGATTTTGATATCAATGTGGAGTTGATCGATGTTCAATCTTTATTGCCTTTCGATAACAATCATAGCATCACTAAATCAATAAAAAAAACAGCTAAGGTTTTATTTTTTGATGAAGATGTACCCGGGGGTGCTACAGCCTATATGATGCAAAAAGTGCTGGATGAGCAAAATGCCTTCTGCTTTTTAGATGCCGAACCCAGAACGTTAACTGCTCAAGCCCATAGAGCCGCCTATAGTACCGATGGTGATTATTTCTCAAATCCAAATGCCGAAGACGTTTTTGATTCGGTTTACAATATGATGCACGAATATCACCCTGAGAAATATCCAAAGATTTTTTAAATGGACCAACACAGATGTAGTTTTTTAAAAGGGAGTATTATACTTATGCTATTCTTAAGCTTATCACTTCCATCTATTTCTCAAATAAAGTATAATACCACAACTGTCCGTTCAGGTGAAGGGATCATGTCTTTATTGAGAAGAAACGGTCTTGATCCGGCAAAGGATATGGATGCCTTTATTGAGATAAATAAAAAGCAACTTGGCAGTAATAATGAGTTGAGAATTGGTAAAACTTACTATTTACCAACTTCACTTAAAGCAAAGAGTTATGCCATTTTCGGTAAAGAAAATGAATGGGTTGAAATAAAAGATGAGACCTTAAAAGGAGCTACATACTATTTAATAAGCGGTCATGGTGGTCCGGATCCGGGAGCGATTCCTACAATTGAAGGGAAGAGCGTTCCGGAAGATGAATATTGTTACGATATTACGTTGCGATTGGCTAGAAACCTGATACAACACGGAGCATTGGTTTACATGATCACACGTGATATAAATGACGGTATTCGTGATGATCGATATTTAGCCATCGATCACGATGAATTATGTTATCCCAATAACAAAATCCCCAGAAACCAATTATTAAGATTACGCCAAAGAACAAATGCGGTAAATAAGCTTTACCTTGTTAACAGAAGAAAATTTCAACGCATAGTTATTATTCATATGGATTCCAGAAGCAAGAAGGAGAACCTGGATGTATATTTTTATTATGATGGCAGCAGTAAAAGCGGAAAAAAACTTTCTACTATTTTATTAAACAAATTGAAAGAAAAGTATCATGAGCATCAACCGAACAGAGGATATGACGGTACAGTTTCTACAAGGAATTTATATGTGTTGCATAACACTTATCCCACGGCCACTTTCATGGAATTAGGAAATATGAATCATCAACAAAATCAAAAAAGGTTTATGATTTCTGATAACCGTCAGGCTTTAGCCAACTGGTTGCTTGAAGGTTTGATCCAAGATTATAAAGATGATAATTCTAATTAGCAAGAATTTTTGCACCTTCGATGATGACGTCATAAACATAACCGGCACCAAAATCTTTATTGAGCGTAATCACGCCTTCAACTGTAATGACATCACCCTTTGTCAGGTTTGTATTCGTGGTGATGGTTAAATCAAATCCATTATCAGATACTGTTCCATCCTGAATATGAATCCAATTTGTGCCCATTATTTCTTCATTATACTTTACAATAACGCCACTAATTTTTACAATTTTCCCTTCATACATAGCAGGGTCATCAAATAATTCAGCGATTCGAATACCCCCTTCGGCAAGTTCAACCTCTATCCTTGCTTGTTCTGCACCAGCAAGCATTCCGTGAGGAGCACCAGATTCATGAGTTGGCATTATTGGTGCAGAAGGCTCAAAAAAGATTTCTTGTAAAAAATAAACCAAGTCAAAAGTTTTGTTCAATTCCTTACTTTGAAAATCTCGCATAGTCAGGCCATCTTTGAAATACACAGTTTGACCAATCTCTATATCTTGCCTTGAAATCGCAACCCACGATTCGCCATCATTCTCTGTTACCCTGAGATATGTATACATTGACGTTTGGACAACTTCTTCAACCTTGGCTTTATGCTGTCCACTCGCCTCTTCTGTTGACACTACTTTTATAGTATCGGGCTGCATCGATCTTGAATTACAAGACATTACAGACATAATTAAAAGAATTAATAGTATGGGATTAGTAACTTTCATAATGTTAATTTAAAATTAAAGAAGTTTTATTAACGTTTTGCATCACATTCTGCGCCGCCAAAAATAGATTTTTTTTTACACAATCAGCCAACAGAATATGTACTAATTATACTAACTTGATTGATTTCCTACAAATATTAAGAACAAATGTTGCTCCACCCTCTTTCATTCGGCTGAGTTGAGAAAAGAGGGTAAAGAATTTTCTTCAAATTACCCCTTTGAATCAGTGAGACGTTGATTTAATTACACATAAGCTACTTCTTCATTCTCAATTCTTCACAAATAAATCACATTCATTTGCATAAAGATTATTATTTGCCGATCTTTGAATATCTTGTTATCAGTAATCACAATTATTAATTCATAACACAATATTACCATGAAAAAGAATATCATTAGAACCATTGCAATTTTTGTACTCATAGTAATAACTACAACCCAATTAAGTGCTCAGGAAAAACCTTTCCGTATTGGAGCCAAAGTGGGATTCCCGAATCTTTTATCAGGCAATATTGAATTTGTTACACCATTAGCTGATAAAAGAATATCTTTCATGATTGATTATTCATCTCTTTCATTTGAGAATTTACTTGAACTTGAACAAGCTGATATAGATGATAATTTGGAGTTTTCATATTTTGAGATAGGAGTGAATTATTACTTTTTCAAGGAGGGAAAAGGACTTTACGGTTCCTTAAGCTACACTAACATGAGTCTGGATTTAACTTTTAAGGCTGAATCTAAAGAGACAAGTGAAGTAATTGGATCAGCAACTGCCAAACCAAGAATGAACACGCTTAATCTGAAAATTGGTGCAAAATGGGGTGGATTAATTTATTTCCGACCTGAAATAGGATTCTCTTTCAATCCATTGCCAAGTACAGTATCTGCTGAAGTTCATTTCCCTGATCAAACTATGGCAACATATGAAAGGGAAATGCTTGCTGAATTAACAACTGGATTGCTTGTTAATGTTGGCTTTGGCTTTGCATTTTAGAATAAAAGAAAATTATGAAGAAATTAGTATCGTTATCAATTATGTCATTTTTTATTCTCAATGTTTCGTATGGGTAAGATCTTAATAAAGATAAGAAAAGAAATCCGGAAAGAGAGAAAAGCAGCAACAGATTACCTTTAATGGAAGATTAGATTTCTAATTTTAAATCAGTGAGACCTTGGTTTTGTGAAACAAAATTAATTAGGCGAAGTGATATTCCCCGCCCCTTTGGGCGAAATAAAATAGAATCCACCATGATAGCCCGTCCGCTTGCGGCGGGGAGCTTTATTCCATCACATCATTTATTTGATCAGATATTTTATGATAATCGGATATAAGCAAATCGCCCTTATCAGTATACTTAATATCTTCCAGTATATTCACACCACCCTCTGTCATATAATTAGAAGAGCCATTGTAGAGATTCTCTCTAATATGTTTTGGTGCTTCAGCTGCCCCTTTCAAACAACTTGATTTTCCATCAAAAGGAAGGCCTAATAAATTTATATTTTTCATATAGGGAAATTGTGATAACAAACACAAATATAACGGCTAATTCATGCCTCATCCACTGATATTTGTTTAATACCAATATTCTGTAAAGATTGTATATAAAAGATAAGTGGGAATTCCGTATTTTTATTCTCTCATTAAAGCTACAATTCAAATGAAAATTGCCAAGAAATTAAAATCAATTGGCCCCGGAATACTAGTTACAGCCGCTTTCATTGGACCGGGAACAATCACGACCTGTACCTTATCGGGAGCAGGCTTTGGATATGCATTGTTATGGGGCTTATTGTTCTCAGTGATCGCTACCATCGTTCTTCAGGAGATGTCAGCACGTTTAGGGATCATTGGCAAATTAGGATTAGGTCAAGCCTTACGGATGCATTTACAACAACCGATAACAAAAATTCTTTCAATTATTTTGGTATTATCCGCCATTTTTATTGGAAATGCAGCCTACGAAACGGGTAACATATTAGGAGCTGCACTTGGGATGGAAGAAATTACCGGTTTATCTACAGTTTATCTACTAGGTCTTGGAACCATCAAAATTTGGGGACCCATTATTGGATTACTGGCTTTTTTCTTACTTATCTTTGGAAGCTATAAATACCTTGAAAGGGCACTAATTACCCTCGTTCTTTTAATGAGTATTTCATTTATTTCCACCATGATTATCATTGGCCCTGAACTGATACCAATTTTAAAAGGAATATTTATACCAAGTATACCTGGAGGCGGGGTATTAATGCTTATAGGTTTAATAGGAACAACAGTTGTTCCCTATAATTTATTCTTGCATTCATCAATAGTGCAGGAAAAATGGAAAAATAGAGCTGATCTTAAATTTGCCCGTTTCGATTTAATTTTGGCAGTACTGTTAGGTGGAATGATTTCTATGTCGATCGTTATTACATCTGCCGTCGCTTTTTATGGAACCGGAGCAGAAATTAAAGGAGCATCAGATTTGGCAAGTCAACTCACACCCTTATTGGGTGATTGGGCAGGAATATTTATGTCGATAGGATTATTTGCAGCCGGAATTTCTTCAGCAATAACTGCTCCTTTAGCTGCAGCCTATGCAACCTCAGGAATATTGGGATGGAAAATAGATTTAAAATCATTTCGATTTAAAGCAGTTTGGATGATTATTCTTTTTATAGGTGTAATCTTTTCCGCAACTGGTATTAATCCGATTAATGCAATCGTATTTGCTCAAATAACCAACGGCATTTTATTACCCGTTATCGCAATTTACCTATTGATAATTATGAACAGCACAAAGATATTAAACAATCATACCAATAAACTATTTCAAAATGTGCTAGGAGCAATTATCGTTCTGATCATGATTGCGCTTGGAGCTAAAAGTATCTTATTTGCGTTTGGTTTATTTTAATTTATAAAGATGAGAGTAGATATTAATTCTGATTTAGGAGAAAGTTTTGGTAATTATAAAATTGGTAATGATGTGGAGGTTATGAAATACATTTCTTCTGCCAATATAGCCTGCGGCTTTCATGCCGGAGATCCGATAGTGATGGAACGTACCATCAAACTTGCCCTTGAGAACAATGTTGCCATTGGAGCACATCCGGGTTATCCGGATCTACAAGGCTTTGGTCGCAGAGAAATGAACCTTAGCTCCAAAGAAATAAAATCATATGTGTCTTATCAGGTATCCGCATTAAAAGGTATGACGGAATCCTTGGGAGGTAAACTTCAACATGTTAAGGCGCATGGCGCCATGTACAATCAGGCATCTAACAATTATGAAAAGGCAAAAGCCATTGCTGAAGCAGTTCATAAAATTGATCCTGAAATCATTTTTATGGGTTTGGCAAATTCAATGATGATAGAAGCAGCAAAAGAAACTGGTTTACAGACAGCCTGTGAAGTGTTCGCAGACAGAACCTATACTCAAAAAGGAACCTTGGTTTCCCGTTCATTAGAAGGCGCTGTTATTCATGATTCGAAATATTGCAATGAGCGAGTTTTACAAATGGTTAAAGGAGGTACTGTTTTGGACATTAAAGGAAACACCATTGTGCTTCAGGCAGATTCAATTTGTATTCATGGAGATAATCCAACTGCAATTGAATTGGCAAAGTCAGTAAAATTGCATTTAGAGCAAAATGGAATTACAATCCAATCACTAAAAGCATAAACAATTATATGGTTCAAATAATCCCGTCAGGCGATTCAGCAGTCTTAGTAAAATTAGGTGACGAAATTTCAGAACACACCAATAAAATGGTGCGTAGTTTTCAATTGAACGTTGAATCGAAAGCGATTGAAGGGATTATTGAATTGATTCCGGCCTATTGCGATGTATTGGTATTATATGATCCGCTCATAATTTCATACGAGAAACTTTACGTATTACTTGAACAGACACTCTCAAAACTCAGTAGTATAGATGTTCCCGACTCTCGGCTTATCGAAATTCCCGTTTGCTATGAGGATGAATTCGCAGAGAATATGGAAGACGTTATGGTGCATACAAAATTGTCGAAAGAAGAGATTATTCGTATTCATTCCTCCCAAACTTATTTGGTTTATATGTTAGGGTTTACGCCTGGGTTCTGTTATTTAGGCGGAATGAACGAAAAAATTTCCACACCACGTAAAACCGTCCCAAGTCAGAATATTAAGGCAGGTTCGGTGGGGATTGCAGGTAAACAAACAGGCGTATATCCAATCGATAGCCCGGGAGGATGGCAAATCATCGGCAGAACACCCATCAAACTATTTGATCCGGATGGAGAAACTCAGTTTTTGTGTAAAGCAGGTGATCGCTTAAGATTTATACCAATTGATAGCAAGGAATTTAATATGATTAGGGTGAAGCAAGAATAATCACAGATGGGAAAAATTAAAATCATAAGCGGAGGATTATTATCAAGCGTGCAAGATGCAGGACGATATGCTTATCAGCAATTCGGGATGCCTGTTTCTGGAGCGATGGATACTCATTCTTTGCAACTTGCGAATTGGTTGGTGGGCAATACCGGATTTGAGGCCTGTATTGAGGCAACCTATCTGGGCCCGGAGATTGAGTTTCTATCAGAAGCCGTAATTGGGATTACCGGTGCCCATATGACTCCACAAGTAAATGGAGAATCTATTTTCTTATCAGAAGCCGTAATGAGGATTACCGGTGCCCGTATGACTCCACAAGTAAATGGAGAATACGTTGATATGAATGCTACAATATCGGTCAAGAAAGGTGATATTTTAGCTATGGGTACTGCAAAAAAAGGGATGAGAGCTTATATTTCTTTTTGTGGAGGAATTAATGTTCCTGAAGCAATGGGGAGTAAATCTACTTATTTGAGGGGTAAAATAGGAGGCTTTGAAGGAAGAAAACTAGCAGATGGTGACCAAATATCTATCGGTGAAAAACGAGAACTGAATTCCCGAATCATCCCTCCTAACCTAATTTATTCTTATCCTGAAATGAATGTGATTCGTTTTATCGTTGGTCCTGAAATTAACAGTTTCGAAATTGAAGGGATCAGCACTTTTTTAAACTCTGTTTATAAGGTAAGTCATCAAAGTGATCGCATGGGTTACCGCCTGTCCGGCCCGCTGATTAAACATAAAAAGAGTGCAGATATTATTTCATCAGGAATAGCACTGGGGAGCATTCAGGTACCGGATCATGGTGAACCCATTGTAATGATGGCAGATCACCAAACTGTTGGTGGTTATACCAAAATTGCGAATATAATTTCTGTGGATATCCCCATTATGGCTCAGTTAAAGGTAGGAGATCAAATCTGTTTTAAGGAAATCCAACTAAAGGAAGCACAAAATTTGCTTACTATTCAAAACCAACATATCAAGAATTTATATAACTCTAAATAATAATTATCATGAAATTATCCGCATTTCTAATCATTTCTTTGTCAATTTTATCATTCTTATCTGCATCGGAACTGGAAGAAGATTCAGATCAACTTACACTTGATCAGGCCACCGCTTCACGTTTTGCACAATTAGCCCTTAACTGTGTTCAAAAAGAATATCCGAACAAAACAGGGCATGTAATGAATGATGCTTCCGAAGTTTTAACTCCTTCTGAAATGCATCCGGCTTTTTATGGTTGCTTCGACTGGCATTCCTCAGTTCACGGACATTGGATGCTGGTACGAGTTTTAAAATTATTTCCAAATCTGCCTAAAAATGCTGAAATTAGAAAATCATTAAACGAAAATTTAAGTGCTGAAAACATCCTTAAGGAAGTTGAGTATTACAATCAAGAAGGTCGAAAATCGTTTGAACGAACCTATGGTTGGGCCTGGCTATTAAAACTGGCGGAAGAATTGAATGGATGGAACGATTCAGGTGGTGAAATATGGAGGAAAAACCTATCCCCGCTGACCAATCGCATCATTAAAAACTATACCGATTTTCTACCAAAGCAGACATACCCTGTTCGAACAGGTGTTCATCCAAATACTGCCTTTGGAATTTCGTTTGCACTTGATTATGCCAAAAAAACTAATAATATTTCCTTTCAGGATTTATTGGTTAAAAGCAGTAAAACTTTTTATTCTAATGATATAAATGGACCGGCACAATGGGAACCCGGTGGTGAAGACTTTTTATCACCGGCACTCATTGAAGCTGATTTAATGCGTAGAGTTTTAGATCAGGATGATTTCGTAAAATGGATTCACGATTTTTTACCTGGATTCTTTGATAAAGAATATCCAAATCTTACAAATCCGGCAATTGTTTCCGATCGTGACGATCCAAAAGGAGTGCATTTGGATGGTTTAAATTTAAGCAGAGCATGGTGTATGCTGGGCATTTCTAATGCCTTGCCTGAGGATGATCCGCTCAGAGAGATTTTACTAACAGCTGCAAATGTGCATTCAAAAGATGCGTTGAGCAATGTAAGCAGCGGAAACTATGAAGGCGAACATTGGCTGGCTTCTTTTGCAGTTTATATGCTCTCCTGTCAGATGGAATAACTCAGAAAACCTTTAATTTTAAAGGATTAATTTCCCTGATCAACGCACGTGCTAGCACAGTATTTGAATCTACTAAAGGAATCCGATTCTAAATAACCGATTTCATCAACCGGAATAACCTTAATCTTTGTTCCAATTCTAAGTGCGACACGACTAAGGGGCTCACTGATATCGTCAAGTGAGGATAATATTTCTTGTTTTCGTCAAGTCCTTAAGTAAAGTTCTGTATCCTTTTGTTTATAGGGGTTGTTATTACAAATAGGGTGTCCAGTTGTATATTTGTGCATATTTTTACGAAAGAAGAAAAATAAATCAGGTAGCATTTCTGTTCAAGTTATTTCAAAATCAGGTGGAAAATATAAAGTTGTAAATACAATTGGTTGTGCTGGAACAGAATAAGAAGTTCAAAAATTATATTATCTGGGCAAACAAGAAAAAGAGCGATTTTCCTTATTTAAAACTGATTATGACCTAAATTGAGCGATTACAATTTTCTGTTTGGTTTTTTATCCTACATGCTTTAAAAATATATTATTTTTAAAGGATAAATTTAATTTTTGCTATCAATTTAAAGGTTTTGAAAGTGGCTATCTCCTAATAACCAACACTTTAAGTTGTATTTTTCGCGATTCGACATAACTATCCCAATACCGGCTATTTCTTATTTACGAAATTTTGTGACTACTACTGTATTTTATCTCATCAAGCCAATTTAAAATTTAAGAACCTGCTTCAACACTTTGTATCCGGCAGCACTAACTTTTAGCTTTGATTGATCTTTCAGTAAAGCTACATAACTGTCTTTTTCATATCGTTCGAGTCGATCCAGAAAACTTACATTTAAAATAAAGGATCGATGGATTCTCACAAATTGCTCAGAATTTAAATGGGTCTCAAAGTATTTCATGGTTTTTTCTTTGAGATAGACAGCCTCACCTGCATGTATTTTAACATAGTCGTCATCCGATTCTAAATGACTGATTTCATCAACCGGAATAACCTTAATCTTTGTTCCAATTCTAAGTGCGACACGACTAAGGGGCTCACTGATATCGTCAAGTGAGGATAATATTTGTTGCTTGCTTTCTATAATTGGCTCATCACTCTCAACTTTCTTTAAGACTTTATTAACAGCCTGAGCAAATCTTTCTTTTGAATACGGTTTTAATAAATAATCGACAGCACTCATTTCAAAAGCTTTGATTGCATACTGATCGAAAGCAGTTGAAAATATAATGTAGGGCCTTGGGTCAATCAATTCCAGCATTTCGAAGCCGGTAAGTTTAGGCATTTGAATATCCAGAAAAATTAAATCCGGATGTTGATCATTAATTATTTGTACGCCTTCAAAGCCATTACTGGCTTCACCGATTATTTTAATATTAGAAAACACCTGTAAATACTCACGAATAAGCATACGAGCCGGCTCTTCATCATCAATAATTAATACACGCAATTTATCCATCTTGTTGTGGTTTAAAAGGAATAATTAATTGAACTATAAATTCATTATTTGATTTGGTAGTCTTGATGAGTTGATCGTGTTTATAAATTAATTTCAGCCGGTCTGCAATGTTCTTTAATCCTATACCAGAACCCTTCTTAGCAATTGAATCTACATCAAAATTATTAGTAATTTGAATAAATAAATGATCGTTTTGTAATTCGCACTTAGTCCGAACATCAATGGGTTTAGTGCTTTCATAAACCCCGTGTTTAAGGGCATTTTCGTATATGGGCTGCAAAATCATCACAGGGATTCTCGTTTCAACACAATCACCGTTTATCTCAAAATGAAATTTTAATTTTTTTCCAAATCGTACCTTTTCAATTTCGAGATATCTCTTTACATTTTCTAATTCATTTCCTAGTTCGCTAAATCGGTTATCCTCTTTTGAAATAGTATATCGAAGAAAATCTGATAGCTTAACGATCATTTTCCGGGCTTTATCATTATCACTGATTGTAAGTGAATTAATTGAATTTAAACTATTGAAAAGAAAATGCGGATTGATCTGAGATTTAAGCAAATTGAGTTCTCCTTCAATTACTGCCTCTTTTAACCGAAGTTCATTCTGATATTTTTCCTGTAAATCACGATAGTACAATATCAAATAATAAATCAATACCATAATTGAATACAAAAACACTGCGCTGATAATACGCCAGAGGGTTGAACTCATCAAAAATGCGTGGTATGATTCATCAGGAATGATGGCCTTCGAAATAAAGGTTCCTGAAGTTAACCAAAGCAAAATAATTAAAGTTAAAGAAGAAAGGTGATTAACAATCAGGTTAAACAAACTGATTTTTTCAGGCTTGGTTAATCCCACCGTAAACCAAACTGATAACCCAAATAAGGCAAATAATAAATTAAAAACCAGAGAATCAGTAACTGCTGTCAGAATATCCTGTTGGTAAAACCCAAATAAAATTGCAAAATGGATCCCGATTACCAGAATCCATATGAGCGTATAAATCACAAATGATTTAAAAGATTGTAATACCGGATGATTAATGACCATGTAAATTAATAGCTTTTGATTTCACCACCATAAAAAATACCGCTACCTTTTACAACAAGAACTTTGTTATCATCCGCTGAAGTTTTTATGATGTGTCTTTTATCTGCAAAGCCCCCGAATATTGATGCCACTTCCCAACGAACATTCCAGTCGGCTGGAACAACAAGACTTATACCACCAAACACACAAGTGATTTCTAAAACGTTAGTTCCTTCATTCAAAATGGCTTGTGTTAAATCGATCTCCGTACCACCGAATATATTTACGATATCACCTCCTTTAAATACCTGATTAGCTATGCGCTTTTCAGTACCTCCAAAAATAGTTACAACATCAAGAAATCCAGAATCAATTGTGGAGGTTTTGTGCCTATTACGCCACCGTAATGCTCTCCCACCAAACATGATAATAGAGACACCAACAACAATCAGTAATATAGGCCAGAATAGTTCAACAAAATCAAATGAGAAAACAAAGATGTCGGGTAATAGAAAAAATGAGCCTACTGCAATTAAAATGAGGCCAACTGATTTGCTTTCTCTGCTGGCAAGGTTTATAAGTCCTATAGCAATAAGTAACATTTGCCATGAGAAAATAATATTTCTAAGGTAGCGCGGTAATTCACCGAAGTTTGAGGCTAACAATAAAAGACCAACAACGACAATGATGATTCCAAATACGACTTTTTTCATACGACTATTTGATGAATGTGCTCGATGATATTTTTCCATTATTTCAAGTTCTAAAGTTAATAATTTTTGTTTTGAAGTAAATATAATTGAGATTGAAACGCTGAGAAAGTGAAAATCGGTAAATGCATGATCGAATCCGATGAATGATCTTTTTTTATAATTTTACGGATAAGACATAATTTAAAAAAAAGATATAAAAATGAGAAATCGAATTATAATTATTCTACTATCCATAACACTTACAGGATATAGCCAACAATCATTACTTCAATCCGGCCCTATGTTGGGATATTCAGAAATGAAAGAAGTCATGATCTGGTTACAAACAAACGAATCCGCTGCAGTTAAAATTGCTTATTGGGCTGAGACGAATACTTCGCAAATTACTTGGACAGATATTGTGAATGCTGGAAAATCAACGGCCTTTACCGCTAAACTCATTGCTGACGAAATTGAGCCTGGCATAACTTATCAGTACAAAGTTTACATTAATGATAAGGAGCTAATTTTCAATTATCCCACTAAGTTTCAAAGCCAGCCGATTTGGAAACACAGAGGAGACCCACCTACATTTAAACTTGCAACCGGAAGTTGTGTCTACATCAATGAAAAAGCCTATGATCGACCTGGCAAGCCTTATGGAAGTGATTCACATATTTTCACTCAGCTTTACAAACAACAACCTGATTTAATGATTTGGTTGGGTGATAACTTATATTACCGTGAGCCGGATTGGAATAGCTGGACGGGCATCCTTCATAGAAACACACATACACGATCACTGCCGGAACTTCAACCTTTATTAGCTAATACGCATCATTACGCAATTTGGGATGATCATGATTATGGTCCAAATGATAGCGATAAAAGCTTTTGGAATAAAAACCAAACCATGAAAGCTTTTGAACTCTTTTGGCCTAATCCATCATTTGGCATTGGTAATATGAAAGGCGCTATCAGCTTTTTCCAATGGGGTGACGTCGATTTTATTTTATTGGACAACCGCTATTATCGTGATCCAAACAATTTAAAAGAAGGTCGTAAAACAATATTGGGAATTGAACAACTTCAGTGGTTAAGAAATGTGCTCGTCACTAGCGAAGCAACATTTAAAATTATTGCATTAGGTGGACAGTTCTTAACTACTGTCGCCGCTTATGAAACCTATTCAAATAATGGTTTTAAATCTGAAAGAGACGAAATTATTCAATTCATTTATGATCAAAATATTAATGGTGTGGTTTTTCTCACAGGCGATCGGCATTTCACAGAGTTAAGTTTACTTAAAGCTGAAGGCAAGCCGAATATTTACGATTTAACAACCTCTTCGTTAACATCCGGTGTAAGTACTCACGAGGAAGATGAAGAAAATCAGTTAAGGGTTGAAAATACCGTTGTAATGAAACATAATTATAGTGTATTGGAGTTTACAGGAGTTCTTGGTAAACGGAAAATCGTTATTAGAAATATAGATGACAAAGGAAAGGAAAACTGGAAATATCAAATTCATCAGCAATAAAGAAGGTTAACATCTTGTAGCCCTGAGAATCTCTCTTTTTCCTTTAGGTCCCGGTAATTTCTCAATCGAAAAACCAGCAGCCTTTAATGCACGCTTTACGTTTCCTTTTACTGAGTAACTCATTAAAACTCCGTTCATCTGTAAAGAATTGTACACCTTTTTAAAAATTTTCGCTGTCCATAATTCAGGATTTACATCCGGTGCAAAAGCATCAAAATAAACCAAATTAAAATGCTTCTCAGTTAATGGAACAGTTTGAATACATTCTCCAACTTTTTTGAACCTAAAATCAGGCGTTAACTCCACTTCTTCATTCCAGTTAGAGTGGTGCATCTGATCAAAGTAATCCGCAATTTGTTGGTCATCTAATAGTATCGAATAGTTTAATTTATTAGCCATTTCAATACTAATCGGAAACGGCTCAAGCCCAATATAACTTACAACTAAAGAATCACTTAAAGAATCCTTTAAACTTAAAATTGCATTTAATCCGGTTCCGAATCCAATTTCCAATATATTTATATTTTCAGCCCTTTCCTTCATGTATCTTAGGCCAGCCTCAATAAAAATATGTTTCGATTCCTGGATGGCACCAAAAGTCGAATGATAATATTCATTCAGTTCTTCAACAAATATAGTATGTGATCCATCTTCTGTAACAACCATCTTCATAAGTGCGAAGATAATTATTTATCAAATCAGGCTTGAAATATTCGTGGTTAAAGTAATAATTTTACCTTTAGGGTATAAAGTAAAAAACTGAGGTATGTTGAATAAAATCAATATTGAAAAAATATTGTTTCTGGACATAGAAACAGTTCCTGCATACCCGGCATATAAGGATGTTCCGGATCAGTTTAAGAAATTGTGGGATCAAAAAGCAGAACGCTTAAGACAGTCTGATTCGGATACCCCTGACTCCATTTACTCAAGAGCAGGTATTTATGCCGAGTTCGGGAAAATCATTTGTATTTCAACAGGTTTTCTTTCCAAAGATGAATTCAGGATTAAATCATTTTTTGGCGATGAAGAAAACAAAATACTGAAGGATTTTGTTAAACTCCTCAACGATCATTTTAATGCCAATAAGCATCTTCTTTGTGCGCATAATGGCAAAGAATTTGATTTTCCGTTTCTCGCCCGCCGCATATTAATAAATGAAATTCAATTACCGCGATTACTCGATATTGCCGGGAAGAAACCTTGGGAAATTGCCCATATCGACACCATGGAATTATGGAAATTTGGCGATTATAAACATTATACTTCCCTTGAATTATTGGCAAATATATTCAACGTACCATCTCCCAAAGATGACATTGGAGGAGGTGACATTTCGCGCGTTTATTGGAAGGAAAAAGATATGGAACGAATCGTTCACTATTGCCAAAAGGACGTACTCACTGTTGCTCAACTATTCCTTAAGTACCAAGGAAAGTCATTACTTCCTGAAAGCCAAATTCATTATGTTAAATAATGGTATTTAGAATTGATTTATATTGTGAATTAGTTAACAACTATCTGGCATGCTTTTATAAATATTTTATCTTTGCAAGAAATCGAATTACCTTTTAAAAAAAATCAACACATTATGAAAAAAATACTCATTGTTATCATGATTTCTTTTTTACCCATTATTATGATGGCGCAAGATAAACCCAGATTCGGGATTAAATTCTCCGGATTTGTTAAAAGTGATATTTACTTTGACTCTCGTCAGAATGTAGCAGTTCGAGATGGCCATTTTTATTTGTATCCACTCGATAAAAGTCTGGAACAAGATAGTGAATTCGACATTAATTCAAAGTCAAGTTTTAATATGTTAAGCATCCAGACAAGGTTAAAAGGTAGCATTACAGGACCTGACGCTTTTGGAGCCATAACCTCTGCAGTTATTGAAGGCGCATTTTTCGGACATACCAAAACGGATATCAATGGATTTAGATTACGACACGCATTCGCTAAATTAAATTGGGAAAATACAGAACTATTAATCGGGCAATACTGGCACGCCATGTTCATTACTGAATGCTTCCCTGGTACTGTTTCATTTAATACCGGAGTGCCCTTTCAACCATTCTCTCGTAATCCTCAAATTCGGGTAACCCAAAAGTTTGATGGATTAAAGCTGAGTTTCACAGCTATGTCGCAGCGTGACTTTACAAGTACGGGACCGGAACCTATTAGTAGTAGCACTGTTTATCTAAGAAATAATGTTATTCCTGAATTAAACTTAACCGTTCAATTCAGTACAAAAGGAAGTAATGGAGATTCTTTTCTGATAGGTTTCGGAGCTGACTATTTATCATTAGTACCAAGAATTAAAACTAATTTAGGCTATGCTACAGATCAATCAGTTGATGGAATCTCGACTATGGCTTTCATGAAATTTACTACAACGAATTTAACTGTAAAAGTCGAAGGTGTTCTAGGACAAAATACAACCAACCTCACTATGCTTGGAGGTTATGCTACTTCAACTAATATCGATGATTATGGTCAATATGATTATGTTGAATATCTCCCAATTAAGAATCTATCATTATGGACGGATATTCATACTAATGGAAAGAAGGTTCTGGCTGGGTTATTCGCAGGTTATACAAAAAACAAAGGTGCTGGTGAAAGTGTAACTGGCCCCTATTACAGTCGTGGTTCAGATATTGACTATGTCTACAGAATTGCTCCCAGAATCATGTTTAACTCAGGGAAAATGCGTTTCTCAGGAGAAATTGAATATACGACTGCGGCTTATGGTACAACACAAATAGATGGAGCAGTTGATGATTCACATGAAGTGAGTAATTTACGCCTCTTGGTTGGCGTTTACTATTTCTTTTAGAAAGTAAAAAACGTTGCACTAGAAAAACGCTCCTCATGAAATGAGGGGCGTTTTTAATTTTTCTCAATTCCTAAAATCGGAAATAAAGCTCCCCGCCGCAAGCGGACGAGGTATCATGATGGGTTTTATTTTATTTCGCCCCAAGGGGCGGGGAATATAACCTACAAGATACTGAAGTCGAAGGATCATTTCGCCTAATTAATTTTGTTTCACAAAATCAACGTCTCACTGATTTAACATCCAATCACAAATTTCAAGATTATATCCTAAATAAAGATGATGAAAGTCAGACTACAATTGTAAATAACATCAATAATTCGTCTATAGCTAAAGCTAATATTATTAGGCAATTATTCCTTTGTCTTCAAGGGTTACCATCAAGCTAAAATTGCGGATAAAATAATTCCAAAATTATGAATGAAAATCCTACCCAATTTATATCATAAGAGCTCCTGTTATTTTGTACATTTGACCTATGGAAGAATCTGCGAAAAAGAAAACTGAGAGTACCCGAAAAAGAGCCAAACAAATCGGAAATACTAGAAATTTATGGGAACATGGAAAAGTACCTCCACAAGCTGTTGACCTAGAAGAAGCTGTACTCGGTGCTATCATGTTAGAGAAAGATGCCTTAACTCAGGTGATAGACATTTTAAAACCAAATTTATTTTATAAAGAAGCCCATCAAATTATTTTTGCATCTATCGTTCGCTTATTTGCTAAATCAGAACCCGTTGATATTTTAACGGTTACAAATGAACTTAAAAATTCCGGCGAATTAGAAATTATTGGAGGACCATTCTACATTACACAATTAACAAACCGAATCGCCTCTGCCGCAAACGTAGAGTTTCACTCACGAATAATCTCGCAAAAATTTATCCAACGCGAACTGATACGAATTTCTTCTGAAATCATTAAGGATGCTTTTGAAGACACTACCGATGTTTTCGATTTATTAGACAGGGCTGAACAGAATCTTTTCGCTGTGAGTGAAAGCAATTTGCGTAGAAATTATGATGACATGCAGTCCTTGCTTACTGATGCCATTAAAGAAATTGAAGCCGCTAAAGATCAGGAAGGTCATTTACGTGGAATTCCTTCAGGATTTACTGAGTTAGACAGGGTTACTAATGGCTGGCAACAATCTGATTTGGTGATTCTTGCTTCTCGCCCGGGGATGGGTAAAACTGCATTTGTATTATCCATGGCACGTAATGCTGCAATAGAATTCAATAAATCCGTTGCTTTTTTCTCCTTAGAAATGTCATCAATTCAATTAGTAACCCGATTAATATCTAGTGAAACACAACTTTCGGCCGATAAATTAAAGAAAGGAGATCTCGCTGGACACGAATGGGAACAACTGCATACAAAAATAAACTCTTTGACGGATGCAAAACTCCTCATCGATGATACTCCCGCCTTGACGGTTTTTGAACTAAGAGCAAAATGTCGCCGACTTAAGGCTCAGCACAATATAGACATGGTCATTATTGATTACCTGCAATTGATGAGCGGAAGTGGAGATGCAAAAGGAAATCGAGAGCAGGAAATTAGTACAATCTCAAGATCATTGAAAGCAATGGCAAAAGAATTAGATATGCCAATCATTGCGCTTTCTCAGTTGAGTCGAGCAGTTGAAACCCGAGGTGGATCTAAAAAACCGATTCTTTCTGACCTTCGTGAATCTGGAGCTATTGAACAAGATGCTGACATGGTACTGTTTATTTACCGGCCTGAATATTACAAAATTGATGTGGATGAAGATGGAAATTCAACAGCAGGAATCGCTGAAATAATTATTGCCAAACACCGTAACGGAGCCCTTAAAGATATCCCACTCAGATTTATAGATAAGTTCGCTAAATTTGTTGATTTAGATTCTGAAGGTCTTTCTTTCAGCGGACTTAGTCCAAATGATGGTTTTGAGGAAGGTCAGCCAATCCGTACCATTCCATCGAAAATGAATGAGATGAAAGATGAGAGTCCCCCATTCTAAAGTCCTTAATGAGTTGACTAAAATATGTGATTTTGCAATGACATATATTCCCATAAATAAATACATTGAAGGTATTTGTAGAAAATCAAGTCTAGGATCATAATGATATTCCAGGCTCTACGTTTTTCTTGGATAAGTTATCCTAAAACATTCCAACAGTCCGAAGTTCAAGAACTTCGCACGATTATCATGCAAATAAAAATTAAGTGGAATTAATTATTTCAACACCTCCGCAACCAAGTTAGCCGCATCCTGTAATTTAATGGCAGAATGAACCTTTAGGCCGCTTTCGTCAATAATGTGTTTCCCTTGTTTGGCATTGGTACCTTGCAAACGAACAATCAACGGAATTTGTAAGTCAACGGATTTGGCTGCCTCAACCACGCCTGATGCTACACGGTCGCAGCGGACGATCCCACCAAAGATATTAATTAAAATGGCTTCAACATTTTCGTCTCTTAGGATAATCCGGAATGCTTCCTCTACTCGCTTGGCATCAGCGGCACCACCTACATCAAGGAAATTAGCAGGTTCTCCACCGGAAAGTTTAATGATGTCCATAGTTGCCATCGCTAATCCGGCACCATTCACCATACATCCCACATTGCCATCCAACTTCACATAATTTAAATCAAAAGTACTTGCTTCAACTTCAATCGGATCTTCTTCTGAGGTATCTCTCATTTCCGCAATTTCAAGCTGTCGGAATAAGGCATTATTATCAATCACCACCTTAGCATCAACCGCCATGATTTGATTATCAGAAGTTTTAACAACAGGGTTTATCTCGAACAAACTGGCATCGGCACCAATATATGCTTTGTATAAAGAAGCGACAAACTTAGCCATCATTTTTAATGCCTGACCTTCTAAACCGAAGTTATAAGCTACTTTTTTACATTGGAATGGTAGTATTCCAACGGCCGGATTAATCTTTTCCTTAAAGATGAGTTCCGGTGTTTTTTCTGCTACTTCTTCAATATTCATTCCACCCTCGGGAGAATAAACAATCATATTCCGACCGATTTGACGGTTCAACAAAATGCTTAAATAAAACTCTTCTATCTCCGCTTCGCCAGGATAATAAACATCCTGTTGTACCAATACCTTACTTACCAATTTTCCTTCAGCCTTGGTTTGCGGAGTTACCAAACGCATTCCAATAATGTTTTTGCTGATCTCTCTCACCTCATCCAGTGTCTTGGCAAGTTTAACACCCCCGCCTTTTCCACGTCCACCGGCGTGAATTTGTGCTTTTATAACCCAAAATTTGGTTCCCGTTTTTGCTTGCAATGCTTTGGCTACTTCTACAGCTTTATCGGGTGAGTCGGCTACATAACCATTGGGTACTACAACTCCGTATTTTCCTAAAATTGACTTGCCTTGGTATTCGTGAATATTCATTGGTAGATGATTAAATGATTAATCTTACTTTAAAGGCAAAAGTAGTAATTATATCAATTTGAATATAAATTAGTAGCTTAAAAGTTTAATTTATAATCTTCTACAAATAGGGCGGTTCCTTCAGATTTTCTATATTTGTATCAAAGCAATATTTATGATTAAAGCGAGTGGAATTGTAAAGTCATTTGGGTCTGTTCATGTGTTGAAAGGGATTAATTTATCGGTAGGAAAAGGAGAGATTGTAAGTATCGTAGGTGCCTCAGGTGCCGGAAAATCTACGTTACTGCAAATTATCGGAACCCTTGAACAAGCAAATGCCGGAAGAATCGAAATTGATGGTAAACTGCTGAGTCAATTATCTGATAATAGTTTGGCCGAATTCAGAAATGCAAAGATTGGATTTGTTTTTCAATTTCATCACTTGCTCCCTGAGTTTACAGCTCTCGAAAATATTTGTATCCCTGCTTTCATCGCCAAAACTTCTCGCAAAGAAGCTGAAAAAAATGCGCATGCGTTACTCGATTTTTTAAACCTTGAGGATCGCGCCGATCATAAACCTGCGGAGTTGTCGGGTGGAGAACAGCAACGCATTGCGGTGGCAAGAGCCTTAATTAATCAGCCTTCTGTAATTTTAGCCGACGAACCCTCAGGTAATCTCGACTCAAATGCTGCTATCGATCTACATAATCTATTCTTTGATTTACAAGATCAGTTTAAACAGACTTTTGTGATGGTTACCCACAATAAAGAGTTTGCTTCGATGTCGGACAGGATATTGACGATAAAAGATGGAGTAATTGAAGAATAAATACCACAATATTCTTTTCATCAGATCGTTGACATTACTTAAAATACTAGAAATATTTAATTAATTGAACTCAAAAAAACATATCACATTTTCCTCTACAATACGCCTATTGTTCATATTACTTGTTTTCTTCCCTGTCGTCGGAAACACCCAAACTTCAGAATACGCATCCATTATTAAAACCGCCAATACCTATTTTGAAGGAAAGGATTATATTAATGCGAAGGCTTATTATCAATATGCAACCAACTTAAATGATTCAGATAATTTCGCGAAAGAGAGGTTGACAGAATCCATTAAACTTTTACGTGCACAATCTGTTGAGCGCAATGAATATTCGCAGATATTAATTGCTGCCGATCAATATTATAAAGAAGGTGAGTTCCAATTATCCATAGATGAATATGCGAAAGCTTCAACACTCTTTCCGAGTGAAGCTTATCCCCTAACACAAATTGATCTAATCACCAACTTAAAATCTGAGCAACAAAAATTAATCAAAGAGTTTGAGAAGTTTGTGCTGGCGGGAGATAACTTCTTAAATGAAAAGAATTATGAAGATGCAAAGATTGAATACCAATTTGCGTTAAGCTTGATTCCCGGTCAGGAATATCCTAAAGAGCAAATTGAGATAGTTAATAAACTAATTGCCGATCAATCGACCAAACGAAGAATTTATTTAGAGGCTGTGATAAACGGAGATATTGAGTTCAGCCGACAGCGTTATACTGAAGCAAAGATCGCGTTTAAAAAAGCACTGGATTTATTTCCTAAGGAAGAATATCCTCAACAGCAATTAGCTGGCATTGAACCTTTATTAAGTGCGCAAGATCGTTATTCGTCACTTATTGGCCAGGCAGACAGTTTTTATATTGTCCTCGATCTCGATAATGCAGCAACAGCCTATCAAGAGGCTATTTCACTAAAACCCAATGAGACCTACGCCAGAGATATGCTTGAAAGAGTGGTGGCTACCATTTCAAATAAGGAAATCTCTGATCAGGAGGATTACAATAATGCAATTACACAAGGGGATCAAAATTTTGACGATAAGGAATATTCAGCAGCAAAAGACCAATATGAATTTGCCAATCGTGTCAAACCCGTTGAAAATTATCCTAAGGAGAAGCTTGATGAGCTTACAATTATTATTTCTCAATTAGAGGAAGAAGAAGCCATTCAAACACAGTACGATCAATTAATTGCCAACGCTGATCTATTTTTAGCTGAGCTAGACTATAACGAAGCAAAGTCGGCTTTTAGTGATGCTGTAATACTTTTACCGAATGAGCAATATCCGGTGACAAAGATTAATGAAATTGATGCTTTGTTGTTACAGTTTAAAGAACAAGAACGCTTGGATGAACATTATCGCAGACTGCTCGTATCGGCGGATCAATTATTTGAAGAAGGCAATTATGAAATGGCCAAAACTGAATATCAGAATGCCTTAAATCTAAAACCGGATGAAGAATATCCGATTAGTAAAATTGAGGAACTGGCCGTAATTATAAATCGAATTGAAACAGAAAGAAGTTTAGAAGAGAATTATTCCAGGGCCATTGAATTAGCGGATAATTACCTGGGACAGCAGAAATATAAAAATGCGCAAACTGCCTATCAAAGCGCACTTAACTACAAAGCAAACGAAAAATACCCAAAAGATCGACTGTTGGAGATTGGCAACATCTTTGCCGAACAGCGAGCAGAGTTACAACGAGCTTATGAACAGTCAATATCGGATGCACAAAGCTCCCTTGCAATTGGTAATTTATTGGCAGCGAAACAATCATTTGAAGAAGCATTGCGATTGAAACCCGGTGAAAACTATCCCGGTCAGAAAATAAACCAGATCGATGAACAGTTGGCCGAAAATAGAAGAAATGTATTGGCGAAATATAATCCACTCATCAAAGAAGCTGATGACTATTTTAATCTTAAAGCTTATGATCGTGCGATTAGCACGTATATGCAAGCTTCAGCCTTAATTCCTCACGAAGAATATCCGAAATCAAAAATCGCAGAAATAACGGAACTTATCGAAGCAGCTAGTTACGCAGTATTACTTGATCAGCCACTCTCTGTTGAAGCAAACAAACTTCATAAGTTACAATTCGATCCCTTACCAGTGAGCGAAAGAAAAAGCAATTATATTTTCCTAAAATTAAACAATGTGAATGCTGCCCGAAATTTGCGGATAATACTAAACTACGGTAAAGATGATGTTAAAAATGGAGGGATAATTATCAGATTGTCAGCAGAAGAGAATCTGAGTGAGTACCTTGTTCGGGTAGGCACCCAATATAAATGGTTTAGTGAAGATAACAATTGGCTGACAATTCAACCCGAAGGTGGTGAGGTAGTAGTTTCCAAAATCAGTATCTCCAAAATAATATAGATATACCTTCTTTTTTTGACGACCTAATGCTCAGACTTCAAATGTGTTACTTAAAGAGTAGGATACTAATTTTATGACAAGAAATTAACAAAAATTTACTTCATTAAAGTAATTGAAGTGATCTCAGGTAAGATCCCTATTCGTCCTGGATATCCCAAAAAACCAGTACCTCGGTTTACATAAATGTACTGCTCATTAATTTGATACAATCCAGCCCAGTACTTGTATAAATATTGCGCTGGACTCCACCTGAACAAAGATGTTTCTATTCCAAATTGAAAACCGTGTGTATGACCTGAAAGTGTCAGATCGATATCTGTATGTTTTTTTGAAATGATTTTATCCCAATGGCTTGGATCATGCGATAACAATATTTTCACATCGGTATCCCCTACCCCTTTCATTGCCAGATTAACGTCACCCATTTGTGGATAACGAGGATTATCTCCCCAGTTTTCAACGCCAAGAATGGCTAATTTTTGTCCCGATTTATAGATGATCTGATTTTCATTACGAAGCAACTTCCACCCCAATCGTTTATAAAAATCAAAAAGCTGGTGCATATTTTTAACCTTCTCTTCCGTATTCTCCCAATGAACATAATCACCATAATCATGATTGCCAAGCACTGCATAAATACCATAACGCGCTTTAATTTCCTTTAAAATACTTTCATATTTAAAAGCTTCACGTGAGGAGAAGTTTACCAAATCGCCGGTAAATAAAACGATATCAGGCGACTCAGCATTAATAATATCTACCACGGCTGATATGGGTGTTTTGCTGGGCCAACTTCCTAAATGCAGATCAGAAAAATGAATAATTTTCAGCCCATTAAACGCCTCAGGTAATTTCTTTAATTTCAGGTATTCTGATTTTAGTTGAAAATCCGTCACCCATTTAAACCGACCAATTAACATTCCACTAAGTGCAGTCCCAGCAGCAATTAATCCAAACTTCCTAATGAATCTGTTTCTGCTAATCCTTGGAAATTCTTTTGATAATTCTTGCTTTTTTCTTTTTGAATTGACAAATCTAAACGTTAATTGAACCGCCCGGATGATGTCTGTGAGCAAAATAAAAATTGATGCTATAATTTTTGCCGCATAGGAAATAAGAGTCACACCTGAAATGTAAAGATACAATGCGGTATTGGAAACATGAATCGGCCTAAAAACACCAATTAAGGTGGTTACAATGAAGATTACCAGAGGCATCCAATACAAGAAAAACAGGCTGGACATAATAATTCGATGCTTAGAATAAATCCAACTTTTTAGGGCACTCCATAAATACAAGTCCAATAAAAAAACCAGTACAAAGGCCGGATACCTGCCCACACTTTTTGGAAATACCAGACCTACAATAAAGTATCCTGCAATAATCATTATTGCGACGATTAAGATTTGATATTTTCGTGAGAGTTTAGAGAGCATATTTCGTTCCAAAAAAAAGACCTGCTAATTTTAGCAGGCATTGCAAAATTATATATAATTATTTAAATATGAAGCTTTTTAAACAAATTTAGTGAATCCTGAGTCCTTACAATATTCTTAATTTAGAAAACTTATAAATTGATTTCCTGACTTAAAATGAAGCATTAAAGTGTTAACTTTACAGCACTTAATAAACTAGAATATTCTTTACACACTATCTTATGAATGATGTGCTACAACGAGTTCAAGGCCTGACACCTTTAATTGGGAATACACCTTTACTAGCTATCAATTTTACTTATAAAGGCGAAAAAAGAACCCTATATGCCAAAGCCGAAAGCTTGAATATGACCGGAAGTATTAAGGATCGAATGGCATTACACATACTTTATAACGCATATAAAAGTGGAGGTTTGAAGCCTGGAGATACCATTATAGAAGCCACTAGCGGAAATACGGGGATTGCAATGGCAGCAATTGGTAGAGCATTAGGACACGCGGTTACAATCTTTATGCCCGATTGGATGAGTGTTGAGCGCATTAATCTAATAAGGAGTTTAGGAGCAGAAATAATATTAGTAAGTAAAGAAGAAGGTGGTTTTTTAGGCAGTATCCGAATGTCTGAAGAAATGGCGAAGGAAAGTGAGCATACTTTTTTACCATGTCAGTTTTCAACTAAATATAATGTAGATGCACATTATCAATTTACAGCGCCGGAATTATGGTGGCAATTAAAATATCGTTCCATGCAACCGGATGCATTTGTTGCAGGTGTTGGTACAGGAGGTACAGTAATGGGGGTTGCTAAATTCTTAAAAGAACAAAACCCCAACATCAAAGTTCACCCGCTTGAACCCTCAAATTCTCCCACAATGTCAACCGGATGTAAAGTTGGAAAACATAGAATACAGGGGATATCTGATGAGTTCATTCCTGTGATCGTTGAACTTGATAAATTAGATCATATTGTTGCAGTTGATGATGGCGATGCCATTATTATGTCGCAGATGCTATCGCAACAATTAGGACTGGCTGTTGGAATTTCGTCTGGTGGAAACTTTATAGGTGCACTTAAGTTACAAAATGAAATGGGAGCTAAATCTGTTATCGTTACAGTTTTCTCCGATAGCAATAAAAAATATTTAAGCACAGATTTAATGAGAAAAGAACCTTTAAAGGATGACTTTTTATCTCAAGATGTAAAATTTGAAGATTTTAGTGCTTTTAAAAGAGTTTGATATACTTACTGTGATCCGACTGATTGTGTAGAGTTGCATTATAAAAATCCAGACACTATTACACTACCTCATTGTACAAGAAGAGGTCATCTTAAAAACACAACTAATCAGTTTGAAAATCGTAAGATTTCTTAGATCGTTTTCCCAGTAACAGATCACTATAAGATCTATCTATCATATCATTGGTAGTCAAACCAAAAAGATCGATATATTTTTCACATACTTTTATCATATCATCCTCTAACAACTCACCCGATTCGTCCTGGACTTCTATCTCAACAAACTCGCCTAATTGCTTCACCTGATCGATGTGAAATTTTACATTATCGATGAAATAGATTTCTCGTTTTTTATCAATGACTATTTTTACACCCATTGCTTTCTCTAACAGTTCTTTTAATCCTAAATCATAATCAGTTTTAAATAAGGAAAAATCGCTCTTTTTAGGTCCCGCTTGATTATTCCTAAAATAGTGAATGAGGTTATTCTCGATATTACCTTCTCTCAGCTTCAATCGGCCATGGATACAATTAAAATAAGTATCAATCTGATGATCTAATCCTTTAAAGTTGGCATTCAATTTATGCAATGCTAACCGAATTTTATTTATATCCTTACAATGTGCTTTTATCTCTATATTTTTCACTTCAGGTATATACTATTTTTAGTGAAATTACTCATTCTTCTAAGTCGTAAAGATAATTAGAAATAAAGGGTAAAAAAAAGAAAAATATACTTGTGAATACAAAAGCTTTTTATACTTTTGCAGTCCTTAATTGGAGAGGTTGGAGGGTGAATAACTCACCAACTGGCGGATGCTAGACTGAAGATTGGAAAAATACTGATTGTTGGATAAGCAATCAGAAATAAAATAAACACCTACTAATGGAGAGGTGGGTGAGTGGCTGAAACCAGCAGTTTGCTAAACTGCCGTACTTGGAAACTGGTACCGGGGGTTCGAATCCCCCTCTCTCCGCGCAAACTTTATAGTGATCCTGAAAATCAAGCACTTAGGGTTCTTTTTGTATTTAAAGTGACACGAAAACGACACATACCTAATATTTGTTTGGTATGTCAGAATTAAAAACCCTTATAGATTATATCCCTGCCCAACTGCATGAATGTAAAAGCCGTTGGTATATTGATTTTCATGTTTATCACCCAATCGGAAAAAGGTTGTATCGTCAGCAATTGAGGATTAATAGAATGGTGTCTATTTCCGAAAGGAGAAGGTTTGCAAAAAGATTAGTCCAAAAAATTAATTTAAAGTTAGCGAATGGTTGGAACCCGTTTACTGAGCAAAAAACCCCAAAATCATTTTATCATATTTCACTGGTCTCTAAGCAATCTATGAGAATGATCATAAGAAAAAGCTTGTCAAGATCCTTCGACTTCAGGATCACTTCGCCTAATTAATTTTGTTTCACAAAATCAACGTCTCACTGATTTAAATCGAACTGCTTATTCTTTTATGTTGTATGCCATCAAAGCATCCCCGTGCCTGATGTATAAAATTCCGTCTTTTATTACCGGATGTGTCCAATAAGGGCCTCTACTACCCAACGGGATTTTGAAAGAACTTACCACATTAAATTCTTCCGGAGTTGCCTTAACAATAGCCAGATTACCAAATTTCTCCTCATAGCAGTACAATAGTCCATCATTATAAATTATTGATCCTTTATTGATCCATTCTGTCTCATACATGACTTCACCAGAATCCCAGTCCAAACAAACCCAACGTCCCATTGCATTGTTTTCCCAGTTCGAGCCATAAATATAATCTCCAACTTTAACAGCCCCACCATGATGAACATCAAGGACATCGCCACTTCTAATAAAAAACATATTTTTGAAATCTTTCGTTAATTGTAACATTATATTTTTATGATTATATCCACTTGTGATGAATAACTTTCCCTCATCACAATATACAGGCATATTACAATTGATATTAGCTAAATAGGGTAATCCGGCGAAAGCTCCAAAGCTGAATTTCCAAAAGATCTCACCGTTGGATGGGTTTACCCCAATAATATGATTTTCGGTTACATTAACAATAATTTTATTTTCTTCATTTTCAATTAATATAGGTGAAGCATAGGAAGGATTATCTTTTAAAGTTTCTGACATCCAGAAGGTTTCACCTGTTATCTTATCAAGTGCAACCATTGTTGTTTTTTTGCCCCCTGTTGTAAAGAAAATTTTATTATCCAGAATAAGTAAAGATTCTGAAATCCCCCATCTGCCATAGGTTCCTTCAAATTTATCCATTGCAGGAACCTGCCAAATTAATTCACCGTTAATGGCATTTAAACAAGCTAAATCGCCATAACCACTCGAAACATATAATCTTTCATTTTCGATAGTTGGCGTTGACCGACTATTTGGATATGACGCATTCCATGCGCGACCGAAATCTGTTTGCCACTTAATTTGGCCTTTCATGTCCAAGGCGGTTAGAACAGCGATGGTATCCCTTCTTCCGGTAAAATAAAGCATATCATAAGCAGCAGATAAAGATGAATGACCGATGGGTAATTCTTCAATTGACCATAACATCTCCGGTCCTTCAACAGGCCATTCTTTTAATAATCCTGTTTCATTATAAATTCCAGTACGTCCTACACCTCTGAATTCATCAATGACCTGAGCAATACTAATCAGTGATATAAAGAAAATACTAACTAAGAGTAAGATGAGTTTTTTCATAATAGTTTTTTTTAGGGTTAGCAAAGTTGTTATTACAAGAAACGACATTTTTACTCATAAAACCAAGATGTATAATAAGTGTTGGATAAAATGAGAAGAAACATCGTATAACTATTAATTTTAACAAACATAAAAAATTATCCAACAATTGAATAAACCATCATTGAATTTCCATGTCGTACATAAAGTTTTTTGTTAGCAATGACGAGGTGAGCCCAATGTTGAGCCGATCCGTATGGAACTTTAAATTTGCTAATGACTTTAAAACTATCATTTGTTGGCTCAACTAATGCGATTTCTCCTTTTGTTCCGTACCAATAAAGCAATCCATCAGCCATAATCAAATTCCCGGAAGATACTTCTTTTGAAGAGTACAATTCGTCTCCTGTATCCCAATCTAAACAAACCCACTTACGGCTTTTATCTCCCCCACCATAGATTCTTCCATTATCCAAAATGACACCCCCCATACGGCTGTCCATGCTTACATTTCGCCATAACTCAGAAATTGATTTGCCATCATTCGAAAGCTGAAGCATAACTCCACCTCGTCCGTAACCACTTACCACATACAGTTTTCCATCTTTAAACAAGGGAGAATTTGCGTGTACAGAATACTGATTGGTTTGTTCATGACTCCAAAGTAATTTTCCATTTTCAGCATTTATGCCCAAAATTGAAAATTCAGTCATCGTAATTAAAATCTTCATACCCCCGTATTCGATCAAACCAGGCGTATTATAGGCGCTTTTTTCACACTTGGCTTTTGATGTCCAAATGAGTTTACCCGAATTTTTGTTTAAAGCAATGACATTGGCATCCAGTCCTCCGACTGTACAAAATATTTTTTCATCCTCAATCAATAGATTTTCACACATTCCCCACACAATATTCCTTCCGTCATAATCTTTCATGATATCCACCTGCCATAACATTTCACCGCTTTCTGCATTCATGCAAACAATGAGACCGTAGCCTGTCATCAGATACAATTTATGATCCTTGATGAGTGGCGTCGTTCTCACTCCAGGCCAATTTTCAACCCATTCTCTTCCTACCTTCGATTTCCATATAAGCTTGCCCTGATGTGTTAAGGCAAAAACATAAGTGATTTCATTCAATGTACCTGTTGTATAAACAATCTCAGAAGTAACGGCAGCGGATCCATGCCCTTCTCCCAGATCATCAAAATGCCATAGCATCTCCGGTCCATTTGCCGGCCAGTTTCTTAAAAGATTGGATTCATCATACTTTCCGTCACGGTTGATTCCTCTCCATTGTACAAAATCTTGGGATAACAATTGAGAGCCAATGAACAGTAAAAACAAGACAAAATACATGTGTTTCATAGTAGTGTCTTTAATTTCGATTTCAGGCAATTTATGAACTCAAAAATAAGGATTATTAATATGGTTAATGCCCTTTTTAACACAATTTTAACAGACTTAATTCGGGTAATTACATACCTGATTAACGAATAGGTTAATTTGTTTATATTAACCGAAAAGTATAGCCCTATTTCAATCCAAAAGTATAGCATTTTAACTAAAGAAAAAAGTCTAATCTTTCTTTCACAGGGGTACATGAGCAAACTGGCCAATGCGCTGGATGTTACCGGTAATTTTTTAATGGATGGCTCGATGGACGATAAAGCCCAGATGGCTATTTCGGATAAAGAACTGCTTTCACAGTTTCAAAAAGTTTCGCAAATGCCCAACGACAGAAAAATAATAGTTAAAGAACTTATTGATGCTTTCCTGATTAAAACAGATTTACAACAAAAATTTGCGCAATAAGATTAAAACAACTAGTGCTATAAAAAACAAAACCCAGCTCATAAGGCTGGGTTTGTTGTTTTTATCCTACGCCCGGACTACAAGTCCGTGCGAGCTGGGCTACAAGTCCGAGAGAGCAGGTTTGGATCAGTTATCTCTTTCTAATAAAAATATCTCGTTAAATCCTATACAATCAACCTTTA
>PIVJ01000885.1 GCA_003353955.1 Bacteroidota bacterium | reverse complement strand
TATTTGTTATTTAGTATTTATATTATTATCCAGTTGTTGCTGTATTTTGTTTGTAAAGAGTGTAGATTTATTTATTACTAGTTTTTGTTAGATAGTTATTACACTACACTTCTTTGTCTATATTATTATTTATAAAGTCTTGTAGTAATAATATCTGGTCTATTAGTTCCCATTCAGCCCATTGTTGTAAGTGATTGTAGTCGAAATTAGTAGTCATTGTTATTATTTGTTAGTTACATTATTATTATCCAATGTAGTTCGTATTTTGTCTGTAATAAAATAAAATTAGCTTAGTTACATGTAGAAAAAAGTCAAACATGTGTACGTAAGTGGCTGAAAATCTGATATATATACGTAAAAGTGTAGGAAAGTTGGGGGACCCGGTAAATATAAAACCGTTTTTGTAACAAATTGATAATCAATAACATAGGGGGTAACACCATACCCCTATATTTGTAACGTGATTTTTTCAAGTAAGGGTGACATTAGGGTTATAAGTATATAGAGTAAGGGGCTATTGTCACTATATAAGTAGTTTGTAAACTATCGCTTTTACCTGTAAGTATATAACCTATAAAAGAATTTAGAAA
>PIVJ01000884.1 GCA_003353955.1 Bacteroidota bacterium | reverse complement strand
TGCCCAGCTTTCGGGCAATTTAGGCTCTCCAAATATAGCATCAACAACATATGCCCTGTTGAGTAACCTAATTCCCAATGAGACGCTATGGTATTTAGCTTTCTTGTTGTGTTTAGTAATCTTAATCTGCGTTAATATTAACTGCATTATTATAATCTTCTTCGGTAATCTTCGCAACAGAATAATTAAAAATTGAATGACAATTACGACTTGTTATCCTTATCGGACAACTAAGTACTAATAATTTGTTATAGTCAAATATAATACGTACAGAATCTATTGAAGGAATTGAAAAAAACCTCCTTTGGTCAGTAACTTCTCCCTTTGCTCTCTGAAAAGAAATGGTAGAATTTTCCTCTAAAAACATTTTCTCTGCAGCCAAAATAATATCGCTATCTACCCCCCTGTGGCTATACCCCTCAATAACCAAACCGTATCCAGTCTCGTTTATTAATTCATATGTAATGAAAGTGCCTTTACCACAGCTACTAATTAATAGTATTACAATTATTATAATTATATTTCTCATTGAAAATTATTTAAAATGATTGAAAAAGTGCATCTAAATGTTCCTCTGTTGGGTTACTGTA
>PIVJ01000081.1 GCA_003353955.1 Bacteroidota bacterium | reverse complement strand
CATAAAGCTCTTTCAGATAAGAAGTTTACTTCCATAGCATCTAAGCTAGAAGTAGAAGCTCCACCTGCTGAACCTGTAATCCAAGTCTTATAACGTCTGTCTTCAGTTTCTGAAGCTCTATAACGAACGTGTAAGAATGGTCTCTTAGCGTTTTTACCAAGAACTTGATCGTAAACTGTAGTAGAACCTGCAGGAACTAATACTCCGTTTACAGCACCACCTACAATATCACCACGCATAGTTGGATCGTTTAAGTATTTCCAGTCTGTTTTGTAGAAGTCATAACCTCTTCGGAATCCAGAGAATCCTAAGTTTAAAGCCATTTCTTCATCATTGTCAAAAAGACCAAATGAAGTACCACCTGCATATCCTGCATTTTGAGCAGCTAACATATCGTCAATATCAAATCCAAACTCACGATTCACAAAAAGAACATTCTCTTCAATAGAACCTTGCTTGTCTAATCTTTGAATGATAGCGTCAAAATCTCCAAGAGTTGTTGGGTTACCACCACTCCATACATTTCCTCGCTCTTCAACAACATAGAAAAGACCTTCTGATCCTTTATTACCTACGCCTGATGCAACTCCTTCAACAATTGCTGCTGCTCCTGAACCACCTTCTGCTGGTACTGCTTCAACCATTGCTGTTTCTAAGTAATCTTCAAAACGTAAACGAGTTTCATGCTCTGATTTTAAATACCATAAGAAACCAGTTGCTCCGTTTTCAGTAGTAACCTCAATCCATCCAATTTGAGCCATGTCAGAACCACTTACTGCGTAGTGATCTTTAATGATAATTGGTGAGTTAGAGAAAATGCTATCATCAGCTTCTAACTGTCCTTGCATTCCAACAGATCCCTTTTGGAATTCTGAACCATAAATAAATAGAGAACATACTACTCCTGCAGCAACGCCTTGACCTGCTAATTCATAATAAGCAACATCAATTGTTCCGTTAGCAATATCCACTGCAGTAACAATAGCTTTGTTACTAAGAGTTGAAGCTGCTGTACTGTCAGAAATCATAATTGTTTGACCAACTCTAATTGCAATAGCGCCAGTTCCTGGAACTAAAACATCTCCAATTGTTAAAGTAGCAGTTCCTGCTCCTGCTGCTGCTGCTGAAGTAACATCTGTATACTTCGTGTGTAGTCTTCCTTGCTCTGCCCATTTAATAAGGTCTGAGTTAGAAGGCATTTCAGCGCCTACCATTCTTAAAAATGATGCTACTGTTCTGTTTCCATAACGTTCGAATTCTTTTTCATAAGTATCTGGAAGATACTGATTTAAGAAATCAAAGTTAGTAATGTAATTTGTCTGTAATAAAACCTGTTCTGAACTTGGTTGTAAGTCAAACCCAGGTACTGCATCTACTGCCATAATTTTTGTTTTTTAGATAACACTGAGTGTTAATTATTTTTATTTTTTACTTCTAATTTTCAATCCTCTACCACTTGAGTCTGAAACTTGACGAGCCTTAAAGCCTGTATCTCCAATCGCTTGAGGAGTTTGCCTGGTCGACATGTTAATGTTTTTACTTTTTTTAGAAACATCACTTATCGCATCTGCTTTCCCTTGGTCATAAAAATAACTAGCAAACTTTTGAGGATCCATTGCAGCACTTAAAGCTGTATGCCATCCCTTTGCATCACTTATTAAACCATCTTCACCAACATACCTGCCGACTAGATTATTTAAATCACTTTGCTTTGTCTTCATTTCAGTAACATCACCATAAGAATAATTTACAATTTTATCTCCAACATTAAACTCAAAACCTTTGAATTCTGGATTAAAAACTTCATTTGTCTTTTTTACAAAAAAATCATTTTTCTTTGCATTGGCTTCTTCAGCTGATTTAGAATTTTCAATATAACTTCTATATGCTTCAACTTCTCTCTCCTGTTCTTCAGAAAAAGAACTCCCACTTGACTCAAGAGGAACTCTGTATTTTTCTTTTAAATCGTTAAGATATGTTTTAGCTTTTGAAAGTTCTCTTTTTTTAGCAATGTTCTTTTTCTTTATTTCTTTTTCATCATCAATGTCTTCATCATATGAAAACTTTTCATCCATTAAATAATGAATGTCTTCACTATCTAAATCAGATTCAGTTAAAGAATAGTACTCTGCTAACACTTGTTCGTCATCTAAATCATCGTATTGTTTATTTACTTTTACGAAATCTTCAAAACCACGCCCTGTGTTCTTTTTATAATCTAAATATTTAGACACCTCTTCTGGCAAATCATTTGTATCTTCTCTTTGAGCAAACAAATCATCAACAGATGAAATATCTTTATTATATCTATTTTTAATATATGAAAGAACGTCTTCGTCTTTTATAGTTGGACTTTCAACTGCCAATTCTTCGGCTTCTTGTTCTAAAGGTTGTTCTTCAACAACATCATTAGGTTTATCGTTAAACTCAGCTTCATGCTTTTGTAATAACTTCTCTTCTACTTCCTGTACAGATTTTTCCGCTACAGAATCTAGTGATTTTACTTTAATTTCCATTTGATTTGATTTTTTACAAAGTTAATATTTAATTTAATAAAGTATTTAAGGTTTATCTAGGTTCAAATTCAGCTAAATCAAAACCATCTAAACTATCTTCATTTGATTCAAAACTCACAGGAGCTAAGTTGTTTTTTCTTTGCTCTATTAATTTTGATTGTTCTGTGTTAGCTTGACTTATTCTTTTAGACTTAGCTTCTTCACGTTGATTTTCTCTCATTTTCAACCCATCAATTTCAACACCTTTTAATTTCATTTGTAACTGAAACTCTAGTTGCATTAACTCAGCTTTTATAGCAGCCTCTCCTTTCATTTTTTCTATTGAAAAAGTTGCCTTTCCTTTCTCAATTTCCATAGAAGCTTGAGTTTCCATTTGTAATTTTTGCATTGCTGTTTGAGCTGCTAGTTGTTGTGCCTGCATATTTATCTGACCTTGTTGTTGGGCAGCAGCAGCTTTTGCTTGTTTTTCAGAGTCTTCTTTTGCTTTACGCCTAACCTTAAGCATCTGATTAGCAAGTTTAACATTTCTTATTTCTCTAATGTCAATTGCATCTTCTAAGTTTATACTATCCCTACTTAAAGCGGTTTGTATATTTTGCTCTAAAAGTCTTTTTTGCTCTTCATCTGGAGCTACTTCTATGAAGATACCAAAATCACTTAAATATAATTCAGATATTTCTTCTAAAATTCCAACATTATACTTACCTACCTGATTAATAAATTCTTCTCTAAAATCTGCATATTCCAACAAATCAGCTATTCTACTAGATAATGCTGTACAAAGCCTTTCTGTCATTCCTATTCCAGAGTCTAATATGTGTCTAGTTGCAGTATTACTGCTTAAAGCTGCTAGTTTTTGAAGACCGACTAAAGAATAAGAATCTGGTGTTGCTCCATCTCTAGCTTCATTTAAACCTGTTACATCTCTAAGCATAGACATATAATGATTATACGTACCTACAAGACTTTGTATTTTTCCTTGCCCTGAACTACTGTTCAATTGTTGAATAGGTACTTTTGCTTGATTATAATCTCCATCTTGAGTATAACTTCTACCAATAACACTTCCTGTTTGGAAAAACATTCTAAGTGCATCTTCTGGATTGTATGCTTGACCTGTTCCTAAATCTACTTCACTTAATCCATCAGCATCTATGTAAACACCATCTGGTACAACTCTTGAAATAACTTGTTGTAATTTTAAATGCGTCATTTGAATTAGATCAGCAAATGTAATCATTCTTCGTACTAAAGATTCTAAAACTCCTTTATACATTCTTGGAGCAGCAGCTAAAAACTCTGGATACACTTCTTGTGATGCAGAAGCTGGTCTAGCCATGTTTTCAGCCATCTCCCATTTAAGCATAATACTTGTACCCATAATCATAACTCCCTCATACCAAACATCAATTGTTTTAGATACTTTTTCATAATTACCTTCATCTTGCATTTCTGGAGTTGGATTAAAGCTGTCATCTTTCTCAATAACCTTTGAAGCTCCTGATGAATTTGTTTTTTTCTTATAAGTAAATGTATGAGTTGTTTTATAATTAAAAAATAAAACAGTTGCACTGTCTTTACTAAATAAACTATTATTGTAATACTGTGCTGTATTATTGTAATCATACCAACTTTGACTATATTTTGATATTTCTTCCATATCAACCCTAGTTAAACTTGGATCAATTTTAAGCAATTCACTTATTGGTAAAGTTTTAATTTCACCCCAATAAAAACAATCTTTAAAATAAGGGTCTTCTGTATAACTATAAACTACATTTGCAGGATCAACATATTCAACTTCAATTCCTGAACCAGGCTTAAAGCTATGTTTGCACATTTGAATACCTAAGACCATTTGGTCATAGTAAAGTCTTTTTTGCAAATCATGGTATCTGCTTTCAGCTAAAACGGTATTTATTGCTTCTTCCTCTGCAATTTCAATAGATGGCTTGTATTTTAATTGCATATGCAAAGCAAGCTGCTCATCGTTTTCAGGAACTTCTTCAGCACTCATTCGAAAAGTATTGACATCAAAATCTTTTTGAACTTGCTTCATTAGATCTTTAGAGATCATATCTTTTTCTAGTTGTCTTTGATATTTACTTTTTTTATCAAGAGACATACCATCCTGGGCATAAGCGTTAATTTTAAATACTCTGTCAACCATTCCATTAACAACTATGTCCACAAACTTTGGTATAATTGGGACAGGAGTCCAGTCTAAATTTAAATAACTTAAATCTCCATCAATTGCTAATTCATTTTTATATTTAGCTATTGACTGCTCTCCACGAGCATATAATCGAAGTCTATGAAAGTCAGCCCATTGATTATAAAACCTACTTTGTCCTCCGTCTTTTCTGAACCACTCGTATTGAATGGCTTGTCCTATTTGCAATCCAAACTCAACGCTGTCTTTTTCTTTGTCAGACACGAATTGACTTGGGAAACCCTGAGGGTTTATTGCTATTTTTACATCCTCCATTTATTTTATAATTTGGCTATAACTTCCCTTATTGTCATATCTTGCAAAGTTAAGTTTTATTTTTGATTTATTTTTAATGGGCTGGTAAAGGTTTTTCTGTATAGCCATGATAGCTAAACCAGAACTAATTGAGGCATCAAACTTTGTTCTTTTATTTATATCAAACCTAGCCCAATCTTCTAAAGTTCTAATAAAATACATCGAACCTATAAGATCTTTCTCTCTAAAAGTACCTGATAAATCAAATCCAACATTCTTTTCAATATAAGATTCTATTGCGGCTGCATGAGCTTGTTTTATATCTTCAGAGCTATTAGGCATACCTCCTAATTCTTTTTCAGTTTGTGACAATTTATTATAAACCTTATCAGGCCTATTCATTGAAAAACCTCTATAACCTCTGTTTTTAAAATGATATAACAATCTTGGTTTATTATTTTCTATTAATATTGGCATACCATAAAACACACAAGCCATTAATACATCTTCAAAAAATATTTCTGCTGTTTGTGGTCTAGCAATATATTCTAAAAAAAATTCATTAGTAGGTCCTTCATCCATGTGAAACTTAGTAACGCCATGTAAAGCACCATTAGATCCTCCACCACCTACAGTCCCAGATATATCATAACTATCACATCCAAAAGCACCTATGTGTTCGTTTTTTGGATATTTAACTCCATTCTTTAAGTAGTATTGATTTTGTAATTGTTTTTTTGGAGTCCATGTTACATAAAATCTTCCTCTATCATTTGGAGAAAAAATAACTTCTGTGTCTTTAATTCCATTTTTCCATGAAAACGAGCCTCTTGTTACAAATCTATCTTTTATTAATGAATCATTGTAATCTATTTGCTGATAAAGTTTTTGAAGATTAAATAACGATTGTTTGCTTTCATCTCTAAAAGCGTGAGACTCTGTACGAGGAAACTGCCTGTAATACTCGTTTAGTCCATCAGGATCTGATTTAAGACCCTCAACCTCATTGTTCCAGTGGTTGATAACACCTTGCTCGATTACATCTCCTAAAGGCCCTTCTATGTCTTCCCCTGGATCATCAAACACAGGGTATCCGTAAACATCTATAAATCCCTCATAATTCCATTCCATAGGGATGAAAAGTGAATATAGTCCACTTTTAGTTTGACCATTCTTGTTTCTTTTATTTACATCAGAATCTGAATATAATTTTTTAAAATTACCACCTCCTTTTTCAATAGAATTAGAAGTGCTTCCCATCATACATTTTCCAATAATCTTAGATCCTAATCTTAGACAAGTCTTAGTAACTCGCCAATTATTTAATATGTTATCAGGTCTTTCCCATTTCCCACTTTCATCATGAGCTAATATTTTTAATTTTTCTCCATCGTAAGAGTTGTCACCTGTGTTTTTCCAATCTATTGTCGTGTCAAGCCCTTCAAGTTCTGTAGCGGCTTCATTGGCATCAAGCTTTTTTCTGGTAAGCTTGGAGGCTGGTACTCTATAGGCAAGTTCGGTCTTGGGCCTGTCCATACCATCTTGGATCGGTTTGAAAAAGAAGGGGTAGTTGAGCGATATCGGCACGACTTTATCGGTAAACATCTTCTTAGCATCTGACCCAGTTTTTGACAATATTCCAAAACGTGAATCTCGTGATGTGGTAGCTTCATGCACGAGTTCTGATGAGGACATAAACGAAAAGCCTGATCGTCTGTTCTTAAGATAACACATTCCATATGACCGTATGTCTGCTTTGCAAGCTTCCCAGAATATGTAGAATAATCTATTTGATTCCCTAAAGTTTGGCTGCCCAACATCAATTTTGGTCCAGCACAAGTACATGTAGTGAGAACCAGTAATAAAAGTAGAAACCCCTTTGTTATTAAACCAAAAACCTTTTTCACGTCTTTCAAATTCTTTGTCAATATAGTCATACCATTTCTCTTTAAAGTTATCTGGATGTTTGTCCCAATCAAATACATTTTTAATTTTACTTAATTCTTTTGGATAATCTAATTTACCCCAGTAATTTTTTTTAAATTTATAAACATCTTCTTCTTTTGGTAAAGCTATTTTTAAATTTTGTATTTCATATATATCACCAATCATACCACTTTTGGATATAACAACAATATCATATTCTTTATTATACCCATAATCCCACAATCTTTTTTTATTATTGGATTTTAGAACCTTTTCAGGAACAATGTTATTTAGTATTTTATATAAAGTTTGTTCGTACATTATTTTGATCTACCTTCAGCAAAACCTTTAAATGATGCTGCTTTTGTTTCTACATTACTTTTGTCTATCATATTGTTTTCTTCTTCAATTTTGCTTAAAATTTCAAACGCATCAAATATAGCTAACTTCTTAGATGCTGCTGCATTTTTTAATCTATCAGCTGCAATATCAGGAGACAATCCATCAAGGTCTTTTTTTAAAATACCTTCATTAGCAACTTTTATAAGCTCTTGAACAGCTTTTTTACCTGCCTTAATTATTTCTAATTTTAATTCAATATTGTTCATAGATAGTATTTTTTTTTAAAAAACAAACGTGTATTAATCTTGATTCATTATCTTCATCACCAAAGTTTTCAAAAATATTTCTTGAATGTTCTAAATGAGAAGGAAAAACAATTAACCTATTTAGTTTTGATTTTAATATACAACTTTTTTCTCCTTTATAATATAAAGTAGTTCCATCTTCTTTTGGTGGATTATAATTTAAATAAAGAATTGCAGTCAAATCACCCATCATTTCATCTGTATGAATAAAATTAGGTTCTATTTGATGTTCTGGAGATTTTCTTACAAAATTTAAGGATGAATAAAAATTAGGGTATTTTTCCAAAAGAAAAAGAACCAACTCATCTTCACCCCTTTGTCTAACATTTTTAAATAAATCTTCACCAATTTGAATATCTTCAAAACCTTTGTTAATTACATCACAAACATAACTATCAATATCTTTTATTACATTTTCATATAAGCTTACATTCATAAAGTCATTGTTATGTTTTTATCAAACATTCGATAAAGTTTTTCACCATCTATAGTATACTCATATTCACTGTCTGGTTGGAAATAAACAACAGTTCCTTTAATAATACCTTTACTAATTAAGTATTCATTAGGATACTTAACTAAACCCATTAATGGCTCTTCTTCTTGGTGGGTCTTAAGATAATGATTTTTTTTAGGAATAGGCTTTATCATGCAATATTTAGAATGACAAAACCATTCATCATTCTGTTTATACATATAAAACTGATCGTAATCAATAAAAAACAAGTCATCTTGAAAGAAACTTTTACCGCTTCTTTCTTTTCCTTTCATGTCATTATAATATTTAAAAACATTATGATGAACCAGCAAAGTATCTCCTGGTTTAATATTACCCTTGTAATCTATAGGGGTTTGTTGTACAATTGCGTACCTATTGGAAACGGTATGATCTTCTTTGGAGTTGCTTACTATAAAATCAACATCTCCAATTTTTTTTGTATTATCATACCTTTTTCCATTGCAAGGTTTTACAATGAAGTAAAAAGGTGATTTCATTCAAAATTTATATTATATTCAATTGATACTGGCATATTAGAATTGAATTCTTTCCAAAGAAATATTTCTCCTTGTTTATTTTCAATCCAAACTTTTATAGAGTTGCTTTCGCTTATATGCTTTATTAAATGAATATAATAATTTCCGTTAAAAATTTCCTGATTCACTATGTAGTGCATGGCGCTGGATTTATAATCAGCGCCAACTGATATTTTTCTTATATCCATTATATTTAATTTTATTTATATTTTTATACGTCTTTAAGAAATCTAATGTACGCAGCACGCTGTGCGCCATTTGCACCGTCAAAACCTGAATTTAGGAAAGGGTCTACTGCACCAACAGACCAATATCTTAGAACATCCCAGTTTCCTGATTGTGATATAGTGCTTGTCCAGATGTATTCTCTAGCTGTATCTTCAATGAAGAAAACTTGATTAGATGCTAACGCACCACCCCCATATCCATTAAGGTTGAAATCAGCATCTCCTAATTCGGTTGTATCGGTTAATCCAGCCCAAATTCCTGGGTTAGAACCATATCTATTTTGATTAGGAGAACTATCATTACATGGGACGTTTGATATTATGGTCCACTCTTGCGAAGTCGGAAGTCTAAATCCTGTTGGTGGCTGTATTTGTCTTGCTGCAAATTGATTATATAAAAGACCTCTTTCGCTGTTATTAAAATCAAAGTCCCAGTATGCAGCTACTGGAAGTCCAGCGTTATGCTGAGCATAGAATTCAGTAGCATTTGTAGCAATAGGAATAGCCCCACCTGATATTGTATCGGTTATAGTTGAATTTTCATCAGTAAATACAAAATCACAAACTGTAGTTTCACCTGGCGTCTGGTCTTGCTGAATTTCTCCAGTTAAGACTCCGTTAGCTATACCTCCTCCAGCAGGTATTGTTCCGCTTGGGTTAGTAGATGTGAACGCAGTAACTAAGCTGTATCCTGGATTTAATTGAAGTCCAGTAGAAAAGCTATAAGGAGTAACGCCTCCCACTCCTGTTTGAGTTGCACCATCTAAGTCTCCTGTAAGAGTGTATCCTGCAGCTGGGCCAATAATATTATTTTCAATATCGTATGTAATTGTGCTATTAGCACCTGCTGTTGATTCTTCAAAATATAAACAAATCGCAAGCTCACCATCATTTGGCCCTACAGTCCCATCCTCTGATCCTACTACAGCAGTATTTGTAAACTGGTCAATTGTAATTCCTAATGATGAAACATCTGCTTGACCTGCAGCGTATGTGCCAGTATCAAATCCGTCTAGTATAAATAAATTTTGTCCACCTAATGGTGTGTAATTACCTATAGTAGATGACAATCCATCTGGTATTGTTCCAATGGTAAAACCTATGCTATCTCCAGCAAAAATATTTAAAGGAGAACTTCCCATCCATACCCAAGTAACAAGTTTTAACTTAAGTGGCAATGGTGTTCTCCATAAAGGAATTTGAGTAGGTGAAGTAACATTAGATGTCCACTCCATAA
>PIVJ01000883.1 GCA_003353955.1 Bacteroidota bacterium | reverse complement strand
ACTTCGCCTGAATCGTCTTTGATGGCTTTAAACGCACGCATAGCAATGTCGCCATCCAGTTTCTCCTGATTGTCAATCAGCAACTCCTTGACAACGACCTCAACAATGTCCTTGTCGATTGAATAAAAACGCTGGCCGTTCACATCTTGAGACGAAGTAAAATGTTTGTAACTTCGATTGCTCGAAGAATTCCTCGAACGCATCAGGGTCCTTCTCCCTATTATCCCTTGCCTCGATGTACTTCTTCCATTTGATCGAATGCTGATTCTGCACATGCGACTTAATGTTCGATGGGTTGAACTTGTCTTTGGTAAATGTCTGCGCTTCCGAAGCTCTGATTCACTCGTTGCCGTTTCGTGACCAACTGTTTGGCAGAAACAGCAAATAGCAGCGTCCACCTTCCTCATCTTGAGATCGCAACTTGTAACTTAGGGTTAGGGTTAGGGTTAGGGTTAGGGTTAGGGTTAGGGTTAGGGTTAGGGTTAGGGTTAGGGTTTAGGGTTAGGGTTAGGGTTAGGGTTAGGGTTAGGGTTAGGGTTAGGGTTAGGGTTAGGGTTAGGGTTAGGGTTAGGGTTAGGGTTAGGGTTAGGG
>PIVJ01000080.1 GCA_003353955.1 Bacteroidota bacterium | reverse complement strand
CAACAATATTTTAAATCTTCGTTGTATCTTTTTTCAATAAAAAAGTAAATTTCTATTAATTTTACAGCTTTAGCCTCGGGGATCATGTCTTAAATGTTTTGTGAAACCTGCATCTAAGACACTGAACCCCAGGCTATAAAACATATTTATATATTGTATGTTATTGACATTCTATTGTTTATAACTATGGGTCTGTAGTTGATCTCAACCCTTGATTCGCATTTATATCTATAAATACAGCTTTGTTTTCTAAATTTTTCTCCCTACATTTACATCTGAAGAAATTTTACTTTTTTCTCATCAAGTTTACTAGCGAGACTCAAAATAGCGGATAGTACTCAACGTATGGTTTAATATAAATGTTATTAACTTCTTAATTAGGGTCAATGAAAATCAAATACCTAATTCTTGTGTTTCAATTACTAATTCCTATAACCATCTTTTCGCAGTCAAGCTACATTTCTGATGATAGCACCACCATTGTTGGGGTTAAGATACTTGCAGGAAACGCAAAATCAAATGCGAAGACCATAAAAATAAAAACAGATGGCAAAATAGTTGAATACAATCCTCATCAAATTAAAGAATATGAACTAACGAATGGCAGAGTATATATCTCAAAAGAGATTAATGTTTCTGGAACCATCGAAAAAGTATTTTTAGAAAGATTAGTTCATGGAACATCAACTATCTATTACTTCAGAGGGAAGAAACTCAAAACATATTTTTTGGAAAAAGACAGCAGCAGCCTTTTTATTGAATTACCAAAGCGTAATTATGATGATCGGAGTTTGGAATTCAAAGAAATATTAAAAGACTTCACCAGTGATTGTGAGATTCTTTCCAACATTATACCCTTAGCCACTTATAACAAACTTTCCCTAACAAGATTAATCGAACATTATAATAGTTGCGAATCAAGACCTTTCCCATTTATAAACTATGGACTTGTTTTGGGCTATGAAATAAGTAAATTATCCCTGAACTCGAATACAGAAGAAGAATATCTTAAAGATTTTAATTATAAATATATTGGCAATTTACATTTTGGTGCATTTATCGACTTTCCCATTCTTATGAATAATCTTTCAGCAAGGCTGGAGGCATATTATGCACAAAATGGATTTGCACTTAATTATAAAGACATAAATAAGGAAGTAGATTTGATAATTAATACTACCAGTATTAATATCCCTGTTTTATTTAGAAATACATACCCATCTCTAAAATATCGCCCATTTATTAATGTTGGAGTGGTTTATTCATATCACTTAACTAATGAGACTGAGTTATATGAAGCAATAATCAGTAACTCTCAGGTTGATATAAAGAGGGTTAACACCGAAAGTTTGATTTCTAAACATCAATTAGGCTATTCTGTAGGTGCAGGAATACAACTGGTATTAGATTATAGAAGATCAGTCTTGTTAGAAATTAGATATAATAATTTTTTTGGAGTATCTGGTGCCAACTCACTAAATAAGAATCAAATTCAAGTTTTAACCGGAATAAGCTTTTAATTATGAAAAGAATCATTAATCTAATTATCATAGTATTGGGACTATTCCATTTCAGTTGTGAAAGAAAGGCTGAGTTAAGTGAAAAAAAATACCCATATCTTCTTACAAATGATGTTAGCCAGATTGACAAAACTGGTGTTACTTTTTCAGCTGAGGTTATTAATTCTGGGACGGATGAAATAATTGATTTTGGATTTATGTGGTCAGATTCAGATCATGAATTTAGTTCAAGCCTATTAAAAGAGGGTGGCACACTTGATGACTTCACATTACGTATTTCAGATGATCTGGAAAATGAAATCGAATATCAATGCAAACCATATATCAAAACATCTGAAAATACAGTCTATGGATATGAAGTCACTTTTATAAGTGAAGGAATAGATGACCCAACAATTCTTGATTTCCTTCCAAAAGAAGGTTTTGATGGCACTAAAATTACAATTACTGGTAAACACTTCAGTTCAATATTATCGAAAAACAAAGTTTGGGTAAATAACCTGGCCGCTCAAGTTATTTATGCAAGTACCGATACCCTAATTATTAATTCCCCTATCATGAGTCATATTGGAGATGCTAACATATCGATAGAAGTTAGATCAACAAAAGTAGACTCAGAAGATTCGTTTGAGATTCTTGGACCTCAAATTAATAGCATTTCAACATTTTCTGCTCATTCGGGTAACTACGTAACTATATACGGTACGAATTTAACCCAAAATGGATCGTTATTAGAAGTTGGGTTTGGCGATCTAGGCTGTAATATAATAGAAAGCTCTCCTACTGAAGTTCTAGTTTCAATCAATCCCCCATCAATTGATTTATTAATGGATGATTTCCTCATTGATTATATCAAATTGGTTAATGGAAAAAAAACAACATATTTTAATCAACAATTTCAGCTTAAAGCTTCTTGGAGCGAGAGAGAATTGACTCCATTTAATCTACCATTTGAATATCTTGAAAATATTTATAACGATAAGGCATATATATTTAAAGCTGAACATGTACTTAACCAATATACTTATTATTCAGATTTATATGAATACAGTCCGATAACTGATAATTGGCAATCTATAACGGATTTCCCGGGTGAAAATAAAACTTCTTGCATTTCCTTGGTTTTTGGAGATGAATTACTTATGTTGGGAGGAGTTACTACTTCCAACAACCCAACAAATAAATCATGGTCATTTAATTTTATTAATAAAACCTGGATACAAATAGATGATATCCCATTCACGTTTAGTGATGTCAAATATTGTATTTTGGATAACTATGCTTTTATAACTACTGATTCTAAACAAGTATGGATTTACAACTCTGTTGATAAATCATTTAAGCAAGAAGATGAGTTGCCGTTCTCATATTCAAGTGTAATCCATGTTCTTGAAAAGGATGGAGAAGTATATTCCGTTAATGATAGAGAAACCTGGAAATATGATATTAACAGTGATCATTGGACGATGCTTTCCGCTAACCCTTTTTACCGTCCTACTAATACACATGGTAATGTTGCGAGTACCGGGTTCAAATATAAAAACGATCTCTATATTCTATTCAATGGTGAAAAAATTTACAGATATGATATTGATAGAGACATCTGGATATACACAACTTTAATACCGTTCGAATATTCTCCACCCTGGAAAACAACATCAATATTCACTATAGACAATCAGGTTTTCGTTATACCATCGGACATCCAGATTGGGAATACGAATCTTCAGATGTTTGCATATCAAAATTAAGCTTAGTATTCAACCAGTTAACAAAAAGCATCAGTAATTATGAAAAGATACGACATATTCATTATATTAATATTCCTATATCTGCATGTGAAGAGAATAAGTTAAATATCCCTGTCGTCCAAACCGGAGACAATCAGGAGACTAACTTAATTTTTTCCGGTAATCTTCAATAGCTGCATTGGTTCCAAAAACATTAATAATATCACCCAAACGTAAATAAGTATCCCCGTGCGGAACGTACATATTGCCACCACGCTTAATCATCATAATGGTTCCGTCGCCATGCAAAGGAACTTCCCTAACTTGCAAACCATCAACCTCATGATTTAACATCTCAAGCTCCTCAATATGAAAATCATCATAGGACTCAATTAAGGCGTGATAGGTGGTTGGGAGAATGATAAGATTCTCGATGGAGTTTGCCAGTATTCGGGTCGCATCAAAGGTTTCCACATTCAGGTTTTTCAACGTTTGTTCAATCATTTTTGTACCTGAACGAGCAATCAATTTCTCATGCGAAAACTCTTTACGAATCATTTTGCAAATACGAATATTCTCCTGATCATCTCCAGTCATAACTACCACGTAATTTGATGGGTCTAAATTAATTTGTTCATAAGTATCAGGATCGGCACCATCCCCTTTAAAAACTATTAAGCCTTTTGTTTTAATATCCTTAAAACGACTTTCATCTTTTTCAATGATGACTGAAGATTTATCATGCAAATGAAGCCTTCTTGCCAGCAAAACGCCTACACTTGTTCCGCCCACAATAATTGTTTTTTCACTTTTATGAACACTTTTGGGATTCATATAATTATAGATGACCGGAGAAATTAAACAGGTGAGTACTGCCATTAAAATAAAACTCGAGTTAATCGCCGGAGAAATCACGCCCATTTCAACACCAATAGTAGAGGCAGCAATGATTAAACTCAATCGGGATGCCATTAAAAATCCTCCAGAAATAGCACGTTTCATTCCAAACAGACGCATCCATAAAAAAGACGGAAAGATCTTTATGATGTACATGACTACCAATAATGAACCCAAAAACAAGAGTAATGAGCTGTCGATTTCCCCTAAAGCTGCGGGATCGAAATGAACCCCTACCATGATAAAAAACATCGGAATAAAAAAGCCATACCCAAAACCATCGAGTTTTACCAAAAGCATTGAGCGATCCTTGTGCAAAAAAATAGAAAGTAGCAAGCCGCCCATAAAGGCTCCTAACAGTATTACTTCTTTTCCGATAAATTGTGCCAATACCACAAACACCAGAATTAATAAGATCGTACCGCGAATTCTTATTTGCGAAGCCGCATGAGAAAGTTGATAAGTAATCTTCTTAAATGCACTCGCATTTCGAAATACTTTTCCGATAAGATATAATATGAGAAATAATACCGGCAACAACAGTAAAAAAGCCAATTCGAGTTTTAGTCCGTTTTTTAAGATAAAGGCAGTGACGGTAAACAAAGCGATGCTTAAAATATCAGCAATTGCTGATGCTAATATAATCATCTGCCCGAAGTGGGTATTTATTTCGGCACGGCTCTTTAAAACAGGCAATATAATTCCTATTGAGGTAGTAACCATAATTAGTGAAAAATACCAGATGTTTTGTACCTCTACTATATGCGACAATACCCAGGCAAAGCCATAAGAAGTCACTATCGTAATTATGAAATAAACAGTACCTACCAATAATGGATTTTGGATATACTTGGCATAAGCTATTTTTCGCCTTGGGAAAGAAGCCATTATTTGACCCATATCAATCTCAAGTCCACCTAAAAACATCAGAAATACAAAACCAGTTAAAGCAAGGAAATCCAACAATATAATAGAATCTGAAGGGTACATTCCCAGTAACCACTTACCGATAAAAAATCCTGCCAGAATTTCAATAATAACGGTTGGAATTTTCGTGATGCGTAACAATGACATACTTAACGGAATAAACCAAGCGATGGCTACCACAATTAAAAGCGGATAAAACTCAAAGTCGAATGAAATTGTTGATAGCGTCATTGTTAGTTAAAATTCGAAACATTCAATCAGCAAGTAAGCCATATCGCTAAACTTCGTTTCATGGGTTTTAAAGTTACAAATAATAATTAAAATGAACCTGCCTTATTCTTAATCAATATAAATAAATCGCATATAAGTTTTAACCTTATTCATCCTTTGTTATTAATATTTTTTTACTAATATTTGCGCTGCATTTTCATATTCAGGAGATAATTGTTGCTACTCAATTTAAAAAAATTACGTACTACATTATATTCGGATATCATTTTTTATCTAATAATTACCCTATGAAGAATAAGCATTTAATTATTCTGTTAAGTATAACCTTGCTTGTAAGTTGTCGAATTTTTGCACAAACTCAGATTGCAACAAACGATACAATTAAAGAAGCTCTGGTTGTGTCTGAACAAATAATAGCAGAACCTGAAGCGCAAACAAAAAAAACCTTAAGTGAACGAATTAATGATTCTTTTGTGCCTATCGTTGAAGGCTTAGGGTCTATATTGAATTGGGATCCTTTTTCTGCTTCAGGAGTGTACGATCCTACGATTTATGATGCAGACGGAGAAGCAATGGTTGACGAAACCGGAGAATCCAGAACTGCTCCGATTCCTTTAATCATGGTTTGGTTAATCTGTGGAGCATTATTTTTTACCGTCTTTCTTAGATTTATAAACCTCCGTGGATTTAAACATGCGATTGATATTGTAAGGGGCCGATATGATGACCCTAATCAGCCCGGAGAAGTTTCACATTTCCAGGCACTGACTACAGCCTTATCAGCAACCGTTGGTTTGGGAAATATTGCCGGTGTAGCTATTGCGATAAGCATCGGAGGCCCGGGTGCTACTTTCTGGATGATCATTGCAGGGTTCTTAGGTATGTCTTCAAAATTTGTTGAGTGTACACTCGGTGTAAAATATCGTAAGATAGATAAGCTCGGCGTTGTTTCCGGTGGGCCAATGTATTATTTAAGAGATGGGCTTGCTAAGAAAAACATGAAGTGGTTGGGAATCATCCTCGCTTTCATTTTTGCCATTTTAGTTATTGGTGGTTCTTTTGGTGGTGGAAATATGTTCCAGGCCAATCAGGCATTTTCCCAACTGGTCTTGATGGCTCCAAGCATTGCCGGTTATGGAGCTTATTTCGGAATTATTCTGGCCGTATTGGTTGGTATCGTAATAATCGGGGGAATAAAAAGTATTGCCCGTGTGACTGATAAAATCGTTCCCATCATGGCTGTGTTTTATGTAGGAACTGCCATGGTCATTATAATCATGAACCTGGATCATGCAAGTGAAGCCTTCGGATTAATCTTTAGTGGAGCTTTTGCTCCTGCAGCTATTAAGGGCGGAATCATTGGCGTATTGATTGTTGGCTTCCAACGTGCTTCATTTTCCAATGAAGCAGGGGTAGGATCAGCTGCAATCGCACACTCTGCAGTTAAAACCGACAGACCTATATCTGAAGGATTTGTTTCTTTACTAGGGCCATTTATCGACACAGTTGTAATTTGCACCATGACAGCTCTGGTAATAATTTTTACCGGTCAATATACAAACCCATCAGGCTTGGAAGGCACACAGTTAACTTCCGCAGCTTTTGGAACTGTATTTTCCTGGTTCCCGTATTTATTAGTTCTCACAATATTTTTATTCGCTTTCTCAACCATGATTTCATGGTCGTACTACGGCTTAAAAGGCTTTGATTATTTGGTAGGCGGAATATTTGAAAAATGGTTTGGTAATCGTAAAATTGCTGCTACCATTTTCAGGCTAATGTTTCTGGGAATGATTGTTGTGGGTTCTTCTTCAACACTTGGAGTCGTGGTTGATTTCTCGGATATGATGATCTTATCTATGGGATTTCCAAATATTTTGGGATTAATTATTTTAGCACCTGAAATTAAAAAAGATCTCAAAGTATATTGGCAGCAAGTAAAAAGTGGTGAAATAAAACGCTTTAAATAACCTAACTCAAAAGAACATTTTTATAGAATGGGTATTAAGCTGTATACACAGTTTAATACCTTTTTTTTATGAAAAACATACTCACCGACTTTTTCTATTTCAACCAACAAGAACGACGAGGTATTTATGTGCTGATTTGTTTGATAATTGGAATGAGTCTTTCGAATTTTCTACTTCCTTTATTGAGTTCCAACCCAATAGTAGATCACGAGAGATTTAATCGACTCCTTGCACATTACGACAGTGTGATGAACCCTGTGCAAGACACAACCCATATTCAACTGCATCCATTCGATCCAAATAAAATAACACTTAACGATTGGCTAAATTTAGGTTTAACAACACAACAAGCTTCGGTTATAATAAATTATAGAAATAAAGGCGGGAAATTTTTCCGTAAAGAAGACCTTAAAAAAATCTATTCTATTTCTGAAGATCTATATCAAAAGCTGGAACCATATATCGTCATTACCACACAACAACCACCCATACATTCATCCAAAAAACATCAAGCATCATTTAAAAAAATATTAATTGAACTCAACACTGCCGACTCACTTCAGCTTTTAAAAGTCAGAGGTATCGGACCTGTGTTTTCCTCCCGGATTTTAAAATACAGAAACTTATTAGGCGGGTTTACATCCAAAGAACAACTTATAGAAGTGTATGGGATTGATTCCATGAAATATCAATCTATTAAAGATCAATTTACTGAGAGTAATTTAGGTGCTTTTCGCCAATTAAATATAAACATTGATGAGTTTAGGAAATTATTAAAACATCCTTATATTAGCTACGATTTTACAAAATATATTATTAACACACGTAGTAAGGGAGATTACAAACGAGTCACGGATATTTATAACGAAGTATTAATTAGCGATTCCTTATTCACCAAACTCCTTCCCTACTTAAAGACTGAATAGGACTATGAGTACACTAAAAGTCGTTCGTGGATTTTCAAAAACTTTTTGGTTAGCAAATTTAATGGAACTGTTTGAACGATGGGCTTACTATGGAATGTTTGTCTTATTGTCCGTTTACTTAACGGATCCTATTTCCAAGGGTGGTTTGGGTTTCTCAAACATTATACGTGGAAATATGCAGGCCGTGGTTACCGGCGTTATTTATTTACTCCCGATTTTAGGCGGCACCTTAGCCGATAAATTTGGATTTCGAAAAGTGTTATTAGCAGCCTTTGTCACCCTCGCTTCCGGATATTATTTCATGGGACAGTTTAATTCCTATGGATTAGTCTTTGCTACGTTTTTAATTGTGGCTCTTGGCGCAGCGCTTTTCAAACCAATTATTGTTGCAACGGTTTCCAAATCTACCACTGAAAAAAACGATACCATAGGCTTTGCCATATTTTATATGATTGTTAATATTGGTGGGTTTTTAGGGCCATTTGTGGCCTCAAAACTTCGTGATTTAAATTGGAGTTATGTATTTACCATGAGTGCAATTGTCATTCTTTTCAACTTGGCTTTACTTTATTTTTATAAAGAACCGGGGAGAAAAGAAGATGAGAAAAAGGAATCATTAGGGGAAACCTTAAGCCAAATCTTCCTGAAAATGAAAATAGCCTTGAGCGATTATAAATTTCTCATATTTAATATTATCATGATTGGCTTCTGGGTTGTTTATATGCAATTATTTTTCACCCTACCGGTTTTCATCACACAGTGGGTTGATACCTCCGACCTATTTCGTTCTTCTTCTATAATTGCCTCAACCATCGGCACAGTTGAAAATGGGATTGGCATTGTTCGGCCAGAACAGATTATCAACCTTGCAGCTTTCACCATCATCCTTTTCCAGCTCATTGTTTCATCATTGGTAATGAAAGTTAAACCAATCGTTTCAATCGTATTTGGAACCATGGTAATTGCATTAGGAATGGGTCAATTAACTTTTCAATCATACGGTCTTTTTATCGTTTTGGGCGTGATTATTATTGCATTTGGAGAAATGGTAAGCTCACCCAGAATACAAGAGTATGTAGGCCGTATTGCTCCAAAAGATAAGATTGCATTATATATGGGCGTAAGTTATTTACCCGTATTTGGTGGCAATGTATTCGGCGGTTTATTATCCGGAAGTTTATATAATAACATGTCGGATAAGTACGAGTTTCTGAAACAGGAGTTATTTGAACGAGGCTATGGCAGCCTCGAAAGTATGCAAAATGCTGATGGTGCCATTCTATTTAATGACGCAATGGAATTTATGAATATGACAGAAGTACAACTAAATCAGTTTTTGTATTCCACATATCATCCCGGAAATATCTGGTTGGTTTTTGCAGTTATCGGAATTAGCACTTCTTTACTTCTGTTTCTTTACAACAGGTTTATCCTGAAGAATTAGGCAAATATTAAAACAGATAAACATAAGCCGTTGTGCATTTAGGCAATATCAATTTTTACGTTAAAATGAAGCTGTTTACCTATTGAATAATTGTTAGCGAGCTTATTTCTGAGACAACACTCTTGTTCTGAACCCATTAAAAGTGTTAGCATAATCTCCTCTTATCATAAAATGATTACAAAGTTGAGAGAATAAAGTTTCTGTTCTCTTTCTGGTTTTCCTAAAAATGCAAGCTGGCTTCTTATAATTAGGGCTTCCTCAGACACCATTTAACATATTGAAGAACAATAAAATAAATCACAATAACACTTGTTTTTATGTAAGGTTATAGTTATATTTGCCGAATAAGCTTGCATTTATGATAAAGTACAATAGCCAATACCAGACAAAAATAACAGAATTCTCTAACCTGTACCAGTTAAAGT
>PIVJ01000882.1 GCA_003353955.1 Bacteroidota bacterium | reverse complement strand
TATAAGTTTCACGACAACTTTGTATAAGTTTCACGACAACTTTGTATAAGTTTCACGACAACTTTGTATAAGTTTCACGACAACTTTGTATAAGTTCCACCACAACTTTGTATAAGTTTTAGAACAACTTTGTATAAGTTCCACCACAACTTTGTATAAGTTTCACGACAACTTTGTATAAGTTTCACGACAACTTTGTATGAGTTCCACCACAACTTTGTATAAGTTTCAAGACAACTTTGTATGAGTTCCACCACAACTTTGTATAAGTTTAACGACAACTTTGTATAAGTTTCACGACAACTTTGTATAAGTTCCGCCACAACTTTGTATAAGTTTCAAGACAACTTTGTAAAAGTTCCACCACAACTTTGTATAAGTTTCACGACAACACAACAACTTTGTATAAGTTTCACGACAACCTTGTATAAGTTTCACGACAAATTTGTATAAGATTCACGACAACTTTGTATAAGTTTCAAGACAACTTTGTATAAGTTTCACGACAATTTTGTATAAGTTCCACCACAACTTTGTATAAGTTTCACGACAACTTTGTATAAGTTTCACGACAACTTTGTATAAGTTTCAC
>PIVJ01000881.1 GCA_003353955.1 Bacteroidota bacterium | reverse complement strand
CACCATAATAATCATCATCGTTCTTCAGCCTCTCTAGTATTTCTTTTTTATTTTTCATAATGTAGCTAATTCTTTCTCTTGCTCTTTTGTTAATTTATATTTAGATTTTATAGCATCTACTTTACCACCGCTTTTAACATATTCTTTAGCTTTAAGTAATTGAGCAGACGATATAGCTGCTTGAGTAATAGTTTGTTTTTTACCGTGAGCATTAGTTGCATCAGCATCTTGTGTGTCATCAATTAAAAACAAATTACCTAATGCATATTTCTTACCATAAGAACTTGCTGCGCCGTATCTCTGTGGCATTTGCATACCTTTCTGATCTAAATCAACACCAACTACAGCTTGAGATTTAATTTCAGCCTTACCATCTGATATTAATGCAGTAACTTGCATAACAGCTGGATCGAATGATATTAACTCTTCATTAATAGTTACAGTCACATCTAACTCCTTTAAAAAGGGTTTTGTAGCTTCTAGGATGTCTTCAGCAGACCTGAAATAGTACTTGCCGAAAGAGTTAAATCTTGATTTCTTTGATTTAAACTCTGTTTGAATTTTGGTTAATTTTTGGTTTATTGTCATATAT
>PIVJ01000880.1 GCA_003353955.1 Bacteroidota bacterium | reverse complement strand
TATCCAGCAATACCATACTATATGATCCATCAGCTCCCTGTCTAGCTGTTCTACCTTGAATTTGAATCTCCTCAGATCTTTCTTTGGATAAAAAAGTTTGTAAAACATGTACACCTCCCACACCTATAACCTCCTTATCTCTACAAACAAAATCTGTACCTCGTCCAAATACCTTAGTTAGCAACGTAATTTGTCCAGATAAAGAAGCTTGTTTTATAAATAGACTTTTTTCTCGTTCAGAGACTTCCTCCGTCATAGTGTTAACTTTTGATTTATCTACTCTAAAAGAAGGTGAATTATAAAATTTATCCAACCTATTTTTATCTTCAAAAAAAACTAGTACCGCTCGTTTTCCACCCTTTGATCTCTTATCTATTTCTCTATCTATATCATTAAAATAATCATTTGTATTAGAAATCCTAATATCTCCATCTTGAGCAAATTCAAGACGATTTTCACCAAATACGGAAGGAGCATAAGTATACTTACTTATACTATAATCCTCTTCTATAATATTTTTCTTGTATTTATTCAACGTACTTAGTGTACCAGTAACACCCATTATATGTACAAAATTATTTGGTATCTCCGCAT
>PIVJ01000879.1 GCA_003353955.1 Bacteroidota bacterium | reverse complement strand
CCTTTTCTAAGAGCAAAAGGTTTCTTTTTGAATAATTTTTTCGCTTTAGATGCAACTCCATAAGCGATATTCTCTAAATTTGATTTCTTCTTCTTCATTTTCGTTACTTTCCTAAAGGGATAACACTTTATAAAAGTTATCATTTCCCTCTTTTTGTTAAAGATACAAACAAATTAAAAGTATATATTATTATGGTATCTAGTTGAAGTTAGAATTTACTTTCTTTTCTTCTTAACAATTTTCTTTTTAGATTTCCTATTCATACCAAAGAAAGAATAAATTAATATGATCAAAATAATTGCAATAATTAAATTAAACCAACTAAAAAAAGGAAGTTGAACTTGAGCAGGACAAGGTAATTGTTCAGTTCCTTTAGAACATTCAGTAAATGCTTCAGCAATTACATCATTGTAAATATGCCAAGAAGTAAGTGAAGTATTATAACAAACTGCTGAGAAAGAATTACATTCTATTTCTGTAGCAAATTCATTATCACTCCAATTCCAAACACCTGTCCAATGATATGAAATATATCCATCTTCACAAGTATCAGTTTCAGGAGTTTCATCTGTGTATAAACAACTACCATCGCTA
>PIVJ01000228.1 GCA_003353955.1 Bacteroidota bacterium | reverse complement strand
ACTGCTGTGCTTCAATTATTTTTTGCTGTTCCTGAATTGCTTTTACAATATGAGGTTCAACAGAAGATGTATTAAGTTGCAGTACGTTTTCTACATTGCCATAGCTTTCTTTACTTTGTATAACATCATCGGGGAAAACGGTTTTAAATTCTTGTGCGAGAAAGCCATAATAATCTCTCACTTCATCAATTTTGTTTGCATCACGGTAATCTTTATTATATTTAAAAGAAACCGGGTTAAGCTGCATTATTCGTTCAAGGCCTGAACCAGTTGAGTAAATATCTTCTTTTACGCGCTTATCTGAGGTGCTTGTCCAGGTTGTTCCTGTAGAAAGTCCTGCCGTTCCAACTACATGAAGTCATAACTAGGTGATGACGTACCAATACCCACATTGGCGCCACTACCAAGTACCAGGCTGTTGCTCCGACTTACTTCTGCATTAGCACCAATGGCAGTGGCATTGGTCAGATTGCCTGTTGATACATCAGCATAGCGTCCGATGGCTGTGTTGTAATTCATTCCCTGTCGCATTGTTTATAGAGCGCATCATCGCTAATTGTCGTATTTTGATACCCTATTGTATTGTTATAAAGTAAAAAAACTGCCAATAGCCATATTCCCCCTCCTGTGGTGTTGTTATAGAGCGCATTATAACCATTAGCCATATTCCCATATCCTGTTGTATTTGAATAAAGTGCAGAATCGCCGATAGCCACATTTTGGTTATCTGAAAAATCATCATTTGCTCCTGCTCCTTCGCCTATAAATACGCTGTTTCCTGTATTCACAAATTCAAGCCTTCCGCTATCCATACGGAAAAACTCTGTGCCTGCCATGTCAAAACGGATGATGTCGTCATCTGTGGTCTCTTCTACTTGTATTTTAGTGTCCCCGTCTGCATCGGAGATAATATCTGCAGTGTCTGTGCCACTAATTTTATCTAAATCTGCACGGTTGGCAATAATCGCATCTGATTGCGCAGTTGTAATTCCTACTTTTTCAGTGTTTAAAGCAATTGCATCATCTTGAGTGGTTTGCTCTCCTTGAAGAGTTGAAAGATTACCCAAATTGGTGATGTCGGTTGCCGTAATATTCGCTGCCTGACTGCTTGTAAAGGTTGGGTCGGTTTCGGTTTTGATGAAATACTGTCCGTTTGCCCGGTCGATGGTGGTGAGATTTCCACTTACAACTGTTCCGCTGCCAATTTCTAAACTCACTAAACCATTCGCATTGGTGGTTGGGGTTTGTGTTTCAATATAAACGGCTGAACCGTTTTCAAAATATTGCAAAATGCTTATTTGCATATCGATAAATTGGCTTGTTAGCAGATTATCATCTGCATCGCGGATTACTGCCTGATAGCTCATTTTATCTGGTGATTGAGAAAACACACTTGCTGTTAATAATATGCCTGCTAAAATTGTGGCTGTTTTTCTCATAATTTTATCTCCTATTATTTTTTTATGACTTTAAATGTTTTTACTTCTTTGTTATCTTGTATTACTCTTATAAAATAAGTTGCCGGAACAAGATTATCCATTGCAATTCTGGTTTTATTTCCTTCAACTTCCTTACTCTCAATTAGCCTTCCGTTTATGTCGAACAACTGAAAGCTAAGATTGGACAAATCGTAACTGCCCATATCAAGTGTTAGATAATTGGTAGTTTGGTTTGGGTAGGCAGTACAATTCAAAATTATACCTCTTGTCTTTTCGATATCTTTTACATTTTTGAGGACTGTTACTTCAGAAATTTCAAATGCTTGCTGCACGCCTTGTGCTGCGCTTCCGTTTGTTCCGGTAATGGTAGTATAAACCAGCTGACCGACGGAATAGCTCGCCGAGCCTCCGCTGCCCGAAATATTGCTGCCTGTGGTGTTAATACTTTCTTGTGCTTGTAATTCTTTCAGTCCAAGTCCTAACAAGATTAATGTTAATCGCTTGTGTCGCATTCGACCTCCTTTCTTTAATTGTTAATACTTATTTTATTTTATCGTTTACTTGTTGTTTTTCTGTGTTGCTGTCTTTTTTCCAACGAACGCCAACGAGTATATATGTGTACCTTTGCTAAGCATATCCATCCATAATTTGGGTGTCTTGATTGCTTTCGGGTGTCTTTTATATTTATAAAATAATTTAGCGTATTCTCATTTTAAGTCTCCATGTGATTTATGCGATCTGTTAAGGTTATAATATCTCTCCCATATTGTTTAATTCTAAAAATCGACAAAAGTTATTTTTTCCAATTTTATTTAGATTAATTCTAAATAATAGTCATGCTCTCATTTTATTAATACCAAAAACTAGTAAAAGGTAACCCCAATTAACAATTTATTTTTTTTTCTTTGGGAATAATGATTCTGTTCAATGCATCAACGAATAAGATAAACGACTCAAAATGAACTCATTCTGGTCATTTAATCTTGAGCTGCATAGTTAGTTTTGCTAAAACT
>PIVJ01000878.1 GCA_003353955.1 Bacteroidota bacterium | reverse complement strand
GGTGACTTGGTGGGGGGGGATTAGGTGGGGGATTGGCAGTGTTCTATTAGGAGTTTGTTTTGGGTAGGGAGGGGGAGGATGGGTTGGGTGGGTAGGGGTGAACAAAATAATAATTTTGTCGACAAAATTGGGATTCTCCAGCCATTTGTAAAGGGTTTGAAAATGTTCGGGTTCGTAGGGGGGGGGTGACTTGGTGGGGGGATTAGGTGGGGGATCGGCAGTGTTCTATTAGCAGTTTGTTTTGGGTGGGGGGTCGGAGGGGGGGATGGGTTTGGTGGGCAAATATTTTTTCTCAAAAAAAAATTGACCCACCGAAATTTTGTCAGTCTCCCGGAGCCCTGCCTTGGCCCAGTGGCAAAATTTTCAAAATTTTAAAAGTGCCCCAAAGTGGTTTAAAATGATGCAAAATGATAGAATATAAAAAGTTTGAACGGCCAAACGCGAAAACAAGCTATAAAATGAAGTAAAAAAAAATTCTAATATTTTTACGGATAGAGGGGCAAGGGGTCAAAACCGGTGCAAAGTTGGGTTTGTAAGGAGTTTATAATATTTTGGGTAGGAATAGGGGAAGCATAGATAGGGGGATTGGGTGGG
>PIVJ01000877.1 GCA_003353955.1 Bacteroidota bacterium | reverse complement strand
AATCAACTATTCAATTCCTTAAGGATTTTTATCAATTTCGTTGAAATTAAAATTTTCACAAATTATTCTCATTATCTGTATTTCTTTATATCTCAATGAGTTAGCAAGATTTACCAAAAATTTCGAAAAATCTCAAAAAATCCAAAAAATTTACCAAAATTTCGAAAAATCTCAAAAAATCCAAAAATTTACCAAAATTTCGAAAAATCTCAAAAAATCCAAAAAATTACCAAAATTTCGAAAAATCTCAAAAAATCTCAAAAAAACTGTATTTATCCCCTAGAGGAAAGAGAAATGAGTTCACGAAGTTATCGTATCCTTAGGGTTTATAAAAAATAAAAAATTAAAAAATTATTAAAAAAAAACATACACGATCGAAGTTACACGGTTTTATTCTGTAATCAATCAACAACAACAACAACAACAACAATCAACAATCATTTTGGGAAACTTTCTAGATATGATTTTCTGGTACAGTATTGGGAGATAAGAAGATAGGCAAAATTTCGTTGAAATCAACTATTCAATTCCTTAAGGATTTTTATCAATTTCGTTGAAATTAAAATTTTCACAAATTATTCTCATTATCTGTAT
>PIVJ01000079.1 GCA_003353955.1 Bacteroidota bacterium | reverse complement strand
CCATTCTTTTTTATAAATTCTTTTGTACCATCAAGAGGGTCAACAATCCAAAATTCTTTCCAAGTTTCGCGCTCAGAATAATTCAATATTTTACCCTCTTCACTTAAAATTGGATAACCTAAGCTTTCTAGTTTCTTTGTAATTATTTGATGTGATTTTTTATCTGCTGTTGTAAGAGGTGAATGGTCTTCTTTGTTTTCAACAATATAGTCAGAATGATATATTTTCTTAATAGATTTTCCTGCTTCCAATGCTACTATTATGGCATCCAAATAATGCTCCTTCATATCCTTCATTTTTTAGATTTTAGATACTGTTTTTTAAGTACTTTATAGTTTGTTTTTTAGTTTTAAAACTCGTTGCCATGCTACTTCGAGAAGCTTATTTATATCGTTAGAAACATTTAGTTTCCAAACAAATGCCATAAATAGCATGCTGATAATGCTGCTTTTAAAAACAAACGTAATGACCCAATTCTCAGAACTCGGAAGTACATTGCCAAGAATAACTGCAGCAATCCCAATAAATAGAACAGTTAAATGCTTTTTGCCATAAGGAAGCATCCCAAACTTGATTTTTATAAATACAAGCTTCGCTGTACTACTTATGATATAGGTTATTGAAGTTGCTATAGCTGCACCGACAATCCCAAATTGAGGTATGAGAAGAAAGCTAAAGATAACTGAAACAGAGAATGTTAAGAAAATAAGGTAAGTTAATACTTTGTATTGCACTGATGTCGCAATAATAGGATTGCTCATTACACTTGTTGTGTTTACAAGAACTCCAAATGAATAAATAATAAGAACCCACTTGCCATTACTATAAATTCTCGGCAGGATTTGAAATATGGTATCAATATTAATCAACATTCCTATAAAGACTAGTGATCCAATTACCATTTGGTTTATACTTGACTTATAATAAATTTCTTGGATGTGTTTAATGTTATTTTCCTTCCATGATTGAGCGATAATTCCGGTTGAAATTTTCAACATAGATTTGGCTGGTACTCTGATCACTTTTGCAAATAATGCGCATACACTAAATACACCCAGTGATTCTAATGAGAGATAATGGCTTACCAGAAGTTTATCAATATTTGAGATCAAGTTGCCACTGAAGCCATTAAAAAGTCCAAATGCTGATATCGTAATCATCTCCTTTGTATACTTCTTTGCAAAGCCGAGATTGGGACTCAAATTGAAATCGCCTCTTTTTATTAAAACTATAATTAAAGGAATTACTGGCATGCAAACTGACGCAGTGTATCCGAATAAGAACTGCCTAAAATTGAGCCATTCCAAAGCAACTCCAGTAATTAGTAATAAATTAACAACTTTGTGCATAAATTCAGACCAGAAAACCCCGGTAATGGCATCGAATAAGACTTTGTTGTAGCTGACGAGGTGAGAATATGCTAACCTAAATAAAATCAAAGGTAATAGCAGCATTATATATTTCGAAAAAAGTGGAGAGCGGTCTAAACTGGATTCAATTATATTGGGTTTTAAAATAAAAAAAGCAACAGTACTCAAGGTGAATCCTATTATTCCAACAGATATAATCAAAAAGAAATAACCATTGTGGTTATTCTTTCTGTCTCTGAAATAGGGGAACATACGCTTTGTAACACTATTAAATCCAAGAGAAGAGAATTGGGCAAAAATTACTGAAGTTGCAATAAATAAATGGATGAGTCCAATTTTGTCTGGTGAGAAAAACTGAGGCATTATAATCCCAAGGTTTATATAACCAATTATTAATCCTAAATAAGACCAAATACTTCCCTTAACACCTTGCCGAACAATTATTCCCATTGTATCTCCTTAATCTGAGCACTTTCAACTACAGTATTCAAAAATAAGAATTATAAGGCTAGTAACAACTAAAATAATTGATAACGACCTACCAAGGAAAGTTTCTTATCTTCGTAATGCAAACAATTATGATTTTTATGTATGAAAAAACTGATCAAATATAAAAGTGTTGGAGTACAATTCTTAATTATCCTCTTTATCATCCTGCTCTCCTTGGTATATTTCTATCCAGTTCTTGAAGGAAAAAGAATAATTCAAGACGATATAACTGAACATAAAGGGAGGACAAAAGAATTGCGTGACTATCAGGCAGAGACTGGAGAAAGGTCTTTATGGACAAATAGTATGTTCAGTGGAATGCCAGCTTATATGATTTCAGCAAGTTATCCTGGTAATATTCTTGCCAAATTTCAAGGATTTTTCAGACGGATGCTTCATCCTGCATCTATGTTGATGCTATATATATTGGGCTTTTATATTCTCTTACTCTCTCTTGGAGTTAATAAGTGGCAAAGTCTGGTAGGGGCAATTGCATATGGACTTTCATCATATTTACTGATTATTATTGGTGTTGGCCACAATACAAAAGCATACGCACTCGGATATATGGTGCCTGCTTTAGCAGGTGTGTTGCTATCGTTAGGAGGCAAACGCATTCCAGGCGCTATACTCTTCACTGTTGCATTTTCATTACAACTTATGGCAAACCACCTTCAAATTACCTACTATGCTTTAATCCTGCTAGTACTATTGGGTATTGTCAAATTAGTTTATGCTTTCCGAGAAAAAGAAATAATAACATTTGGGAAATCAATTGGAATTCTCGTTCTAGGTTGTGTAGTTGCGATTGGAATGAATTTCTCTAAGCTGTACATCGCATGGGAATATTCAAAAGAAACAACAAGAGGGCAGTCTGAGCTAGTATCTCCAATTAATGATCCAAATTCAACATCCGGACTAGGCAGAAATTATATTGTGCAATGGAGTTATGGTATTGACGAAACATTAACACTTTTAATTCCAAATTTCAAAGGTGGTTCTACAGCAACAAACCCTGGAGTGGAATCTGAGAGCTACAAATTGATAAAAAAAAAATCCAGAGGAAACGAGACTTATTACAAATTTATTAGCATGTATCATGGAAAGAAACCCAGTACATCCGGGCCAGTTTATCTCGGTGCTATTGTGATGCTGCTCTTTGTTCTTGCTCTGTTCGTTACCAAAAAAGGTCCACTTAAGTGGTGGTTAATCATGGCTACAATTGTTTCTATTGTAATGGCATGGGGGAGGCATGTTATGGGGTTAACAGGTCTTCTGCTCGATTACCTCCCTCTTTATAATAAATTTCGAGCTCCAGAGATGATCCTGGTAATAGCTGGATTTACGATCCCACTACTTAGTTTCTTAGGATTAAATGCAATCTTAACAAAACAGGTTAGTAGGGAAAAACTCAGAAAGAGTTTGATTTATTCTTTTGCAATAACTGCATCAATTACATTGTTCTTTAGTCTCTTTCCTGCAAGTGTTGGTGATTTTAAATCAGATTCTGATGCAAGACTTATTCCAGATTGGTTGATAGATGCAGTTATTTCTGACCGGATTAGTATGCTAAGATCCGATGCAGTACGATCTTTTATATTCATCTCTTTAGGAGCAATTATTCTATATTTATGGTACCTTGAAAGGCTGAGAACCACTATGTTGCTCATTCTATTGGGAGTTCTTATATCAGTAGATTTGTGGCAAGTTGACAAAAGATATCTTAATAATGATAACTTTGAATTTAAGCAGAAGAATGAAGCAACCTGGGAAGAAAGATTTGCCGATAAAGAAATCTTAAAAGATAAGGATTTAAGTTATAGGGTTTTATCATTGGATCAAACTTTTACTAGTGCACGCAATGCATATTTCCATAAAGATATTGGAGGCTACCATGCAGCAAGCTTGAGGAGATACGATGAGTTGATTAGATTTCGCCTCAACCCTGAAATTAATATATTAAAACAAAGGATTGCCTTAGATCGTTTATCGGATTCATTATTTAACGACCTTCCAGGTCTCAACATGCTAAATACTAGGTACGTGATATATGATCCGGAGAAGTTGCCCGTAGCAAACAAAAATGCACTGGGAAATGCATGGTTTTTGCCCCTTTATTTTATTGTAGAGAATGCGACAGAAGAAATCACCGTGTTTAAAGCTCTTGATCCAAAGTACGTTGCCTTAATTGATAAGCGCTTCGAAGAATTTGTAAAAGATATAAAACTCAATACTGGATTCAGAGGAACAATAAAGCTTACAGAATACCACCCTGATTATCTAAAATATGTTAGCTTATCTAATAATGAACGGCTTGTCATATTCTCCGAAATATATTATGCTAAGGGTTGGAAGTCATATATTGATGGGAAACCTGTACCTCATTTTAGAGCCAATTACGTTTTACGCGCAATGGTTGTGCCTGAGGGAAGGCATACAATCGAATTTAAATTTAGCCCGGAGTCATATTATTTGGGGAATAAAATTTCCCATGCAAGTTCTTATCTTCTAATTTTAGCAATTTTCGGGTATCTGTTTTCGGAGTTTAGAAGAAGAAAGCGTGGTGTGAGGTATCATAGTAAACAATAATCCTCCTGATTCTTCATTAAATCAGTGAGACTTTGATTTTGTGAAACAAAATTAATTAGGCGAAGTGATCTTCCCCACCCCTTGGGGAGAAATAAAATAGAATCCATCATGATAGCCCGTCCGCTTGCGGCGGGGAGTTTCATTATACAAATATTTGTTATTCAATGAGCAACCTTTTTTATCTTTTTTTAAATGCACAACGGGGATTAATAAAGTTATTCGTGTGAATAGAAACGAGGCTGGAGGCTCATTTTTTTATCGTTCCATTTTGATAATTTCTTATCTTACGTGTGAACCTTATGAACATATGATGCAGTAAACTAAAATATACTTAACTTTACTGCCTATAATTATTGTTTTGTGTTTACCTCTTTTTACTGTAAGTCATCATATGAGTATAGGATGGGAGCATCAGATTGAGATAAAGGCTGGTGTGAGGATTATGGTTGATTGGCATAAAAAGACATATTAGGATGAAAAGGATTCTTATCATAACATATTATTGGCCTCCAAGTGGCGGTAGCGGGGTAATGCGTTGGCTTAAAATGACTAAACATCTGGTTGATTTAGACTGGAAGCCAGTAATATTTACACCATCCAACCCAGATGCTTCTATTGTTGATAAGAGTTTATGTGCAGAAGTTTTACCTAAAATTGAAGAAATTAAGATTCCAATATGGGAACCGTATTACATATATAGAAAGCTAGCCGGAATAACTACGGGTGCTGAATTTAAAGCCGGATACGTTTCCGAAGTAGCTTCAGGTAATCTTTTTAATAAGATATCTGTATTCATTAGAGGGAACTTTTTTATTCCTGATCCAAGAAAGTTCTGGATAAAACCGTCGATTAAATTTCTTTCAAGTTATTTAGATGAGAACAAAATAGATTTGATAATATCTACAGGACCTCCTCATAGTACACATTTGATTGCAATGGGCTTGAAGAAGAAATTTAAGATTCCTTGGATTGCCGATTTCAGAGACCCATGGACACATATTGATTTTTATAATAAACTTAAATTGACGAAGTGGGCACATAGAAAACATTTTAAGCTTGAGAACAATGTTATAACTACTGCTGATTTGGTTGTTACTGTTAGTGAAAACTGGGCGAATCAATTTGAAAAAGATCATAATAAAAAGGTGCATGTCGTAACAAATGGTTTTGAGCCGGAAGATTTCCCATCGGAAAATATAGCACTAGACAAGCGATTTACACTTACTCACGTTGGTTCATTCAATCAAGATAGAAATCCCCATCAATTTTGGGAAGCCTTAAAAGAATTAACGTTAGAATCTGAAGAGTTAAAAAGCCTGTTATTAATCCGCCTTGTTGGGCAAACTGACAATGAGGTAGTTGAATCAATAAAGAAAGCAGGGCTTACAGATAACCTTGAAAGAATATCTTTTGTTGAACACAAAAAGTGTATTCAATACATGATGAAATCCCAGATACTTCTTATGCCATTAAATGATACGCCAAATGCAATGGGGATAATACCAGGTAAAGTATTTGAATATATGGCTGCAAAACGACCAATATTTGTTATAGGGCCACTTGAAGGTGATTCTGCAAAACTTATCCGAGCGACAAATACAGGTCACGTTTGCCATTTCAAGGATAAGAATGGTATGAAAGCTAAAATTTATGATTATTTTCTTAATTTTAAAGATAATCAGCTAGTTTTGCAAGAAAATAATTTTAAGCAATTTTCTAGAAAGATTCTTGCAAAAAAGTTTATATCTCTTTATGAAAAGATAAAGTAAAGAAATGGGAGAAAGATTTGATGAGGCTGTAATTCTTGGATTGGGTTATATTGGACTACCTACTGCTGCTCTAATGGCTAAAAATGGCATTAAGGTAACAGGGGTAGATACTAATGAAGAAGTTGTAGATACTGTAAATAAAGGAAAAATCCACATTGTTGAACCTGAGTTATCAGGTTTGGTGAAAATTGTTATTGAAGAAAATAAGCTTGCGGCATCTACTAAACCTATATGTGCAGACGTATTTATAATTGCTGTCCCAACCCCATTTAAGGATAATCATGTTCCTGATATTAGTTATATTGAGTCGGCAACGAAAATGATTATTCCATATCTAAGATCGGGAAATTTATTTATTATTGAATCTACAAGTCCTATATTTACTACCGAAAAAATAGCTAACCTTATTTTCTCGGAGCGCCCGGAACTTGAAGGAAATATCTATATTGCATATTGTCCCGAAAGAGTCTTGCCAGGGAATGCGGTTTACGAGCTGGAGAATAACGACAGAGTTGTTGGCGGAATTAATGAAGAGTCTAACCAAGCCGCTATTACATTTTATAGCAAATTTGTTAATTCTAATATATATCCTACTAATGCACGAACAGCTGAGATGTGTAAATTGACCGAGAATGCTTCACGTGATGTTAACATTGCATTTGCTAATGAGCTTTCAATGATATGTGATAAAGCCAATATAAATGTTTGGGAACTTATTAATTTAACAAACAAGCACCCTCGTGTCAATATTTTACAACCTGGGTCAGGAGTTGGTGGACATTGCATTGCTGTCGACCCTTGGTTTATTGTTTCAGACTTTCCAGATGAATCAATAATTATTAAAACCGCGCGTGAAATTAATAATTATAAAACCCTCTGGGTAATAGAGCAGATTAAGAATTCAATACTTCAATTTAAAATGGAGAATAATCGAAAACCCAAAGTGGCATTGATGGGAATTGCATTTAAGCCGAATATAGATGATTTGCGAGAATCTCCTGCCAAACAAGTAGTGAAGGAAATGCTAACTTTTAAAAATGCTGAATACTTCATTGTTGAGCCAAATGTAGATAGTTTAGATTTGGGAGAACTAACATCGCATGAGGATGCCTGTAATAAAGCTGATATCATTGTATTTTTAGTTGCTCACCGAGAATTTTTAACCCTTGAAAGACAGAAGCAGGAGCTAGACTTTTGTGGAATAAGAAGAAGATGAAAAAAATATTAATTGTATTTGGTACACGTCCTGAAGCAATAAAAATGGCTCCGGTTGTTCATGAATTAAAAAAATATCCTAAACGATTTGATCTTAAAGTCTGCGTTACAGCACAACATCGGGAAATGTTGGATCAAGTTCTCGAAATTTTTGATATAATTCCGGATTATGATCTGAACATTATGAAATCCAATCAGGATTTGTATGATGTCACCAGCAGAGTATTGTTAAGTATGAGGGATGTTCTAAGGAAACTCAATCCAGATGTAGTACTTGTTCATGGTGACACAACAACCTCATCTACGGCAGCCTTGGCAGCATACTATCAGCAGATTCCTATCGGGCATGTAGAAGCAGGTTTACGTACAGGGGATATCTATTCGCCTTGGCCCGAAGAGATGAACCGTAAAATTACGGGAGCAATTGCAAGCTTGCATTTTTCACCTACCGAAAAGTCGAAACAAAACTTATTGATGGAAAATGTATTTTCGGATAATATATTTGTTACCGGAAATACGGTGATAGATGCGCTGTTTATGGCATCAAATAAAATTAAACAAGATGTTAAACTTCAAAATAAGATATCAGATACCCTAAATAAATCATTTGAATCCGGTTTGCAAAAGATCATTGATTCAGAATTTATTTTAGTTACCGGTCATAGAAGGGAGAATTTTGGCGATGGATTTATCAATATTTGTGAAGCATTAATAGAGATTGCCGTTAAATATCCATCAATGCATATTGTTTATCCGGTTCATCTTAATCCAAATGTACAGAAGCCTGTTCATGAATTATTAAAAGGTGTACCCAATATTTATTTAATTGCACCATTGTCATATTTGCCGTTTATCTATTTATTAGAAAGATGTTATTTTGTTCTTACCGATAGTGGTGGCTTGCAGGAGGAAGCTCCCAGTTTTGGGAAGCCTGTGCTTGTCATGCGCGATACTACCGAACGTCCGGAGGCTGTTGATGCAGGAACGGTTAAATTGGTGGGAACTGACAAACGATTAATTGTAGCAGAATCCGACAGGCTAATTAGTGAGAATGCGTATTATAATACAATGTCTAGATCACATAATCCTTATGGCGACGGGCATGCTGCTGATAGAATTGCAAAGATCTTATTACAAAAACTTTAAAAAATTATAATATGCTTCAGGCAATAATAAAAAAGGGGAAAGTACTTGCTGAACAAATTCCTGCTCCAATTGTTTCTGACGGCTGTTTATTAATTAAGGTAATGAACAGTTGTATCTCTGCTGGTACTGAGATGAATAGCGTCGATGGAACCAAAAAATCACTGATCAAAATGGCAATGGATCAGCCGGAAAATATTCGTCTTGGTTTAGATATGGTGAAAACCTATGGAATTAAAAAAACATATAACCGGATACAAGGAATAAGAGAGAATGGTAAGCCAACCGGTTATTCAATAAGCGGAATAGTAATAGCTGTAGGTAAGGGAGTTGAGGGTTATTCTCCAGGTGATAAAGTGGCTGCAGCAGGAGCAGGGATTGCCAATCATGCAGAATTTGTAGATGTACCGGTAAATTTGGTAATGAAAATGCCGGATAAGTTGGGATTTAAAGAAGCCTCCACAGTTACTCTGGGTGGAATTGCAATGCAAGGAATAAGAAGAGCTGACTTGCGTTTTGGTGAATATGGAGTGGTAATTGGTGCTGGAATACTTGGGTTGCTTTCTATTCAAATGCTTAAAAATTCAGGAGTAAGGGCGATAGCAGTTGATATTGATGAGCAAAGATTAAAGTTGGCAAACGAACTTGGTGCTGAATTAACAATTAATCCCACAAAAGAAGATCAGGTTAAGTTAGTTACTAACTACACTGGTGGATATGGAGCAGATGCTGTAATTTTTACTGCAGCAACTTCATCAAGCGCACCATTATCTGCAGCGTTTAAATCATGCAAAAAGAAGGGAAAAGTTATCTTGGTTGGTGTTTCGGGTATGGAAATAAATAGAGGAGATATTTATGCCAAGGAACTCGATTTCTTAATTTCTACATCTTATGGACCTGGAAGATATGACTCCAATTACGAAGAAAAAGGAATGGATTATCCTTATTCTTATGTTCGATGGACAGAGAACAGAAACATGACTGAATATTTAAGAATGCTTTCCAGTGGGCAAATTAATGTGGAAAAGCTCATCCATTCTGTTTATGGAATTAAGAAAGTTACTGAAGCATTTGAACAACTTGATACAGTGGTGCCAAAACCGCTTATGATAATTTTGGATTATGGTGAATTTAAAGAGGCTCAAATCGACGAATTGCTCAACCACTCAAGGAAAGTAATTCTGAATGAACCTGCAATAAGTTCCGATAAAATTAAGGTAGCACTTATCGGTGCTGGTAGCTTTGCTACAAGCATGCATTTACCAAACATTAATCAACTAAGCGACAAATTTAAGCTCCATGCAATTGTTAACAGAAGTGGGCAGAAAGCAACTGCTTTGGGTAAACAGTTTAATGCTAAATACGCAACAACTAATTATGATGATGTAATAAAGGATGAGGATGTAGATTTAATCCTTATTTCTACCAGGCACGATTCGCATGGCTCAATGGTGCTTAAAGCACTTGAAGCTGGCAAAAATGTTTTTGTGGAAAAACCTTTAGCTGTGAATCAAGATGAAGTAGATGCCATTAAAGA
>PIVJ01000227.1 GCA_003353955.1 Bacteroidota bacterium | reverse complement strand
GATTCATAGCTGTAGTTTCTTTCCAAGGCATAGCAATTTGATTTTCTTATCAAATTACAACCTAAAAAAGTGTAAGCGATGTTTCTTTAACTTTGTAAGCGATGTCCCTTTAACGTACCTTTCAGCTGCTAACGGTGAGCATATGAAGCTGTAAGGGATTTTGAAAGATTTATCTGTCAAAATAGTTATGAGCCAAATATGCGATTAGACACAAATTTAGCATTTTTTATTTAGGAGTCAAATCGGAGATTTGGCGGAGCAAATTACTTGCAAAAAACTAACCAAAAACGTCTGAAACCCTTATGCTTTATGATGCATTGTTATAAGTTGGGCATAAGTGCCACTTTACTTGTCATATTAGTAAAAACTTATCCATGAAAACATAAAAAATTAGTATTAAGGTTGGGGATATTTATTATTAGAACAGCTAAATTGGCTTGGATTACAAACTTTTTGTGTCAAGTTATTTCAGACTATTATATTTTAAATAGTTGCAGATAATTTAAAAAAGAACTGTTACTTTTTGTTATGTTTACTTGTTTTTATCGTTATCAGAAGTAAGATGAACACAAACGAATTTAAAAATAAGGTACTCTCATTATCCGATCGTTTATATCCGATGGTATTCCGTATGTTACGTAATAATGAAAATGCTCAAGATGCTGTTCAGGTTATTATGATGAAACTCTGGGATAAACGTAAACAGCTTGGGAAACATTCTAATGTTGCAGGTTTTGTTTTCTTAACTGCGCGAAATTATTGTATGGATGTATTAAAGAAGAAGAATCTCGAAATTGATGATTTGGAATTAAGGATTCATTTTCTAGAATCGGGAAAAACAGTCTTAGAGGAATTGGAGCAAAAAGAACTGAATAATCTTGTTAGAAGAATAATTGAAACTTTACCAAAACAACAAAGAGAGGTAATAATATTACGGGAGTTGGATGGTTTAGAGTTTAAAGAAATTACTGAGATTACTGACCTGAAAGTTGAGCATATAAGGGTGTTGTTGTCACGAGCACGTAAAACTGTAAGTATTGAGTTAAATAAAATATACAGCTATGAACAAGAGAAAGTTTGAAGACTTGATTGAGAAATATGAGCAAGGAGAAAGCACTTTGCATGAGGAACAAATTATCTTTGATAATGCTGAGAGTATAGCTAATGAATCGCAAGCATGGTTTAAATTTATTCAACTTAATAAGAAAAAGGTCCCCGAAGGTTTGCAAGATTCTATTTGGGAATCTATACACAAAAAAAGGATTGTAAATCACAGATTAAGAGTAGGAATGTTATCTGCTGCCGCATCCATATTATTACTGTTAAGTATTACGATTTATAAGCCATTTGGTAATATACAAAGCTATAAAAAGAAAGAAGCTTTATTGAACGAAGCATTAAGTATGTTCGAAAACAAGAAAACTAAGCCAGAATTAAAGTCTGTTTATGAAGACGATATGATTATCATTTATGCATCCGCGGAATAATTTTATATAAAATTTATTAATTACTAAATATTAAAAACTACGATTATGAAAAAAATACTATTAACATGCTTTTTAATTAGTATAACTGTTATTATTCAAGCACAAGTTGTGAAAGTTGATTCAAAAAACGATGAGAAAAAAGAAGGATTGATTGTAAAAGTAAAAGATGGAAAACAGCCTGATGTATACATTGATGGTAAAAAATACGACTCGGAAATTCTTGAGTTACTCGACCAGGATAAAATTGAATCAATATCGGTAATTAAAGAAGAACAAGCTATAAAAGAATATAATGCACCCAATGGTGTGATATTGATTAAAACTAAAAAAGAAGAGTCTAAAATTTCTTTAAGAGGTGATGTACTGATTGGTGAAGGTGGTCCTAAATTTATAATTGATGGTGAGGTATCAGACCAAAAAACTTTGGAGAAAATATCACCGGATGATATCCACTCGATTAGTGTTATTAAAGATGAAAAAGCTGTAAAGGAGTATAATGCTCCAAATGGCGTTATTCTTATTACTACCAAGAAGAAACATAAGGAAAAGAAATAAATAAAAAAGCCCGGGTATTTTATCCGGGCTTACTATTTTACCTTTGATTTTTTCTAGTTCCTGAAATTTTATAGACACAAATGCAGCCAGAGGCTGCAAAGCGCGAAGGAATACTATTTTTTATTTATCATTAATACCGAACCATTCTAATAAATTTCCTGTCAAACCGCTAAGAATAGAATACATTATATTATCAAAAAGCTATAGAGTTTCGAACTTACTTAAACTATCAGAATGTGAAAAAAGATAGTGGAATTATTTGCTTTTAATTTTTTTCGCGCCTTACTTATAACAATTGTATAACCACATTGTAGTTATATCGTATATAGCTACAAGTTAATATTTCTTATTAAACTATCAAGCGGACTTGCAATTTTATTATTATTTATTTCAATTGTTTTGGGTGAACTGTGTC
>PIVJ01000226.1 GCA_003353955.1 Bacteroidota bacterium | reverse complement strand
TGGCACCTAGCCAATTTTAAGGGGGTGTATTGCACAATAACAGTTTCCAGCTTGTTTGTCTATTGAAATCCATCCTGTTTGATCTAGGATGCTGACATTTTGCATATATGTAGTCTATAACACCTTTTTATGCATGTATACACTTTTTGGCACCTAGCCAATTTTAAGGTGGTGTATTGCGCAATAACAGTTTCGAGCTTGTTTGCCTATTGGAATCCATCCTGTTTGATCTAGGAGGTTGACATTTTACATATATGTAGTCTATAACACCTGTTTATGCATGTATACACTTTTTGGCCCCTAGCCAATTTTAAGGTGGGGTATTGCGCAATAACAGTTTCGAGCTTGTCTGCCTATAGAAATCTACCCTGTTTGATTTAGGAGGCTGATATTTTGCATAAATGTAGTGTTTAAGCCATATTTCTGCATGTTGACACTTATTGGCACCAAGCCAATTTTTGAGCTGTTGTATTGCGCAATAACAGCTTTGAGCTTTTTTCCTAAAGTAATCCACCCTGTCTGATCTAGAAGGCTGATATTTTGCATGTATGTAGTCTTTTAATACCTATTTATGCACGTTGACACTTTTTGGCACCAAGCCAATTTTAACGGGGTGTATTGCGCAATAACAGTTTTGACCTTGTACAGCCATAGAAATCAACAGTGTTTGATGTCAGAGGCTGATATTTGGTATGTCGGTGGGAAATGACCCACATTTCTCCATATTAAAACTTTTTGGCTCCCAGCCAATCTCAATAGGGTATATAGCGCAATAACAGTTTTGAGGTTGTGAGGCTATAGAAATCAACAATGTTGGATGTAGGATGCTGCTATTTTTCATGTTGGTAGTCCATGACACAAGTTTCTTATTATTGAACTTCTTTGGCACTGAGCCAAATTTGAGGGTGTGTATTGTGCAATAACAGTTTTGACCTTGTGCAGCCATAAAAACCACCACTGTTTGATGTAGGAGGCTGATATTTGGAATGTTGGCAGCCTATGGCCCATTTTACCCAGAAGGCTGAAGTTTATTGATAGCCAATAAACCAAGTTTGTCCATGTTGGTATGTGTTGGCTCCCAGCCAATTTTTAGGGGTGTATCACACAATGACATTCTTGACATTGTACAACTATAGAAATTAACACAGCACTTTAGTGGCCTATGATCCATGTTTGCCCATGTTAAAACCTGTAGGCTCCCAGCCAATTTGAAGGAGGTGTATTGCACAATACCAGTTTTAGCTTGTCTGGCTATAGAAATTAACAGTGTTCAATGTATGAGGCTGCTATTTTTCATGTTGGTAATATGTGGCCCATATTACTTCATTGTGAACTTCTTTGACACCCAGCTAAATTTGAGGGTCACAGGTGTATTGTGCAATTACAGTTTTGAGCTTGTCTGACTGTAGAAATCAAGACTGTTGTATGTAGAATGCTGCTATTTTGCATGTTGTGCAATAACAGCTTTGAATTTATCCAGCTTCTGCACTGTTTGATGTAGGAGTAAGCAGATGGATTCTTATTAAATTGCATTGTAGTTACACTATTTTGAGGCATCCTTGTGGACCCTTGTTACTGCCTAGCAGTGACTTTTCTAGTTATTCTTATTATTATACTTTTTTTCTCCCCTATATTTTCTCCGGCTAAAAAAATCAAGCCTGTTTGACGTAGGACGTTCATATCTTGAGTGTGGATACCTTTGGGTCCAAAGTTGTATACCCTGAAATTTTTTGGCACTCGGCCAATTTTAAGGGGGTGTATTGCGCAATAACAGTTTTGAGGTTCTCTGTCTAGAAATCACCACTGTTCCATGTAGGAGGCTGAATTTTTGCATGTGTGTAGCCTTTGACCCTTATTTATGCATGTTAACACTTTTTGGCACCAAGCCAATTTTAAGGGGTGTATTGCGCAATAACAGTTTCGAGCTTGTTTGCCTATTGAAATCCATCCTGTTTGATCTAGGAGGCTGATATTTTGCATATATGTAGTCTATAAAACCTATTTATGTGTGTATCTACTTTTTGGCACCTGGCCAATTTTAAGGGTGTGTATTGCGCAATAACAGTTTTGAGCTTGTTTGCCTATTGAAATCCATCCTGTTGAATCTAGGAGGCTGAGATTTTGCATATATGTAGTCTATAACACCTATTCATGCATGCATACACGTTTTGGCACCTAGCCAATTTTAAGGGGGTGTATTGCGCAATAACAGTTTCGAGCTTGTTTGCCTATTGAAATCTATCCTGTTTGATCTAGGAGGCTGACATTTTGCATATATGTAGTCTATAAAACCTATTTATGCGTGTATACACTTTTTGGCACCTGGCAAATTTTAAGGGTGTGTATTGCGCAATAACAGTTTCGAGCTTGTTTGCCTCTTGAAATCCATCCTGTTTAATCTAGGAGGCTGACATTTTGCATATATGTAGTCTATAACACCTTTTTATGCATGTATACAC